>JAAELK010000297.1 GCA_024226935.1 Desulfobacteraceae bacterium
ATTCTTGTACGGCTAATACAAAAAAATAGGAAAATGGTCATGTCCACTCCTTAATTTCAAGACTTAAAATTTTCATTATAATTCAAAGGCACCGATACTTACTGTTGATGCGAAGTACGCGATATCCTGATGAACCTAAAACCCTGCTTGCAGATTTTGCAATTTAATTTTATACCCGGTTTTCATAGGCTTTGGCAAGTAAAATCAATTAACCGCTTACTATGTTATGAACAAATTCAATGGAGTGGTCCTTGATTGCAATCAATTTTATAACATTGTATGCTTGAAAGAGAATCACTAATTTCAAATTGTATACTTAAGCATATATGACACAAACTAATAAGGAAGAAAATAAGTGGAAAACAGTAGAGTTATTGATAAATTGGAAAATGATTTTAGTAGAAACAGTGGAACAAGCAAAATTAACAGGGGCTAGAAGTGGATACGGTGCCCAAAGAATTTTCTATATGGATCAATCAGGTGTTAGACTCAAAAATATAAAAATTACACTCAAAAAAGGCTCCGTTAAACTTGAATCCGGAGCACTCTATTTCATGAAAGGCAAAATTGATGTACAAACAAAAGCCGCAAAAGGTTTCCTCAAAAACCTGGGATCGAGTATGTTGAGTGGTGAAAAGTTATTCAAAGCTACTTATTCTGGTCAAGGTGAGATATGGCTTGAGCCTTCCTTTGGTCATTTTATGCTTCTGGAACTTGATAATGATGAGATTATCGTTGATAAAGGCATGTTTTATGCCTGTGAGAGTACTCTGGAAGTATCGGCAGTAATTCAAAAAAATATATCTTCTGCAATTTTTGGTGGCGAAGGTTTTTTTCAAACTATAATTAAAGGCACCGGCATTGCTATATTGTCTTCACCAGTACCAATCGAAGAAGTACTTGTGTATCATCTTGAAGATGAAGAAGTAAAAGTAGATGGTAATTTTGCTATTTTGCGAAGGGGTGCCATTGAATTTAAAGTTGAAATGATTACAAAAGGAATTATCGGCTCCTGGGCTTCTGGTGAGGGCTTGCTTCAGACTTTCAAAGGGACAGGAGAAGTCTGGCTTGCCCCAACCCAAGCAATTTATGACAAACTCGAAAGTGGTTATGGACTCAATTCCATAAATGGTGCCGGAAGTTCCAATACACATACAAAATAAGTTAAATTAAACAGCTGTTAGAAAATTCTAATAGCTGTTTTGTCATCATAGTGAGTTCTATTTTGAGATGGAATTTATTTTTTTATTTGAAATAATGGGTAATCCCTCCGGCAATTTCTTGGCAGAGTTTTTCCAAAGCGGTATTCAGTGCTGTCACGTAGGTCTTGTAGTCTCTCCCATCCATGGGTATCATTAATGATGATCGTCTGGTTAACAATAATTTATTGTCTTTTGTTTCAACAACCCACCAGACTGCCTCCAAAACCACTAAACCTACTATTTTCCCCTCGAAACGCCTGAAATCGATATAAAGCTGATACTTTGGGACAAAAGGTCTTTCCCACGGGTAAGCACTCACACTCGATGTATTCAACAAGGTTGAGAGATTTTCAACCAGGACACCCGTTGTTTGTGCTTCCAATGAATCTGCCCAACGGTGAAATTCATTGATTACCAACACGTTTTCACTTTGACGCATGACAATTTGTGGACGTTTCAGAAACTCTGGAATCTTAATGGGCCCAACTCCAAGCCCACCATCTCCAATGGTAGATTTCGTTGTTAATTGATGGGCAGAAGAGTTAAAAACATAGTAAACAGCTTCCTGTGAAGATCCACCAATACACCCGATGATAAGGCCTTGTATTAAAATAATGAAAAATACCAATAAATCTAAACATTTCCTGGTCATTATTATTCCTTTCCTTTCCCCTGGATAATCGATTCAGGGTGTCGCTCCAGATGATCAGCGAGTCTGCTTATATTTTGTGCTGCCCTGGCAAATTCTTTTAAGGTCCGCTTTAATTCGAAAACAATGTCTGAATCTGAAGCAGTAAGTTTTTGGATTTCAGCCAGGGTGGCAATCGTCTGTTCCGATACATCATTAACTGTAGACGGCAGATTTTGTTCCAGTTGAGATGTTAAACTACGTATTTGTTCGAGACTTCGGTCCAGGGAATTGATGGATTGCTTTAAAGCCTTTGAGGATACGATCTGGGTTATTCCGTCGCTTGCTTCACCCAGGCTTTGAATAGTATTCAAGGTTGCCGATCCAATTTCTTCTATGGGGATTTTTGAAAATTTATTTAAAAAAGCTGTCAGATCTCCGGTCAATTCATCAAGAGGTGGCGGGATAGTCGGAATTTCAATAAGATTACCATGGACTATTATGGAAGCTTGACTGGCTGTATCAAAAAAATCAATTGATATATACTTACTGCCCGTAATTAAATTTCCGGTTTTCAGCTGGGCACGCAACCCCCGGCCCACCAATCTTTCGATGGCATCAGTTGGAGCTTCATTTTTTTCCAGCAATCGTGTAATGCGTTCAGGCTCAACTTCTATTTTGACTGGAATCTTCATTCGGTCTTGTTTCCAATCCATTTCCAATGAAATATCCACAACCCGGCCAAAGGGGAATCCTCTAAATTCCACCGGGGCCCCCAGGAAAAGGCCCCGTACAGAATTATCAAATTTCAATAGATAATAATCTTTGTGTGTGTATTTCATGGCAACAGCATCTTCAAGGGTATCATAAAGAGTAAAAATATATCCTTCTCCAGCAATTGAACCCTGCACTATTTGATCCGGATTCGCAAAAGCCAGACCGCCAATCATCATGGAAACAAAGGACTGGGTATCAATTCGTACTCCTTTTGAATCAATAACCATGTCCAGCCCGCTTGCAAGCCAGAACCGCGTGGTATCAAAAACATTTTCATCATAGGGTGCGTTGATGAAAATTCTTATCTCCAAATCTTTACTCTTATCTGAAAACTGGTATCCTACCACCTGACCGACCTTGATACCTTTAAAATATATTGGCGAACCATATTCAAGAGACCCCAATCGGGGAGCCTTTAACAGAAAATAACGTCCAGACAAATCCGAGGTGATCACGGGCGGTATCTCCAAGCCCTGAAAGTTATATTCTACTTCACCTTCCAGACTTGGATCTATTGCAATATAACTGCCCGATAACAATGTAGCAAGACCACTGACAATACCTCCTGAAACCCTGGCACGAACAACCCAGAAGCGTGTTTTATCAGTCAAATAACCCTTTGCTTCTTTGACAAGTTTTGCGGTAACTATGACATTTTTCAAATCCGAGGTAACCTTTATGGCTTCAATCTCCCCAATTACGACATCTTTGTGCTTAATTTTAGTTTTTCCAGCTTCAAGGCCTTCTGCTGACTTAAAAATGATTGTAATTACAGGACCTTTTTCGGTCAAGGCTTTATAAACAAGTCCTACAGCAATAATAATAGCAATAAGCGGGATAACCCAGACTAGGGAAATTGCTTTTTTCTCCTGGATAACGGCAAGGGGTATGGCACCTGATTGCACATCTTGTTCTTCAGTGGTTTCCATCAGATTCCTCCATTACATCCCAAATCAAACGCGGGTCAAAACTTTCGGCTGCAAACATGGTTATTACTACTACTGCAGAAAAATAAACCGCCCCGGGGCCTGCGACGATATTAGCCAGGGGCCCTAATTGGACAAGCGATACCAATATAGTCACAACATATACATCGACCATAGACCATCTTCCGACAGCCTCGGTGATACGGTAAAGTCGAGTACGATCTTCAGGCCTCCAAACAGATTTTTTATGAACAGAGATTAAAAGATAAGTCAAAACAATTAATTTCATTAGAGGAACTATTACACTGGCAACAAAAATCACCAATGCAATATGCCATGATCCGGAAGAAAAAAAATAAATAATACCGCTCAAAATAGTATCTGCCTGTTCATGGCCAAGTGCACTTGTCACAGTAATAGGGAAAATATTAGCGGGGAAATAAAAGACAACTGCGGCAATAAGCAAAGCCCAGGTCCGGTAAAGACTATTGGTTTTACGAATGTGAAGAGGCGCCTGACAACGTGGACAAGTAAAATGACCATTCAAAATTGAAGTTCGACATAATAATGAGCAGCTGTGACAACCTATAAGAAAAAATTTGTTTCCGCCGCCCCCACTGGATAAGTTGTCTTTCACCGGCAGTCGGCTCCATACATCATTTGGATTCAAACCGGAAAAGGTTGCAGCCAACACACATATCAATACCATAAACGCCCCCGAAGCCAATCCAGGAATGATGGTGGCCATTTTAGCCAGTTTTATCATGGAAATCAAAATACCAAGCATATACACTTCCATCATACCCCAGGGCTGAAGATGACGAATAATTCGAAAAACCCAGGCTGTTTTCCAGGAAACGTAACCCAGTTTCATGGGAAGGTAAATATAGATCAGTCCTGATATCTGAAAAAGAGGTAAAATTAATATGGTCAACAACACCAGGGAAGCAAGCCCCGGCATTCCCTGGTGATACAATTTTATAATACCTGTAATCAGATTGGTCTGTTGTACAAACCCTTCGATGCGCATGGCCAGAAATGGGTAAACATTGGCAATGATAAACAAGATGAGACTTGTAAATGCCAGGGCCAATGTCCTGACTCCTGTATCAAAAGTATTTAAAAAAAGTTTACCACCGCAGCGAAAACATATGGCAATGGTTTTATCCGGCATACTTGGGAGTTGAACCAACTGACCACAGTCCCGGCAAGCAATTATCGTATCATTTTTTTTAGAACCAGGCATCGGTTTCCTTTGAACATGCCCCTTCTTATTGATAAATATTTTTAAATGCTATTGTTTTGAGAAAGATTACCTCAAACTTGAACTCTAACCCATCCCAAAACAATATTTATCAGGATTTAGTATCCGTGAATTTGCTCGAGGCGCCATTCAACTTTCTCAGCCCAGAAATCCAGGAGTGGGTATACGTCCTGTCCTTTCAGCTCTTCCGGATTTTTTACGTCTACTTCCTGGGATCGTCTCTGGACAACGGCAGCCATCCTGCGACCGGTAATACTGTCAAGAAGTTCCGCTTCCATGTTCAGCACCGTCAGGCTGTCCCGGATGCCTGTGGCTTCTCCTGCTGCGGTAATAATCAATGAAATGGGAATAAGGTTATAGGCCTTTAAATCCTTTCTTTTCAGCTGGACACCGGTGATGGCACATCGAATACGGGCAACATCATGACCCGGCTTATCCACGATCTCGAATCTATTTTTAATCACTTTAACCAGAGCATTTTTGAAATAGATGGTGATTTTGTTGATAAGTTCCGGATCAATTTCTTCCGTATTTGCTTTGATATCAGGAGATATATAGATGGTAACAGGTTCTATGATAAATTTGGTATATTTCTTCAATGCCTTATTTCCTTGTGAATAAAACATTGAACCTTCATAATCCGGATCTGGTGTAAGCTGGGTGCAATTCAATAATTTAGATTTTTTGAAAAACAGGAAAAGGCTTCCATTTTTATTCTTGCTTGAGTAAGTTACGGGGTTTCCACAAACCTAGTAACATCAAAAAAAAAAGGGTATAATGAAAGCCATAAGCATAACCCAGACTCAAAATATGATTATTGAACTTATAAAACAACCCTTATCTAAAAAAATTGAGATGGCGGGTACTAAAATTCACGATTCATTGATCAATGGGGCCATCCATTCTGCTTCTGAAGTAATACGAGAATTATCGTCGTGGTTTGAAGATTTAGTCTGGAAAGTTTATCTAACCTCCTTATTTCAATGTACAATTGTCTTGTCATGGATTCGGAAATTAGCGGCTAAAAAAGGGATGCGCCTTATCTCATATCAAACAATTGGGGTCACTTTATCAACGGGAACAAAAATTCAGATCCGAAGTCCTTTTTTTATCAAAACGGCTCCGAAAAGAGGAAGGAAAAAGCGTGGCCCACAAAAACGAGGGGCGCACTTGCTACTCTCAGTCATGGGGTTTGTTAATAAAGTTGACCCGGCCTTAGCTTTTCGGGCAATCCAATTGGCTGTTTTGTCCCCTTCTTTTGAGATGGCTTCTAAAACCATCAAGCAGGAAGGTATAAAACTCAGTGCTAACCAGATCAGGCGGTTAGTTTCCGAGGTGGGGAGCCCGAATCTTTATTCCAGAGTTAACAGGCTTTTGAGCGATGAAGAAGATTTTTCTTTTAAAAACCGTCGGATTCTTCTTGCGGTAGACGGCGGACGATTGAGACAAAGAAAAAACAAAAGAGGCCCTTGGCCCCGTGGTTATAAAAGGTGTGGATTTCATACTGACTGGATTGAACCAAAGTTGTTCACCCTTTATGTGATTGATGAACAAGGCAATATTGTTAAAGATATAGCCCCATTTGTTGACGGAACCACAGGTAAATTGAAAGAATTTATGGCCTTACTTGAGCAATATCTTATCCGTCTGGGAATTGAGAAGGCCTCGGAAGTTGTTCTCGTCGGTGATGGTGCCCCATGGATATGGGATCGAATTCCAAAACTTATCCATTCAACTGGTGGTGATGAACTAAAACTTACTGAAATTATTGATTGGACGCATGCGAAGCAAAATTTAAATAAAGCGTTTGAGATGCTTTCAAAGAAAAAACGGGAAAAGGTGAATTTCAATTATTTCAAGAATCTTTTATTCTCAGGTAAAATCAATAAGATTATAACCGAGGTCAAGTCTCTTTTAAATGTCAGGGCCTCAAACAAAATCATGAAAAAATTTAAAAGTTACTTCGTGTCAAACAGTACACGGATGCAGTACGAAGAAAGTCGGTCTATGAAATTGCCAATCGGATCTGGGGTGATTGAAAGCGCTATTCGCAGGGTAGTCAACATGCGGGTAAAGTCCCCTGGTTCCTTTTGGAAATTAGATTTTGTTGAAACGGTTATTTATTTGAGAGCTCAAGTACTCTATGGTCGCTGGGACAATATTATAAAAAATTGGGCACATTCATTTCGGAATGATTTTATGGCCATAGCAACTGAAGCAGCAATCTAAATTTTTAGAATGCACCCGTGTAAGCTTACTATAATCTTTTAACCAACCGGAATAACTTAATTTGGAACCCGCGCAACCGGTGAACAAAACAGCTATTACCATTAAAACCACCAGGGCATGGAGTCCAGAAAATGAAAAATTTTTTATTGTCTTCACGGCATTCCTCCTTCATAAAAAAATATAAAATATTACAGGACTTTCTTCAGTCCTAAACAGGCAATCACCGAGTTAAACGATATCACGACCCAGAGATAGCCATTTAACGCAATAAAGAAAAAATAATTAAACCATATTTGTACTTCCATCCGGGTGAACGAATGTAAATATTGCCTCTTTTTCGTGGCATCGCAATTTTAACACTCATTTTTTCTCAATAACCCTCCGATATGATGCCATTTCCTGCATTTGGGCAACCCATAGTAAAAATCTATAACCGGGGGGGGGGGGCAGCCGTTTTTCAGATCGTGTTATGTTTCAACGGTTTATTTACAAAAACAACCCAATCAATTACGATGCAGCGACGATGACAGCGGCGATATTTTTTATAGTAAAAGAGATACCCCAATCTATATCCAAGGCTCCCATACATCATTTTGCTTTATGATTGAATAATATCGTTGTGTTCTTGGTGTTCTGGTGTTCTTAATGTTTTTATAACACCAAGGTGACCAATTTTTTTTTACTCGAATGAAGACGTTCAAGATAACCCATTGATTTTACTTTATATAAGAAGGCGATTTTTGTCAATAAAAGTATAAAAAAGATTTCAAAAAGGCAAGACCGGTTAACAATTGATTTTATCGCCGGGAATAAGAAGGCAGGGAAAAATAGATTTGTCCGCGATATTTTTCGAAACCGAGCCGACCCATCGTTCCAAAATAGCAGCCTTATCACTGGAACCCAGGATGATCATACTGGCCTGATATTCTTTTGCAGCTTTTATAATCTCTTTTTGGGGATCCCCCACATACACATGGGGTCTGGCATTAATTCCTGCATCCTCAAGCTCGTCACAAAGATCATCCAGCCGTTTGCGTTCAACCTTTCTAACTTTCTGCACACCATGGGTATCCGAACTTTTCAAGGCAGCTTCCTTTACCACATGCATGATATGAATTTCGCCAATAACATTTTTCATGTCTTTGATATATTCAACGGCCTTTTCGCCCGTTTCAGACCAGTTTGTGGCAAACAAGGGTCTTGCAAACAATTTTTCAGGAACAATTTTATCTTCCACCATATGTTTGAATACCAGAATCGGAACCGTTATCCTACGAATCAATTCAGTGACCTCGGAACCGGTATAAAGCTGTTCTAAAACCCCTTTATGGGAATGACCTATAACAATCAAATCAGGGGATTCTTTTTCAACTACCCTGAGAATTTCAGGGATAAGACTGGAGACTTCCATATAAGCACCAACTTCCAACCCCATTTCAAATAGATTTTCAGCCCAGTCAATAAACCTGATATTGGCCATTTCTTTTAACTTGACTTCCTCTTCTTTAAGATAGCCTTTCCCCCTTCTCATGGACACCTTATCCCTCTCAATAACATTCAAAAAAACCACATGATCAAGGAAGGCTTTTTGAAGACTCAGTAATGAATTTAATGCGTCATAACAAAGATCTTCAAACTTGGTGACAAAAAGTATTTTTCTTATTTCCATGGTATAATCGTATCCCCCTTATTTATAAACCTTTTAACCGATTTTTTTTTGTATTGCCCGGACCAATTCCTCCGGTTCAACCGGTTTTTCCAGGTAAATCTCCGGCATGGGTATTTTCCCACCCTTAAACTCATCCAAAGCTTTTTGGGATTTTAAAAAAGACCTGAGGGCAATCCCGGTAAACATGATCACAGGCAAATTTTTGAATACAGGATCAGTTTTCAGGTGGCGATACAATCTAATCCCGCTTCCCCTGGGCATCAACACATCAAGAATCACCAAATCAGGCGACGCTTTTTCAATCATTTCCAAACCTTCCACACCATCGCGGGCGACCAGCGGGATATATAGATTTTCTTCCAGAACTGTAACAACAAATGACCTGACATCTGGATCATCATCCACCACGAGTACCTTTTTACTCATAATTCGTCCTCCTTGGTCTCAACCGCGCCCACCTTTTCGTAGGGAAGTGTGATAATAAAGGTGGTTCCCTGCCCCAGACGTGTATTTGTATCAATCTTCCCCTTGTGTTCCTCCACCAGCTTTCCGGTTACCAGCAACCCAAGTCCTGTCCCTTTGCCCCCCTTTGTACTGAACATGGGATTAAATAAACGTTCCAAAGTCTGCTCATCCATACCGCATCCATTATCCCTGACCTCAAGACAAATGGTTTTGTCTGAACCCAATGTGGTTTTAACCAGGATTGCAAATGTTTTGGAAGTATCTTCATCTTCCAGGCAGGCATCCATAGCATTGTTGACAAGATTAAGAAGAGTTCTGTGAATGGTTTGCGGGTCCACAATAACTTCACCGATACCAGGGTCTGTCTCCTTTGAGATATTGATACCATTGGTGGTCGCAAAATCTGTGACAAGGTCAATCACATCATCCACAATCTCATTGGGAAAACAGGGTTGACGTTCGGGTTCCCTTTCTTTAGAATAGGTCAACAAATCCTGGGTTAAATCCGCCACCCGGCCGATATTTTTTTTAATGGTCTCCCATCCTATTTTAAGTTTTTGGGTATTATTTTTTTTCATTCCCACATCCACAACATAGGACCCACCTTTCAAACCGATGAGAATATTTTTTACATAATGGGCAAGCCCGCTGATGGTCTGGCCGACGGCTGCCAGACGTTCCGAATGGACCAGGTCTTTTTCCAACCGCTTTATCTCGGTGAGATCCTGAAAAAAATTGACTATCCCCATAAATTCACCATCTTCATGGAGCACAGTGGTGGTATACCGGACGGGAATCTGCCGGCCGTCTTTTGCCTGGAGGACCATCTCCTTCCACGGCATATCATCGGGTTCAGGCCTTTTTTTTGCTTGCGCCTTAAATATATCTACAAGCTTTGGAGTATACAGATTCTGGATGGTCATTTTATTTTTAACATCAACAGCCTTTTCTCCAAATATACCGGCAGCCTCAGGGTTATAAACCACGATTTTCCAATCCTGGTCAAAGGCCACAATGGCATCATTGCTGCTGCGGATTAAAAGCCTCTGAAAATTGGATTTACGTCTTATTTCTTCAGTTGCCTCGGTAATCTTTTGCTCCAGGTTTTTTGTATACTCCTCCAGTTTTTCTCTGATGTGAATTTTTGCTTTTGCCCGTTCAAGGGCAATGGCCAGGGCTTCGTCCCTGACCGGCTTGTTGATAAAATCACTGGCCCCAAATTGCAGGGCTATAATAGTAGAATCAATATCCCCGTGTCCTGTAACAATAATAACTTCCGTTTCCAGACTGATTTCTTTTATTTTTTTTAAGAGTTCAAGCCCATCCATTCCAGGCATTTTAATATCTGTTACAACGATATCCGGAGATTCCGACTTAAATGCGGCTAATCCCTGTTCACCATTGTAAGCTGTAACAGTTTCATACCCGTCACTTTTCAGAGACATGGCCAGAAGCCTGACTATTATCTCTTCATCATCCACAATCAAAATTTTATTGGCCGGCATAATTTACTTCCCTTATTCAATTCTAGGAAATTTTATTGTAAAATTAGTTCCTTCACCTTCAACACTCTTTATGTCAATACTCCCACCATAATCTTTAATAATCCCAAAACTGATACTGGTACCGAGACCTGTTCCTTTTCCGGTCTCCTTAGTAGTAAAAAATGGTTCAAAAATTTTACTTTTAACAGCTTCACTCATCCCCATCCCTGTATCTGAAACACTGGCAATTACTTCATTTGCTTTGACAAAGGTCTTGATGCAAAGTTTTTTTTCCACAGATCCTTCCGTTTTTTCCGCTTTTTCGTCCATGGCGTCAATGGCATTGGTGACCAGGTTGATAAACACCTGTTCCAGGCGATTATGTTCCGCACGGATTTCAGGCAGATCAGGATCCAGCTCCAGAACTACTATTACCGCATGAACCGTTAATTGATGCCCGAGAACCTTAAAAACATCATTAATGGGATCGTTCAAATTCATTTTTTTCAAATCACGATCGGATTGTCTGGCAAAATCCCTGACATGCTTAATAACCCCCGAAGCCCGGGCTACATTATCGATAATATCCTTAGCCATCACCACCAACTCATCATCGGGGATGGCAACCCCTTTTCTAACCATCTTTAAAATCAAATCCGCACAGATCTGGATCACATTCAAGGGCTGATTAATTTCATGGGCCATTCCGGCTGCCATGGTTCCCAGGGTGGCTAATTTTCCGGCCTGGATAAGCTGGGTCTCTTTTTCGACGCTTTCGGTGATATCTGTGGTGGATGCAATCAACACATCCCTATGGCTATACCTGGCATTAACCACTTTCATATTCACAAAAAACGCTTCTTTGGGATTTTTATAATGGCGTTTTTTAGTAAACAAAATAGCCTCACCTGTTTGAAGCCCCTTTAACCCCTCGTAAATGGTCTCATCATCCGAATCACCAACTTCCAGAAAAGGACGACCCAGAAGTTCCAGTTTAGAAAACCCGTAATCGTTTTCCACCCGGTGGTTAATATCTAAAATCTCAAGGCTCTGGTAATCGATAATAAAAATAGGATTCGGATTGTTATTGAATAAAGATCGATATTTTTCTTCCGATTTTTTATATTTTTCATGGAGCTTGAATAGTTCCTGGTCCTGGAGATCTATCTCTTGCTGGGCTTTTTTATCTTCTGTCTGATCCCTCAGGGTTTCAATGGCACCAATGATCTTGCCATCCGGAGATTTAATCGGGGCAGCCGTAAAAAAAATCCACTTGCCGTTCTTTCCCAGATGGGGAAAAAACTCTTCGGCTTCATAGGCTTCTTTAACGATCTTGGATTTGCGCCAGGAAGTCCCATAATATTTTCCAACATCTTTTTGGGACATCTGCCCCACCACCACATCAGCCATGGTAGGCCTTTTAGCTGATCTGAATGGAACCCATTGGCGATCGGTTCCCACCAATTCATAGGCATCATACCCTGTGAGTTCTTCACAGGCTCTGTTCCAATGGGTGAGAATATGCTCATTATTGATAATAAAAGTAGGAATCATACTACCTTGGATGATCTGGGACAATTCCTTTTCCATTTCAAGGAGATCTTCCCTTTCCGTATTCAAAAATGCAGTTTCCTTATCTGAAATTTCAATCATACGATTTGAAAACTTATCGAACAGGGAGGCTATGTCTTCCCGGCAGATCCCTTTATCACAAATTTTTTTTCTTATTCTAATTTTTTCTTCTTCTGTTTTCAAAAAGCTGATAAAAGACATGGCCCGGTAACTGTCCAAATCAATAATGCTCACCCGTTCTGTATTAATTTTTTCCAGAATACAGGCCAGAATTTCATCATTTTTCAATTTTAAAATCAAGTCGAGATCTTTAAGGTTACACACATCACTATAATCAGTTGTAGTGGGAATACCAAGGGATTTTGCATGGATCACTCCCCTTGTATTTTTGAGTATATCCGCCAGTATCAAAACCTTTATATCCAAATCCCTCAAGCCCGGCCCAGTCAGAATATCCAATATTTCACAAACGGGATCACTGCCGCCTATAATGGCTATTTTCAATCCTGTAAGATCAAAATTCATTAAAGACTCCTTTTTGTTTATTCCCTCTAGAGTTTTAGTATATTAAAAGAAAATAAAGGTGACAACCAGAAAAGTCGGAATTAAAAATATCAAAGAGTACTTGAAAATATAACCAAAGAAACTTGGCATGGAAGTTCCTGCCTCCTGGGCAATGGAGCGGACCATAAAATTAGGTGCATTCCCGATGTAACTACAGGCACCAAAAAAGACGGCTCCCGTTGAAATAGCCTGGAGATAGATCTCCTGTTGAGTCATCAACAACGGCACAGCCTGGGCTTCGATTATACCCGCATGGAAACTGCCAAGGGCTGTATTGAAAAAAGTAAGGTATGTGGGTGCATTATCCAAAAAAGCAGAAAGCAGCCCCGTCACCCAAAAATAATGAACAGGTTCTTTCACAGCATTGATAAGAAATGCAAAGGCCCCGTTGGGACCGGCCTTGAGCAATAAAAGACAGGGAATCATGGTGATAAAGATCCCAATGAACAAATAGGCCACTTCAATAATAGGAAACCAGGAAAATTGGTTCTCTTCCCGGAGGGATCTGGGAGTAGCCAGGAGGGATCCAATCCCAAAGACCAGGAGCAGACCATCCCGGAGCCAGTCCTGAACAGCCCTGTGCACCCCAAAGGTTGAAACTTCTCCCAAATCAAAAATACCACTCATGAGAACAGCGCCTACAATTCCGGCAAGGAAGAGAAAATTATAGATTCCCACCAGGCAAAGACGTTGTTTTTCTCCATCATCCGGTGCTTTTACCCCTTCTTTTTTATAAAAATAAGTATCCAGACAAAAATAAATCCCCAAAAGAATCCCCGATGCCACCAGCATATGGGGAAGAATTTTAAAGGTCCAAAAAAAACTCACCCCATGGAGAAATCCCAAAAACAAAGGAGGATCACCCAGGGGTGTCAAGGAACCGCCTATATTAGCCACTAAAAAAATAAAAAACACCACCATGAAGGTCTTATTTTTACGATGTTCATTTGCCCGTAAAAATGGCCGGATCAACAACATAGCAGCACCGGTGGTCCCCATCCAGGATGCCAGAATGGTTCCTATCAAAATAATAATTGTATTAACCTGGGGAGTTCCCCGCAGGGTGCCCCGGAGCAATATCCCCCCGGAGACCGTAAACAATGCCCACAATAAAATAATAAACGGGACATAATCCACCAGAATAATATGAAAAATTTCGTTTACGGCAATCCCCTTGTAGATAACAACAAAAGGAACAGCCAGACTGGCAGCCCAGAAAACAGAAATTTTACCAAAATGATTATGCCAGAGGCTACCGGCCACCAAGGGAAGAAGGGCAATGGATAAAAGCATGCAGGCAAAGGGAATACAGCTGTATAAGGGCAAGGTCTCACCCAAATTTATATGTTCACTTGCCTCCCCGACAAAAGAGCCTTGTAATGTCTCGTTCACAGACCGGTCCAAAACCTTCAGGGGATAATGATTTTTCCCATCATGATCATTTACAGCCACAGCCTTTGCCGGTAAAATGAGCAAAACAAAAAGAATAATAACAAGCAGACATTTATCCAAGTTCATAGATCCACTGCCTCCTGGTTTACCGGATGAGAGTTCAACCATTGAATCTTTATGTTCGGACAATTAATTTGAATTTACATATCAGTTTTTGAAACAGACCGACGCCTTACTATAACAAGATATTCCATAATAAAAGCGTACCAGAAAAGTACCTAAGAATATCTAAAAAGTCAAGTTCTAAAGAAAACCCTGGAATATGCCCTCCCCAATGCCGGCAGCGTAAATATCCTGGCCCAGAGGACCAGGATATTTACGTTAGACTAAAAATCATGAACAGGCGGCGTACCACAGTTCACAACTTTTCGCCAGGATATCCAGGCAGGACCTCTACAGACAGAACAAAAAATATCCTTATAATTATAACCAGCAACATTGAGTTGATGAATCAAACGACTCAAAGTCATCGTACAGGGCCCATATACATTTCTAATTGTCACCACATCCACATCGACGGTTGGGTCCTTCACAAGCGTCAATAAATTATCATATGACAACCCACGCTGACCATGATAGCAATAATCAATCAGCTTATCCATGGACACAAGCCCTGTGACTCCTTTACAATGATAGCCTTGAAATTTAGTAAGATTATAATCATAACATTGCTTACCAACGGGGATTTTTTCAACTATTCCAGCGGGGCGATTAACACCCCGCCCGGCCTGGTAGAAACTTGAGTTCAAAATACTGCCGTGGGGTGCAAAAAAACAAACAGTATCTGCTCCTTTGACAACAAACTTTCTATCCAGGGTATTTCCAAACATAAGCTGCTCTCCGTGGGCACATATCAAACAACTTTTATGATTCTGTCTTCCATTATTGTTAGAAAAAACATACGCTTGTTTACCCAGTGCATATTTTCCTGCTTTATGATTCTGTTTTCCATTATTGTCAGGAAAGACATATGCCTATGTACCCAAGGCATTTTTTCCTACTTTATGATTCTTGATCTTTCTTTGAAAAAATAGACACATTTTCACTCGTATGTGTAATAAACAAAAAACACATAAAGGAGCATGAAAATGGGAAAGCGAA
>JAAELK010000298.1 GCA_024226935.1 Desulfobacteraceae bacterium
ATTCTTGTACGGCTAATACAAAAAAATAGGAAAATGGTCATGTCCACTCCTTAATTTCAAGACTTAAAATTTTCATTATAATTCAAAGGCACCGATACTTACTGTTGATGCGAAGTACGCGATATCCTGATGAACCAAAAAAATAATGAACTCCCCATTGGCCCCCTTCACGTCTACGGCTATGATGCGGCCAACATCTTAATGGAAGCCATTGAAAAAGCTACCATAAGAGATAAGGACAACACCTTGCACATAGGGCGTCAAGCTCTTCGAAATGCCTTGCAGGCAACATCCGGGTACCCGGGACTCACTGGTGATATTCATTGCGATAAATTTGGAGATTGCAGCTCTCCTCGAATAAATATTGTCCGTCTGGATGGTACGACGACCGGTTTTGAAGAACTAAGAGACAATGTCAAATACACCTATACGCCACAAAAAGACAAATAAAGATGATGGCAAAAAGGACACCGCTGAACTATCTCTGGCGCAATTTAAGCATTACCAGCAAGTTTACTTTAGCCTTCGGTTCCTTGATCTCCTTGATTATGTTAGTAGCGCTCACAGGATATATTGCCTTGACAATAGTTTCCAACCAAACAGAATCGGACATAGTCAAATCCATGGAAATACAAGGCCTTGTGCTAAAGATAAAAAACGGTATTGGACAGGCAGACCAACTTCAAAAAACTTTCTTTTTAAACCTGCCCCGAATCGGTTTTTCAAAGGCAAAAAAACTATTAGCAGGCCGGGTTGATGAACAAATTTCAATAGTATTGGAACACAGCAAACAATTAAAAGCTTTGATCCATGACTCCAACGTGAGCATCCAGCTTCAAAAAAGTGCTGTTAATTTAAACTTTTTTCTTTCTGTGGCCGATCGTTTTTCAGAAACGTTTAATGAAGCTGTCTTACTGGTAACAAAATTGTCCAACGACAAAACGGGCCTGGAAACAATTTTGGAAGAGCGTTCTTCAAAATTGTTAAACAAGTTGCTGCTTTCAGATGATTTGATGCTTTTAACCGTTTTCCGCGAAATGCAATTGCTTGAAAAAAAATATCTCATGACCCGCCAACGGCCATATATGCAATCGCTTTTAAATTTATCCGGTAACTTACGTAGATCGATCGATCAATTTCATGGATTAAATCCTGCAAAAAAAAAGCAGGCCATCACCGCCTTGGAACAATATATTGCCTGCACTAAAGCAATTTTACCACTTGATGTCGAAATTCATAGCAAGTTTAATGAATTTGATCTACACGCAAAAGCCGTTGAACCTATTATCGAAGAACTTGTCAACCTGGCTGATCTTGAAGTTAAATTGGCAATCAATCAGATCCATAAAACTCGACGTATCGTCACAATTGTTTTATTTTCTGCTGTATTAACAGCTGTAATATTAGCCGGGATTATTGCGCTGGTGTTTAATAAAAGCATTACCCATAATGTAATTAGCTTAACCCGTGCAGCAGGTAAATTGGCAGATGGCAACCTTGAAACCCGAGCCGATATCAGCAGTACAGACGAAATCGGGTTGCTGGCAAACAGCTTCAACACCATGGCCTGGCGAATTAAAACCCTGGTCGGAAATCTTGAAGAAAAAGTGACAACGGCTAATTCCAGACTTTTTCAGGCTCTTGAAAGCATTTCTGAAGGCTTTTGTTTATTTGATGCAGAAGGCATTTTCATCCTGGCCAATACTAAATATAAAGAAATGTTCGCCAAAATAGAGCCTTATCTCCGGCCCGATATTCATCTTGAGGAACTTTTACAGATCGCCGTTCAAAAACAGATTTTCCCCGAACCCACCAATGATACCAATGATACCAATGATACCGATGTCTGGATCCAAGATCGTCTGGATGAATGGTACGATAAGTCAACGGTAACACATGAGTATAAACTCGATAACGGCATTTGGCTCCAAATAAGTAAATACAGAACCCAACATGGAGAACTTGTGGGTATTTATACCGACATCACATCCCACAAAATGGCTGAAAAACAACTATTGGAAGCCAAAAATGCCGCAGAGGCAGCAACACTATCCAAAAGTCAATTTCTTGCCAATATGAGCCACGAGATTCGCACCCCCATGAACGGGATTATCGGTTTTACAGACCTGTTGCTGGAAACCAAATTAACTGACCCCCAGCTTGATTATACCAATACGATCAAAAGTAGCAGCGAAGCCCTGCTCTCTTTGATCAACGACATTCTTGACTTTTCCAAAATCGAATCGGGAGAACTGGAATTTGAATCCATTGAATTTGATCCCGAATTTCTCATGTATGATATATGTGAACTTATCCGTCCCAAAATTGGAGATAAACCCGTAGAATTTCTCTGCCACATCGACAATAAGATCCCCCCTTTGATCAAGGGTGATCCCCTGCGCTTTCGCCAGGTAATCACCAATCTGCTGGGCAATGCACCCAAATTCACTGAACAGGGTGAAATTTCCCTGGTGATGGAACTCGCACATGAAACCACGGAGAAAGTCATGCTCCACGTCAAGATCGCAGACACCGGCATCGGAATCCCTGAAGACAAGCTGGATACAATTTTCGAACCCCTGCAACAGGCCGACGGTACCACCACCCGTAAATACGGCGGCACCGGTTTAGGGCTATCCATCTGCCGCCAACTGGCCGCAATGATGGGCGGTGATACCTGGGCCGAAAGCAAAGAGGGATACGGCAGCGTCTTTCACTTTACGGCCTGGATAAAAAAGGCGGATAACCGGTCCCACAAACGCGAGACTCCAGCCTCATTAGCCGGCAAACGCGTCCTGGTGGCAGCCAACCACCCAGGTAACCGTTATAATCTGGAACAGATGCTGTCGGCAGTCAAGATGCAGGTTTGCTGCCTGGATAAGGGTGAAAATATAATAAAAACGCTCAATGAAGCGACCCCTTTTGACATCCTTATTCTGGACATCAAAATGCCCGAAATGGATAGTATAGCACAGCAAATCAAAGCATCCAGAAATGATCTCCGGAAGATCCCACTTATAGCTCTCTCATCGGCCATGGAAAAAGACACTAATAAATTTGAAAAAGCAGGATTTAACGGATTTCTAATCAAACCTGTCAGACGCGAGCGGCTATTACAGATGATGAACCAGTTAATAGGCGGTCATCCTTACAAGCCTGGCGACAACACGCAACATCCATCAAAAATACATATTCAATATCCGGTACATGATGCCGTGAAGCATCCGGTCAGGATTCTTTTGGTCGAGGATAACCCCGTCAACCAGAAACTGGCTACCATGATACTCACCAAAGCCGGTTATCAGGTGGAAGTGGCCGAAAATGGTGCCGAAGCCGTGGATAAATACAGCACCAATCCCGACAAACATGACCTGATTTTTATGGATGTGCAGATGCCAGAAATGGACGGCAAGGAAGCAACCCAACGTTTGCGCACACTCGGATTCCGGGATATTCCAATCATAGCGATGACCGCCCATGCCATGAAAGGAGATCGTGAAATGTGCTTGAAAGCCGGCATGAATGATTATATCACCAAACCGATCAAGCCTGATATAATTTATGGTATGGTAGAAAAATATATTGAACCTTCTTTGAAAAAGTAAAAACATTAATAGATTCAGTCTCCACAGCCGGCCCGGGCTTTTTTTTCTTGCCTAACCGGTCAGAAGCTGTTTTTATACCGATCATGAAAATTATAAACGCCAAATCAAAAGACCTTATCATCGACAAATTTATTACCGAACCAGGAGAGGCATGGTGCCTTTTGGGGGCAAACCAATCAGGAATTGACACCTTCTTTAAGATTCTGGCAGGGGAAAGTCCAGACACTATCGCCGACTTGATAGACCTACCCGAAAACCTGGGGATTGTTTCTTTTAATCGCCACCAAGCCCTGTTTGAAGAAGAGTTAAAAAAAGATGATACCGACTTTCTGGACAAAATAGACCCCGGCCCATTCATTCTTGAAAAATCCGATACAACATGCCGACCTGATCAAGGCCTTTAACATGACCACTTCCATGGAAAAGGGATACCGACAATTAAGCACAGGCCAGGCAAAAAAACTCATGCTCCTAGCACTGATCAAGATGCCTCGACTGCTGATTTTAGATGAACCCACCCAGGGACTGGACGAGCTAAACCGAAAAGCAGTGCTGGATTTCTTGGAACAGGTGGCCACGGAAAACTTAAGCACTCTTCTCTATGTCAGCCACCGCCGCCGAAGAGATGAACACCGGGATTTTTTCAAGTTTCAACTTCAACTTTAAGGAGAGCCCATCTGTTAAGAATTTATCAGCGAAACCATATTATTTACCCATTCCATTTTAGCTTTTTGCAGGGTTGGAAGGGGATGAAAATACTTATTTTTTGTACTCTGCTTTAAAAGTCCAATATGGTTTGCTCCCCTGGCAACTTTGCTCAAACACCTTTCAATAAGCGGATCTAAATCAGGGTTCACCCCCCAGGCACAAACAATAGGAGATTGGGATTTCCTGTTCATATTGGATACAAGTTCACTATTTCTCCCATCGGAAAACATAGAGTGGGCTGTAAATCCTGTTCTATCCTCGATATCACGATAACGAGCCACAAATTCACCACTTTTAGGGTTTCTCAGATCTGAGAGATTCAACACTCTGACATGGGACCAACCACAATAATGCATGACCCTCATCACTTGATACTGTGTTGTATCCGGCTTGGTTAATACGAGGGTTCTGCAAAGATGACCCATCTGTTTTTCACAAATATTGTTATTCACCTCTTCCAGTGGAAGGGAAGATCCTGGATTCATCATGATAAAAACGGCATCAGCCGGCCTGGCCAATAACAAATTAACATCCGATGGTTTATCTTTCTTTGTCACAATTTCGAGCACACTCCGACAGTCAATTTGTTCCCCTGACACAAGATCGATGGAATAAAAATGACCAAACACCCCAAACTTTTTTTTGAGGGTTCCTGCGGGTAAAAAATCCAGCAATTGATGATACTCCTTAAATTACGGGCAAACTACAACCATTAATAATTTATAAGCTCAGTATCAACATTTGGAATCTGTGTAAAGAAAATTCCAAGTTATCCTTCAAAATCCCAAGAACAAAAATTAATTACTATGCCGCAGGGCATAGACCACCACAGCCCTTAAAACCCTTTCCTTAATACATTTGGGTAGATCCAATTTCATTCTTTTCAACAAAGGAAGAATGGGCTGGGGTGGTTTTGAAAAACATTGACCTAGGATACCTGCAATGGTCCGGGCACGGTGGGTGGAAACTTTTTCTTTAAGAATTTTCAATGCCCTGGCCAGGGTAACTTCCTCATGGGTATAATCTGTACCAAAAGGAAAACTCTGAAAATGTCCCATGGCTTTAAAGGGGGCTAAAATCTTTTGAATACCGTCGGGGGTGTTTTGTCGACAACTTTCAGGAATCTCATAATCAGCCTCCATCTTTCCGGCTTTTTTGGCCTTATTCAACAAGTCCTCCTGGAACCTGGAATCGGTGATATTCAACAAAGCCGCAATGACATCCCTGTCACATTTGCCCCTAAGATCGGCAATGCCGTATTCCGTAACTACAATATCCCGCAAATGCCTGGGTATGGTGGTATGACCATAGTTAAACACAATATTTGAGGATACCTTGCCACGACTTTTCTTGGTACTGCGGATCATCATGATCAATCTACCATCAGGCAGGGCATGGGCCATGGACACAAAATTGTATTGCCCGCCTACTCCGGAAACAATATTTCCACTTTCAAGGCCGTCGGAAACCACTGCTCCTAAAATGGTCACCATCATACCGGCATTGACAAAACGACCATGGGTCCGCTGGCAGGCTTTAAGTTGTTCATCTCCATAAAGCTGATTCACATAGTCCACACCGGTCATGGAGAAAACCTTGCGTTCCTCTTCGGGCATGGCATTAAGGGAATCATAAAACTCGTTTGGTCCGATAAAAAAGGCCCCATGGCAGACCACACCTTCCTGGAGATGATCCCCCAGATGCTGATCAAGTATTTGCCTGGTTGATTTGTCCCGTAAATCTGCTGAAAAATTTACTCCTCCACAAATCAACTGCCCATCCATATACTCGAAGGGTCCTTTGATCACACCATATTTCATGAGCAGACGAAAATCCGCCTTGGTCAACCGTTCATGGATAATGTGGTGGTCCACAAAAATCTCAAATATTTCTGGGGTGATAACAGAAGTGATAATTTTCTCGTTGAGCAACGTCTGGATACCGGCATGATCATAAACCTTTCGTTTGAGAACACCCTTCCTATAAAGTTGAACAAAAACATCCACCAACATTTCCGTGGCCCCGTATAGCCCCTTTTTAAAACTTCCGTTTCCTCCAATTTTCTGGATCAAATCTGTGTATCGCCCGGGGATATTAAAGGCAAACAGGACTTGATTATAAACTTTGTTCTGCCTATGCCGCATGATCAAACCTGCAGCTATGCTATCTCCTAAAGAACCTATGCCGATCTGCAAAGTTCCATTATCCCGAATCAGAGAACTTACGTTAAGACCGATCATATGATCGGCTGTGGAAACAGCCGCTTTGGGAACTGAAAACAAAGGAAAATCATAGGCCGGATCGTCCAGAATCATATCATAGGCCCTGGTCTCCACCACTGCATCTCCGTACATATAAGGCAAATTAGAGTTTACCTGGCCCAGGATCATATAGTTACGTCCCTTTTGTTTTTCCACCTCCATTTTCCCAAAGGCTTCCAAAACCAGATCCGGATTACAACTCATGGAAAACAGATCCGGGTTACCATCGGGATGCCTGGCAATGAGATTACCAAGAACGTTTAAGCCGTTGTCAATGAGATCCCTGACCGCATGGGTATAATTGGTGCTGATATAACGCTGTTGGGCATAGGGAGTATTCAAATAACCGCCGGCCTTGGTGAAAAATTCAGAAATAGTAACATTTTCCGGCAATTGATGTTTCCGCAAGTCTTTCATATATTCAAATTCAACAAAACCATCCCAAATCCGTTTCACTATTGGATCCAGCAAACGGGCTTCCAAATTGGACGAAGCAACAGGTTTTTCAAGGGACAGGGCCGTAATGATGGTCAAATCGATGGCCGGATTATTCTTTGCTCTCAAATAAAGGGCATTGGCAATGTGATTGGGCTTTCCCAGGGCCAGGGGCATGCCAAACACAATTTTATTTCCCACGGTTTCAAGAATACGATCTACACAAATCTCAACATCCCTTACCAACTCCGGTTGCGTTTTTACCATGGTTCCACTCCCTTTACTAGCTAACCCGATATGATGTATAAATCTTAAATTTATTATTAAGCACAAGTAAATTATATCGATACTACAAGTATTAGGGATAGAGAATCAATAAAGAACCTATTTCCCCCCGGGTAAAAGACTGAAACTTGCATAGGTAAAACACCTATGCAAGTTTCATTATCGAGACTGAACCCAGGTCACCGCATGTTTCATTAATTCAGTAGCGGATTTAAGATTCATCTTTTTTTTAATATTTTCCCGATAGGTGCCAATAGTCTTAACACTCAGATGAAGAAGAGCGGCTATTTCTCCACGCTTGAATCCCTGACCGATGAGCTGGAACACCTCCAACTCCCGGTTGGAAAGAATGTGGATGGGACTTTGATCATCCCCACCTGTTCCAGCCACCATTTTTCCCAGCAAGGCTTCCACCATATCCGAACTGATATACCGTTTACCGGCAATCACCTGGCGAACAGCCATGACCACATTACCGGCCATTTCCTGCTTGGTGATATACCCTAAAGCCCCGGCTCTGAGCACCCGTTCTGCATACAAAGATTCATCGTGCATGGAGATAACCAGGATGGGAAGCTTGGGGAAATATTCCTTTAGATATTCAATAAGATCAATCCCGGATTTGTCCTTTAGAGTAATGTCCACTATTACAAGATCAGGCAAACCCTTTTGAACCAATCCAATAGCCTGGGTCACACTTTCAGCTTCTCCTGTAACCCGAAGATCAGCCTCCTCATCAATAAGCTGAGCAAGACCTCTCCTGAAAACAGGGTGATCATCTACGATAAATATTTTTTTGCAATCTTGCACCGGATGATAGTTCCCCCTGTTTTATTTTCACGTATTTCAAATCCGGCACCGATCAGGTCTGCTCTATGCTGCATGATCACAAGGCCTATACCCTTTTTTTCAGTATCTTTTTCAACCATTCCTTTACCATCATCTTGAATATCAACAATCACATCCAGAGTTGATGCTTTAAATTCTATAAAAATTTTTTCAGCATCGCCATGTTTGGCGGCATTATTCACAGCTTCCCGAATAATATAATAAACATGGGTTAATGCAGCGGTATTGGAAAATAAAATATTTTTCCCGCCACTAATATGGCATTCAAGACCAAAAGCCTTTTCAACCTGGGCCATATATTGCTGGAGAGCCGTCATAAATCCGGTATTTTCAAGATTCACAGGCACCAACCCCTGGACCATGGCCCGGGTTTTTTTAATGGCCTGATTAACAAAACCTGAAATTTCCCGGGCCAGACCGGCTTCGGGATGCAACTCTTTTTCGAGCCTACCGGCCAAAAGTGCTGCCATGGCTTCCACACCGGCCAGATGGGACCCCAGATCATCGTGGAGTACCTGCCCCATCTGCCGACGTTCTTCTTCGCTGATCCTGGCAATCTCCCGTTCCAATTGTTTTTGCTTTGAAATATCGGTCAGGGATGCCACACTCTGCCGGGTACCCTGGATCAGGGCCACAGTGAGAATACACTCTTTAAGATCCCCGTTGGCCAACTTGACCCGACAGGGATAATGGCGTGGTGCAAGATCAGGATTCTGTCTTCTTAAAATATGATTGATCATCACCCTTTCCCTATCGGATTCCGCAACAAGATCATGGAACTTCATCTTTTTTTCCATTTGGGATTTATCAATACCAGAAATCCGTTCCAATTCTGAATTGACCGTGGAAATAGTCATGTCCTCTTCAATGAGAAGGGTCGCTGTACCCGTATTTTCAAAAATAGTTTTATATCGAATATAGGTATCATCAATAATTTTTTCCGCCTGTTTCACAGTATTCATGGCCATACCTGATTTTATTTGTTGTATCTGCCGATTTTCTGACGGATAGTACCATTTCAGAACAGGACCTTACCAGCAATAACCCCACATTTCCAGCCCTATTTACGATCCACTATTTAGTAAAACCTGCCATTTTCTTCTTAAATTAACAGATCATCTATCTGCTTTCCTCAGGGCATTCCTTGATGCCCTGTCCACAAGTGTAAAAAGTCTATCAATTTCATTTTTTTCATTCGACACCTTATGTCCACGCACTTTAATAAATTTACAATCTACAAGATCAACCATACGATAAAATTTTTGATACAATTCATAATGTTTGATACGCTTATTTTTCTTTGAACGATACTCATTTTGTTCAAGACGATCACGCCTATCTTGTAATCCGATTATATTTTGAGAATCAGTATACACCATCACCCTGTGCCCCAAGGTTTGTATCTCATCCAATGCCCATAACAAGGTCTGCAATTCCAATTTTGTTGAAGAAGTCTGCTCAAAGCGCCTCACTTTCACCTTTGTTCCCAACCAACTTCGGGAAAGCTCTTTTTCAAATACAACCAGGTAAGCCCCATACCCGATCTTAGATTGCGGGTCCACACTTCCATCCGTAAATAGTTTCAAATCAGCCATAACAGTTTTATGATCCATTTTCCTTTAATTTCAACCCTGGGCTTTTCATCAAAAAATTTATTAATTATTTTTGATACCCGGAAAGAATCCATACTCCACCCAAAGTTATGCCATGTTGAAAAGATTTTGCCCAGCAAAAAATCTGGGACCATCAATTGCAGGGATTACCATGGCAAATAATGGAAAAATAAGCAGATTTACTTAGGTCTAAAAACATGATAAAAACGT
This sequence comes from Desulfobacteraceae bacterium, assembly GCA_024226935.1. Classification (GTDB taxonomy): domain Bacteria; phylum Desulfobacterota; class Desulfobacteria; order Desulfobacterales; family Desulfobacteraceae; genus NBML01. Next base: position 9,967 of record JAAELK010000298.1, read on the forward strand.
CTGAACTTGAATAAACAGGAGTTTAGATGGAAACGATACATAAACCCATAATTGCCGATTCAAGATCCATGGAAGGGCTGGCAGATAATAGTATTGATCTTGTGATCACGTCTCCGCCCTACCCCATGATCGAAATGTGGGATCAAATATTTGCCTCCTGCCAACCAGAGATAACAAAACTGCTGGAAAAAGGTGATGGGCCCAAGGCCTTTGAAGCCATGCATGGGGTACTGGATATTGTATGGGAAGAATGTTTCCGGGTTCTGAAACCGGGAGGATTTGCCTGTATCAATATAGGGGATGCCACACGGACCATTAAGGACAGTTTTTCCCTTTACACCAACCACGCCCGGATTCTATCCGCCGCCCAAAAAATAGGATTTTCTTCTCTACCCTGTATCCTGTGGCGCAAACAAACAAACGCCCCCAATAAATTCATGGGATCCGGCATGCTGCCAGCCGGGGCCTATGTCACATTGGAACACGAATATATCCTGATCCTGAGGAAAGGCTCCAAAAGAGTGTTTAAAAAAGAGGCTGACAAGCAAAACCGACGGGAAAGCGCATTGTTCTGGAAAGAACGAAACACCTGGTTTTCAGACCTCTGGGTCGATATCAAGGGCACCCCCCAAACCCTGAACAATAAAACTGCCAGAAAAAGAAGTGGTGCCTATCCCTTTGAGCTGGCCTACCGCCTGATAAACATGTATTCCGTCAAGGGAGATCTGGTGCTTGACCCATTCCTGGGAACCGGCACCACCATGACCGCAGCCATGACAGCCGGCAGAAATAGTGTAGGATATGAATTGGATGCCACCCTTGGGCCTGCCATATCCTCCATGGCACAATCATTACCGAGCACAGCCGGGCCAATAATCCAACAACGCCTGGTCCGGCACATTCCCTTTATTCTGGAACGGATACAAACCCGGGGCCCCCTAAAACACAATAATCGCCACTATGGATTTCCAGTAATGACGGCCCAGGAAAAAGAACTCCTTTTTAACACTCCTCTGGCAGTTACCCAGACCCCGGATCATCAATACAGGGTCACCTATGATTCCCTTCCCCAAAAAGAATTCTGCCGAGACTGGTCAAAAATCCTGGAAAGTAAAGAAGCAAGCCAATTAGAATACCCGAATTAAGAACAACCAGGATGGTTGATATCTAAAGACAATCCATCATTGCGATAAAAGAGTCCTATTGATATAATCCTAGGCCATGGGACCAGATAATCTGTCAACCTAAATTAAGAAACTACAGGAGATAAAAATGAAAGTCGTTTTATTACAGGGCAGCGCCAGAAAAAAAGGAAACACGGCAAAGGCCCTTAATTGGGTAGAAAAAGAACTTTTAACTCTTGGTCATGGGGTAGAATCAATCTACCTGAATTCTAAAAATCTCAAAGGGTGCATGGGTTGTGCAAAATGCAAAGAACATCCGGATGAAATAGGGTGTGTGCAAAAAGATGACATCCCGGATATCCTGGGGAAAATAATCAATTCCCAGGCAGTGGTATTTGCCTCTCCCCTCTATTTTTGGGGAGTTACTGCTCAACTTAAAGCAGTTATTGACCGGACCTATAGTCTTTATATTAATTATCATCAACCGGGCCACACCTCACTGGTTGAGGGACAGCGCCAGGCTCTCCTTGTCACAGGCGGCGGCCCCTGGAACAACAATGCGGAAGCCACATTTACGGCATTCGGCCGTATTCAAAAACCCCACAAGGCAATCAATGCCGGAGAATTGTTCATCGGCAATTGTACCACCCCCGGGAACATGGATGAAAACATCCGGCAACAGGCTCTGGAATTTGCCAGAAAAATTGTAGCAGAACCCAAGGAGTTATAAAAATGAAACTTCCAAAAGCAGGATTTTTTTTATTAGCTTTTTTACTGCTGACCGTTTTTTCCTCACCAGTATTTGCCGACAACTATTCAAAGACGGCTTCCATCTTCAAGCAATCCAAGGCCGTCCAGCCTTTTTTCAAGAATTGCTATGGGTATGCAGTATTTCCAACGGTGGGCAAAGGCGGTATGGTGGTAGGGGGGGCCTTTGGGAAAGGACAGGTATATAAACATGGCAAACGGACCGGTAAAGTCACTTTAACAAAACTAAGTGTAGGATTTCAACTGGGTGGCCAGGCCTTTTCCGAAATTATTTTTCTCCAGGACAAGCGGTCCTATGATAAATTTACCAGCGGAGATTTTGAGTTTGATGCCTCCGTGTCTGCAGTAGCTATCACGGTCGGTGCCCAGGCGGAAATCGGAACCGGAGGTGGCTCGGCCGGTGCCAGCTTAGGCCCTGCCAGTGGGGTCCAGGCAAAAACTCGTTATACCAATGGAATGATCGTCTTTATCCATGCCAAAGGCGGATTAATGTATGAGGCCAGCATTGGTGGTCAAAAATTTTTTTTCACCCCGCTCTAATTTATAAAACCGTTCAAAAATTCTGTCCGGCAATGCCGGGCAGAGTCCACACCTCCCCAATGAAAACCCAAGATAACTCACCCAATATTTTGATTTCAACCCTGGTGTTGTGGTAAAATCTAAAAACAAAGAGATAAGCAAAGTCAAGGAATAACTTACTATCCATATTATCTGTAACACGGACCTGCCACCCGGGAACATTAGATAGAAAATCTTGACTTAGGATGCCGATTTGACTAATAGTAAAACCATTAACCATAATTAAATCGCCCAGGCAAACCTGGAAAAACCTATGAATGAAAATATAATTTACTTTTTAATAATCCATTTAATTGCCATCCTCACTGACATTCTGGTATTGAGTGCCCTGGCCCACATGGTGTACCAGAAAAGAGAACCCACAAGTTTAATTGCCTGGCTTCTAGCCATTATTCTGCTTCCCTATGTTGCAGTACCCCTCTATTTTATATTTCGAAGCCGGAAACGAAAAAAAAGAACAAAGTCTCAGTTTAAGCTGGCATGCAAGGGTGAAATCCCCCCTGAAGATGCCACATCCCTTGATATGAGCCTGAGGAGAAACGGAATTGCAGGCGCCACCCTGGGCAACTTATTTGAATTTTATACCGACGGGGTTGACGCCTATACCATATTGATAACCCAAATTCAAAGAGCTGAAAAAGAAATTCTGATTTCCACCTATGTCTTCAGTTCAGATGAAGTGGCCAGATTAATCCTTAGCAAACTAACCCAAAAAGCATCCCAGGGAGTAAGTGTCAAGCTACTCATTGACAGCATAGGTTCCCTGCCTCTATACCTTTTCCAGGGGCCTCTAAAAAAATTAAAAAAAGCCGGGGGACAAGTGGAATTTTATATGCCTCCCCTTACCAGACCCTTTCAAAACTACATTAATCTGCGAAATCACCGGAAAATTTTCCTATTTGATGGAAAAATTGTCCTAGCCGGCGGCATAAATCTTTCCAGGGAATATATGGGTCCAACCCCCTGTGATGACCGATGGCAGGACATTCTCTTTTCAATCCAGGGACCTGCTGTTTTCCATTACCTGGAAATTTTCACGGAAGACTGGAACCATACATCCCGAAAAAAACTTGATTTACCCAGACAACTGCCCGGCTCCCACGGAAATACCGATATTCAGGTAGTCCCTTCCGGTCCGGATATTGCCAGCGATGCCCTCTATGAAGCCCTTTTATCCGCCATATTTGCAGCAAAGGAACGAATCTGGATCGTCACCCCCTACTTTGTACCGGACAAAAGCCTGATGCAGGCCTTGGTCATAGCCCGCCACCGGGGGGTGGATATAAAATTGATCACCCCGATAAACTCAAATCATTTAATTGCAGATCTGGGCCGGTCCAGCTATATGAGAGAACTTTTAGCCAAGGGGATTGAAGTATGTCTTTTCCGGGCAGGCATGATCCACGCCAAAGCCATTTTGATTGATAGCAAAGGAGTAATAATGGGATCTGCCAATATTGACCAGAGAAGCCTGTTTTTAAACTATGAGGTGGTAAGCTTCATCTACTCTGAAAAAATCATTGCCGCCAGTGAACTCTGGATGAAAAAGCTCCTCGAACAGTGCTATGGCCAGATGAAACCTGCCAATAAATGGCGGAAAATAGGTGAAAATTTAATGAGCATATTTGCTCCTCTACTGTAGCCGCCATGTTAACACCTGACGCCCCCCTCATACAGTCCCCGGTTATTTTTAAAAAAACAGTCATTCCCGATGACTTCAATCTTTTATGCTGGAACATCCACAAGGAAAACCTGAAAAAAAAATTTACCTCCCTTATCCAGAACTGGAAAAAAAAATATAACCTGGATTTGATACTTCTTCAGGAAGCCAGATTTTCCCAGACCCTTGTTTCCATTGCAGGATTTCCCTTTGTAGGAGCTGCCAATATCCGGCTACCAAAACATTTTTGCGGCGTGGTGACCGCCGCCGGTGCCGATCCCTTTTCCAGTCAATTTCAGATGACCCTGGCAAGGGAAGCCTTCATCTCCACCCGAAAAAACACCTTGATCACAATATACCGATTCGACAATAATGACCCTTTAATGGTGGTCAATGTCCATGCCATTAATTTCAGATCCATTGCCTGGTATCAATGGGAGTTATCAAGACTCTACGATCTGATCAAAGGGCATACCGGCCCCATGATTCTGGCAGGAGATTTTAATTGCTGGAGACGAAGTCGGAAAACAATTTTAGATAAATTTACCGACACATTAGACCTTGTCCATGCCCGCCCCAGATATTCCGAACATATAAAAGAATGGTTTGGATTTCAACTGGACCGAGTATATATAAGAGACTTGGTATTGGTTGATATCCATGCCCTTGATTGCAAATCTTTTTCAGATCACAATCCCATAATTGCAAGATTTATCCGACCCGATACAACAATCCCACTCAAATCAAATAGAAAAAAAACTGAGATCAAATGGAAAAAAATCTATAAAACAGCCCCATAATCCCCTTTTCCCCTTGCAATTTTCCTGTACCCATTTATGATGGTAATGGGACCTGTTAACTCTGAATTTTATTTAAATCTCAACACGAGTACAAGGAGTTTATTCCATGAGAAAATATTTTTTCCTTCTGATCCTATTTTGTTCCATTCTTTCATGCAAAACCAGCCATAACAATACCCAGGCCATACATCATTTATCTCTTTTTGATACAAGCTGGGACCTTGTGGAGATCAACCAAACACCCATCAATGCATCGGATGCGACAACAAGACCCCATATTCTTTTTTCAAAAGTAGAGATGAAAGCGACCGGTAACAATGGATGTAATTCATTTTTCACAAATTTTAACACCATTGAAGAAAGACTGAGTTTTGGCCCCGTGGGCATGACCCGAATGATCTGCCAGGAATGGATGGAAAATGAAATGGCTTTTCTGGGTATGCTCCAGGCATCAAAACAATATAAAATCGATGGTTACACCCTTTTAATCATGGATGGAAACGGCGAGGTGGTGGGGGAATTCATAGCTGCGAACTAAAACCATAGTAAAATATAGAATCTGTCTCTTATTAAATTATGAATAATTAAAAATTGTGATGATGCCCCCTCAACTTCGGGACAACAAAAAAACTCCTAAAAACTTTGCTGAACAGGCATATAAACAACTATCCTAAAAACAATACTTTACAAAAGATAGATCCCCAGCCCTGGATATTATCTATTCATTCAGTATTCTTTTTTAGCAAACAAAGTTTTATTGTCGGCATGTCGCAACTAACACAATCCATTTTTTACAAAAAATTATTGTTTCATCAAAACATCGGTCAAAACCCTATCTATGAAACAATATAGAACGGTAGAGATTTCAAATAGTCATCAAAGATGATAATATACTTAAATCCTTGCCTGTTAATAAGCTTGACATATCGTAACAACGAGAATATATAATATATATATGGATTATGTTTCATAAACGAAACATAATGAGACCATTTTTAAAAAAATAATATGGAGAGGTAAAATGAAAAAACATATAATATTAACAATCTTAATGATTTGTTTCTTTTTCCCGGGCTATGCCAATGCCGACGACACCGACGTCACCAAAAAATACTTGACCACCTACTATTCATCATGGGCGACCGGCGGCGACGACGGCAGTTCTTATGACACCACCAGCAGTTGGTCAAAAGAGATTCCCGGAGACAAAATTTCATCCATCACTTTTTATAAAAAAAGCAGCAAAATCAAAGGGTTCGAAATTAAGTACCTTTATGGAGGCTCAACTTCAGTAGGAAGCCTGAGCGGCAATTCCACCACCGTGAACTTTGGCGGCAACGAATATATTACAAAAGGATGGTTCTATAAAAAAAAGAAGTCGGGCCATACATGTATCACCCGGGTCAGATTACAAACAAATATCGGTGGAGATTATTGGTGGGGCAAGGACAATAACTGGGAAAAAGGCACCGGTTGGTCAGCAGGTTCCACAGGAATTGTTGGTTTTTGGGGAAAAGCCAAAGACAGACTCGACAGCATCGGGCTTATCGCCGCAACTCCATGGGAATTGGAGTGCCTGGGAGTTGAATTTACAAATACCGTCGGTATAGGAACTGCTGAACAGGCATTTCTTTCTGATAATATTGGATTCAATAATACAGACCTCGAACAATCCATGGACCTTCGGATGACCTATACCGAGGGAGACAGCTCAACCGATAGCTGGTCCAACACATATGGCATAACCGAAACAATGGGTGTTAAAATTGGAATTGAGGTTAAGAATGCAGCTTTTGGTGGAGTATCAGAAGAATGGTCCTATTCAGTAACCAACTCCTGGTCTGACACCGTGGGAAAATCCAGCACCACCAACTCGTCAACCTCAAACACCTCTGCCTTTAGCCTCAATGTTCCTGCTAAAACAATCTATGCGATGAAAACAACAGTTTACCAAAGCACCGCCACCTTCCCCTATATCGCTACCTTCAAAAACACATGGGACAATAAGGTCTTTGAATTGGAGGGCAAGCTTGACAATGCCACCTCAGTTTCCACCTATGTAGAGTGGCTTGATATCGGATATTTTGACGACAATGGTAATAAAATTATCCATGATGAGTTCAAAGACGACTGGGGAACAATTACATTAAATGATACAAACCCAGGAATACTGACAACAACCAAGCTCAATACCAGCGAAAAACTTGATATAGACTCGATAAATATCTCTAAAGATGACCCAAGATGGGTGATGTCCGACGAGGAAATTATATTCCGCCAGCAAAATGGTTTAGATTAAAACAGCAAAGCCGCCCGACAAGGCCCCTGGGATCTAAATCTTCCCAGGGGCCCGGTCTATAAAAAGATAAAACCAGCTTAGGCCTTGGTTACACCTACCTCCTCAAAGGTTTTAATATCTGCCAGGATCCGGGTGGAAAGATCAAGAAGCTCCATGCACACAGCAGCACCTGTACCTTCACCCAGCCTGAATTTCAAATCGATGAGAGGTTCCAACCCCAGGCGGTCATACATATATTTGTGACCGATCTCCACAGATTTGTGGCTGGCAAAAAGATATTGTTTAGCTGCCGGTGCAAGCTCACAGGCGATGAGTGCTCCGGCCGTTGAAATCAAACCGTCACAGATCACGGGAATTTTCCGGGCCGCAGCTCCCAGCACCAATCCTGCAAGACCCCCTATTTCAAGCCCACCAACCTTGGAGAGAACATCAATGGGGTCCGATGGATCCGGTTTATGAAGGTCCAGGCCTTTTTGAATTACAGCGATCTTATTTTTAAGAGCAACATCATCAATACCTGTCCCTCTGCCAGTGAGCTTTTCCACGGCAATCCCCGAAAAAACTGCAATAATGGCCGATGAAGGGGTAGTATTACCGATGCCCATATCACCTGTACCCAGAAGATCCACCGGCGCCTGGGCACAAAGTTCCGCCACAATTTCAATACCGGCTTCAATGGATTCAACGGCTTGTTCCCGGGTCATGGCTGGTTCCTTGGTAAAATTTGCCGTGCCGTGCCTGACCTTTTTATGGAAAATGGGCAGATCAGGATCGAAATCATAGTTCACACCGAGATCAGCAGCCTTCACAATGGCACCGGCATGTTTACCAATGACATTAACCGACGCACCTCCCCCTGCAAAATTTAAGACCATCTGGGGGGTGACTTCCGCCGGAAAGAGACTGATTCCTTCCTGGGTTACCCCATGGTCTCCTGCACAGGTGACGATATGTTTATTGGTCAATTTTACGTCAATACAGCCCTTGATGGCGGCAAGCCGGGCTGCAATATCTTCCATAATTCCCAGACTGCCGGCAGGTTTTGCCTGATTACGCAGCCTGTCCCTGGCAGCATTAAAAGCTTCCCTGTCAAGGGAGTCTGGTATGGAAGCAATGGTCTGTTCAAGAAGTGCCATAGCTTGTCTTTTACCTTTTATCCGTTATATCTTTTTCAAATATTTCCATGCCTTTTTTCATGGCACAAAAATCTCCGCACATGGTACAGGTATCCTTTTGCTTCGGGGCCTGTTTTTCCCGTATCCCCTTTGCTACTTCCGGAAAGAGCAGGTATTTTTCAAGGTCATCCCACCGCATGTCTCGTCTGGCCATGGCTGCCTGCTTTTCATTTTCCCGTCTGTCCGGGTATTTGGAAATATCTCCTATGCGGGCAGCAAGTCGGGTGGCGCGGACCCCTTCTCTAACATCACTTACATCGGGCAAAGCCAGATGTTCGGCCGGGGTGATATAGCAGACAAGATCTGCTCCGAATCTGGCGGAACTGGCCGCACCGATGGCTGCTGTAATATGATCATATCCGGCCCCGGTGTCACAGGGGATGGGACCCAGCACATAATAGGGGGCATTGCCGGACATGCGTTTTTCCAACATGATATTACCCTCAATTTCATCCAGGGGTACGTGTCCTGGACCTTCCACCATCATCTGACATCCGTTGGCACGACCTATTTCCGCCAACTCACAATTGATAATCATTTCCGCCATCTGGGCCCGGTCATGGCTATCATGGATAGCTCCAGCCCGGATACCATTACCAAGGGACAGGACTGCATCATATTTTTTCATTAAAGCGCAGACCCGGTCAAACTGCTCATACAATGGATTTTCTTTTTTATTAATATCCATCCAGGCAACCATATAAGTGCCGCCCTTGGAAGCAAGACCTCCATATCGGAATCCTTGTTTTCTCAAGCGTTCAATGGTGTAAAGATTAATGCCGCAGTGGATGGCCATGAAACTTAAGCCATCGTCCAATTGTTTTTCGATGAGGTCAAACAGATATTCAGGGTCCAGCTTGGCAGGATTGTTATATTCCCGGATGGTTTCCTTAAAGGCCTGGTACAGGGGTACATTCCCCACGGGAAGATTGGTATTGGCAAGCACGGTTCTTCGTACCAGGTCAAGATCTCCATCTGCGGATAATTCCATGAGGGTATCTGCTCCCTCCTGTTCGGCTGCCTGGGCCTTTTGAACTTCCAGATCGATATCACAGATATCCGATGAAGTACCGATGGAAGCATTAACCTTGGTCCGAAGTCCGGTACCGATACCAGCTACTTTCTGATTTTTCCGATTGGGATTACAGGGGATGACAATTTCCCCTTTTGCCACATGGGTCTGTATGAATGTTTCAGACAGGCCTTCGGATTTAGCTACGATTTTCATTTCTTCGGTGATGATACCCTCACGGGCGTATTCCAACTGTGTTTTCATAGTTTCCTCGCTATGCTTTTTTTTTGCAAATTCTTTTTGCAAAAAAATATCTTGTAGAACCCTTTACCATCGAGTCTTACAGGATCAAGAATGTCTGATTCGTCTTCTGACTTCCGGCATTAAATCCATTTTTTGCCTTCCCGTGTGAACAGTGGCTATCCAAAAAACAGATATTTCCGATTACAGCGGCGGGACCGTCACGGAGTTTCACCGTGTTCCGTGGACCAGACACTACCAATAAATTATGGAAAGAACAATTACATGATTTTAATATATTAAGTCAATATTTTCTTTACAAACCCCGGATCTTGATCAATAGTCCTATAAAAATAAGTGAAAGGATTTAAAGAGCACCATGGAAACAGATAAATTAATTAAAAGTAGATTCCAATATTTCCATATTTCCAACGCCGTACTTATAGGCAATATGATTGCCATTTTCATTGGGGACAGGCTGACTCGTATTTTATTTCAACACAGGGCCGTGGATGCTTCCGAAACTTTTTTGAATAGGGTCTATTATCTGGATATCTTCTATGGTGCCTTTTGTGTAGTGACCATCTTTATTATCACCGTCTGGTATGAAAAACCCATCCGTCACTGCCTGAAATCTTTTTACAAGGGTCAGACCCCAGACCCGGTTTTACTTGAAAACGCCCGGCGCAGGGTACTCAATGAACCCCATATGATCGTGATCCTGGATATGTTTATCTGGGGCCTGGGAGCTCTTCTTCTCAGAGCTGTCGGTTCTCCGGCGGGGGGTGGAGTAGGTATTGCCAGCGGCCTGATTACCACAACCCTGGCATTTTTCTGGGTGGAATACAGATCCCAGTACAATTTGGTGCCTTTATTTTTCCCGGAAGGTGATCTGTCAACTGTAAAAGGAGTAAGAAACATTAGTTTAAAACTCCGATTTGCCGCCCTGATCCTTGCAGTATCTGTAGTTCCTCTAACCTTTATCCACCTGACTATGTACAGGTTTAAACAGATTCAGATGACCGATGCAATAACCCCGCTCATGCTGGTTAACCGCATGGAAGAAACCATTGCCAAAGAAAGCATTTTATTCATAATAATAGCCATTGCCCTGTCCTGGCTTGTGGCCCACCATACCAGGCGCCCCATAGTAGAAATTATCCGGGTCATGGGCTATGTAAAAAGGGGAGATTTTTCAAAAAAAGCAAAGGTATTCAGTAATGATGAAATCGGGTTTGCCGGAGAAACCCTCAATGCAATGACCCAAGGCTTGAGGGAACGAGAATTGATCAAGGATATTTTTGGCAAATATGTGGATGAAAAAATCCGGGATGAAATTCTTCGGGGACGGGTACCCATGAATGGGGAACTCAAGGAAGCCACAATTTTATTTGCTGATTTAAGAAACTTTACCCCCCTGGTGGCGGTGACTCCTCCCAAGGAATTAATTTATGTACTCAACGCCTATTTCCACGAAATGGCCCAGGCTATCAAGGAAAATAATGGCTTGATTCTCCAATTTATCGGGGATGAGGTGGAAGCTGTATTTGGTGCCCCCATTCACCAGCCCGGCCATGAACTGGCAGCAATTAAAACGGCCCTGGCAATGCGCCTTCGCCTGGAACAACTGAACAAACGACTTAAAAACGAGGGAATTGACCCCATCGCCCACGGGGTGGGAATCCATACCGGATCTGTCCTGGCTGCCAATATAGGCAGTACAGACCGATATGCCTATTCTTTGATCGGTGATACAGTGAATCTGGCATCCAGAATCCAGGGTCTGACCAAGGAGTTTCAGACCGATATCCTTGTCAGTGAAACCATTCAATCGCTTCTTAAAGATCACTATAATTTTCAAGCCATGCCTGAGATAAAGGTCAAAGGCAAGTCAAATCCTATCAGGGTTTTTTCCCTGAATCATGAAGCCTGATTCATGAAACCCGAACCATGCAATTTTAATAATTTCCCAGATCAAAAGGTCCATATATAATATTTTATTAGCCTTGACCAACAAATGGCTTCCCCAAGGGCTGTCTCCAGAATGGTTCATCACCCATGAATTATTGAAATCTAATATTTCGGATTGACTGCCGGGGGTAACTAGTTTATCATTTCAACTTTAGTTCACTGGGGGTGCTTTTATTAGCTGAGAGAAGTTGTTAGCTTCAACCCTTAGAACCTGATGCGGTTAGTACCGGCGTAGGGAAAGTGTTGCTTGTTTGCCTTTATTTTTCCATTCTTTTTTTCCGCCGATACAATTTATATCCGTTCAGGACAAAGACAATAATTGTTTTTTTTGTTTTGGAGGTGTTATGAAAATAAACCTGAATGGAAACCCTATAACGATCAAAAGCCATTCTTTGTTAGACCTTGTATTGGAACAAGGTTTTAATCCTGTATCCCTGATTGTTGAATATAATCAGGAAGTGGTCAAACAAGAGTCCTGGGAACATATCCATATCAAAGAGATGGATTCCGTGGAGCTGTTAAGCTTTGTGGGAGGAGGATGACCCATGACTGAAGACCTGTTGACCCTTGGCAGCAAAACTTTTTCCAGCCGACTTTTAACCGGCACGGGAAAATTTGCATCTAAAACCCTGATCGCACCCATGCTTACAGCCAGCGGCTCAGAAATTATCACCGTGGCCCTGCGACGGGTGGACCCCAGAGCCGGCCAGGAAAATATTCTAAAGCATATCCCAGACACCGTCACTTTACTGCCCAACACCTCGGGGGCCAGGACTGCCAAAGAAGCAGTAAGAATCGCAAGAATCGCAAGAGAAGCAGGTTGCGGTGATTTTATCAAGATTGAAGTAATTACTGATATGCAATACCTGCTGCCTGACAACCATGAAACCCTTAAGGCCACCCAGATCCTTGCTAAAGAAGGATTTGTGGTTCTTCCCTATGTAATGCCTGATATTACCGTGACCCAGCAACTATACGATGGGGGAGCTGCGGCCGTAATGCCTTTGGGATCTCCCATAGGATCCAACCAGGGCCTTGAAATGAAATCCATGATTGAGCGAATTATTGAAACCAGTAAACTTCCCGTGGTGGTGGATGCAGGTATCGGCAGACCCTCCCAGGCAGCTCAAGCCATGGAAATGGGGGCCGATGCAGTTCTGGTCAATACTGCCATTGCCACAAGCCATGATCCAAGCCTCGCAGGCAAAGCCTTTGCCATGGCAGTCACGGCCGGCCGCATGGCCTTTCACGCCAATCTTGCCGGGAAAAATCGCCTGGCTGTGGCTTCGTCTCCTTTAACCGGTTTTTTAAGGGAGTAGTCATGTCCTTTTTTGACCAGGTAAAACAATTTGAATCCTTCGATTTTAAAGAATTTTACGACTCGGTTCAACCCGGGGATGTCCAAAACTCTTTAAACCGGGTGGACACCCGGGTCAGCCTGGAATATCATGATTTGCTGACATTGTTGTCTCCGGCAGCAGAGAATTTTTTAGAAATAATGGCCCAAAAGGCCCAGAAGCTCACCCATCAATATTTTGGGCGCACCATAGGGCTTTATGCCCCCATGTATATTTCAGATTTTTGTTCCAACCAATGTACCTATTGCGGTTTTAATTTTGATACGGGATTTAAACGAACCCAGTTGACCCTGGGCCAAATCCAGGAGGAAGCCGCGGCTATCTTTGACATGGGCATCCGTCATATTTTAGTCCTCACAGGAGAGGCCCCGGCCAAAACCCCTTTATCCTATCTTGAAGCCGCAATAAAAATCCTGAAAAAATATTTTTCATCCATCGCCCTGGAAATGTTTCCCATGGATGAAAGTTCCTATTCCGTAATGACAAAAGCCGGAGCTGACTCCTTAACCGTTTACCAGGAGGTTTATGACCGAAAAATTTATAAAGAGGTCCACCCAGGGGGAAAAAAGGCAGATTATAAATACAGGCTTTTAACCCCTGAGCGGGGGGCCAAGGCAGGATTTAGAGCGATGAACATCGGCACCCTTTTTGGATTGGGGGAACCAAAAATCGAAGCCTTTATGGCCGGCTATCATGCCAAATACCTGGAGCAACAATTCCCAAATGTGGAAGTTTCTCTGTCCCTGCCCAGGATGACAAAGGCAGAAGGCGGAATCGCTCCGAAAAATCTATTATCCGACAAAACCTTTGTTCAGTGTATGTTGGCCTGGCGTCTATTCATGCCCCGGCTTGGTATTAACATTTCCACCCGGGAATCACCAGCCTTCAGGGATCGGCTTATCCATCTGGGAGCCACCCGATATTCGGCAGGATCCAAAACCGATGTGGGAGGATATGCTGTTCACACCCGGGATACCACTGTCCAATTTGAGGTGGCTGATACCCGCAGTGTGGCACAGGTATCACAGATGATCCAGAAAAGCGGCTATCAGCCCGTTTTTAAAGATTGGGAGATATTTTAATATGAAAATTGGTATTGCCGGCATCGGCGGCATCGGGTCCAATGTGGCCCGGCATCTGGCCCAGGCAGGACTGTCCCCCCTCAAAATAGTTGATTTTGACCGGGTGGAAGCCTCCAACCTGAACCGGCAGTTTTATTCAATTGACCAGGTAGGCCAGCTTAAAACCCTCAGCCTCAAGCACAACCTCTTATCAATTTTTCCAGAGATGGTTATCGAAACCATTGATTGCCGCATGGAATCAGGTGATGCAACAAAACTGTTTTCCGACTGTGATATTATTGTGGAAGGATTTGACAATAATGCAACAAAAAAAATGCTTATTGAAGAACTGGCAGGATCAGGTAAGCAGATAGTTGCAGCTTCGGGTATTGCGGGAGACAAAATGGATGAAGTGGGAATAAGACAATTGGGAAATTGCATAATTGTCGGAGATTTTGTTTCCGACATAGACGAAATGCCCCTGTTTCCACCCAAAATTGCCCTGGTAGTAGCATTGATGGCAAGACTTGTATTAAAATTACTTAAGTCCCCACTATCAAAGCCCCAAAGGATTCAAAAAATGAATATTGTATCCAGAATAAAAACCCATACCATGGCTCCGCCAATAAAACATAAAAAAGCCCCCTTTCCCCAGGGAATTTACGCAATTTTGGGAGAAAGATTTTCCCGGGGCCGTTCCAATGTAGAAACAGCCCGGCTCATGGTGGATGGGGGAGTAGATATCCTTCAATACCGAGAAAAATCCCATCAAAAAAGTCGAAAAGCAATGTTAGAAGAATGCCTGGAAATACGGAAGATCACGGCAGATGCCGGGGTTCCTTTTATCATCAATGATTTTTTAGATATCGCTTTAATGGTGGAGGCAGATGGCATCCACCAGGGACAGGATGACCTGCCTGTTTCGGCAGTAAAAAAAATAGCCGGAAATCTTTGGGTGGGCTGCTCAACCCATACCCCCGCCCAGGCACAAAAAGCCGTTGAAGATGGAACCGATTATATCGGGGTGGGTCCAATATTTACCACCCAAACCAAGGATGATGTTTGTGATGCCGTGGGATTTGATTACCTTGAATACGTGGCAAAAACCATAGAAATTCCCTTTGTGGCCATTGGCGGAATAAAACGTCATAACTTAAGACAGATAAGATCAAGGGGAGCCAAAACCATCTGCCTGGTGACTGAAATCATTGGGGCGGATGATATTAAAAAAAGAATTTATGAGATTAAAAAGATTCTAGGAGAAACAAAATGAATGATACATATACAACACAGATGGATGCCGCAAGAAAAGGTATTTTTACCCCCCAGATGGAGCAGGTACTTGAGAATGAATCCATCTGTCGACAAGACCTTTTAAAAGCAGTTGCCCAGGGCACAATTGCCATCCCGGCCAATAAAAACCATTTTGGCCTCAAAGCTGGCGGCGTAGGAGCCGGTCTTAAGACAAAAATTAATGTAAACCTGGGAGTATCAAAGGATGTTTGTTCCTTTGATGGAGAAATGAATAAGGCCAAACTGGCCTTAAAATACAAGGCTGACGCCATCATGGATTTAAGTGTGTCAGGAGATACCCAGGAGTTTAGAAAACGACTGGTCAGGGAAATACCGGTGATGATCGGCAGCGTTCCCATCTATGATACCCTGACACGAACGAAAAAACCCACCCAGGAGATCACCCTGGATGACTGGTTTAAAACCGTTGAAATCCATGCAGAAAACGGAATTGATTTTATCACCATCCATGCAGGACTCACCCGAAAATGCGTGGAAAGTATAAGAACCAATCCAAGGCTTTGCGGCATTGTCAGCAGGGGCGGTGCCATTCTCTTTGAATGGATGGAAAAAACCCAGAATGAAAACCCTTTTTACGAACATTTCGACCGACTCCTTGCTATCTGCGAGCAGCACGATGTCTGCATCAGCCTTGGTGACGGCCTGCGTCCCGGTTCTATCATAGATTCAACCGATGCACCCCAGATCCAGGAATTGATCACCCTGGGTGAACTGACCCTCCGTGCCTGGGAAAAAAATGTCCAGGTCATCATCGAAGGGCCGGGACATGTTCCCCTCAATGAGGTAGAGATGAACATGAAACTCCAGAAAAAACTCTGCCACAACGCCCCCTTCTACGTGCTGGGTCCCCTTGTCACCGATATTGCACCGGGATACGACCATATCACCTCTGCCATCGGCGGAGCTCTGGCTGCTATGCACGGGGCCGATTTTCTCTGCTATGTCACACCGGCTGAGCATTTACGGCTTCCCAGTATAGAAGACGTCAAGGAAGGAATAATGGCCTCAAAAATAGCGGCCCATGCGGGGGATCTTGCCAAGGGCATACCGGATGCGGCCAAACAGGATCTGAAAATGAGCCAGGCCAGGGTAGCTCTTGACTGGGAAGGACAGTTTGCTGCGGCCATAGATCCAGAGAAAGCAAGATCCTATAAAGAATCCTCCCAACCTTCGGAAGAAGGAGTCTGCACCATGTGTGGTGATTTTTGCGCCATGAAACGGGTGAGCGACCTCTTGTAAATTTTTACAATCTGACCGGGGAATGGAAATTAATTATCTATTCTCCGGCTTGAACCCTGCCGTTACCAAGATTAATAATAATATTATTATCCGGGGGGGCAAGATCAGTATACCAACCCCGGACCAGATCTTTTTGAATCCAGGAAACAAATTTAAGCCAAAGACCGAATCCTTCTGTATCAATAATAGTCTCCGGCTTTTTTTCATCTCCCCCCAAATGGGCCGTATAGGCCTGTGCTACCTGGGCATTGATAAGGGAATGCTGTTTTTTTGAAACCCTGTATTTTGTAAGGGAGGTGTTAACCAATGTCTTTGTTCCCTCAAACACATAATTTACGGCATAATCTGCAAACCCATCCCCCAGAGATGGAATATTCATTATGAATTGGCTGGAGACAAAAGCACTGGTACTGCCCCCCTCATTTTTTGCAAATTCAATCATTCGATAGGGACAGGGCGCTGTAACCATGGAACCGGTTTCAATATCAAATATCAATTGATCGGTATTTTTTATTTTTTTTTCGGTTATATCCTGGGCATGGAAATGCCCGGTAAATACAAGCCGTACATTATATCTGGCAAACAGAGCAGCCACCATTTCGCGATCTGCCACCAGATATTGGTCATAAAATTTCTCATTGTCTGGATAATGCTCAATAATTCCATGGTGTTGAAAAACAATAACCGCTTTTTTTTCTTTTTGAGCGGCAAGGAGCTGGGTTTCAATCCATGCCAGGGTCTTCTTTGAAAAGGCGCCCCCGGTAATTGGATGATGCCCCGCACGATTTTCTTTATAACGATTGGAATCAAGGGCCAAAACCCTGAGCCCCTGCACCGGCTCCACCACATAACTCAAGGAATCCGGGTCCTGGGCAATGGCCTCACCATACCCCAGTTCATGATAAATTTTCTTAAAACCCGCCGGATCAATGTTGGGAACAGGCTCTGTGGTATCACCAACAAATCTGACACTCTCAGTATTATTGACATCATGGTTTCCCGGCACCACAAAAACCTGTTTGCCCGAATTTTTTAAAGTTTGAAGATGCCTGGCAATTCCCAGATGACAAATTTGTTCTCCATCCTTGGTAAGATCTCCGGCCACAAGAACAAAATCAGCTTTTTCCATGGCAATCTTTTCCATGGCCACCCCAATGATCTCATCGCTTAATACGAGCATCTTCCTATCCCTATTCAAATAATCCTGAAAAGCCTTCCCCTCTACCCCAAGACTGCTATCATAAAAATGCAGATCCGAAATCACTATAAACCGGGTGTTGGGATAGTCTGGAACTGGCTCCGTGGGAGAAGCACTGGGTTTTGCATTGGAAAATGCAATCATGAATACGATGGAGAAAAGAAGAAAAATCCATGGAATCTGTTTTTTCATATAGCTCCTTTGTGTGAACATGGTTTACATATTGACGGACATGCTATCTACAATCCCATTCATACCCAATAACCCCGATCATATCAATAGCATATTTAAAACTTCCATCCGGATATTTTAAGTCCGTTCTGATAATTATTACCCATGATAAATACCTCCACAATTCATATTATGGGCTTGATCACAACACCAAAAAGCCGATCCGCATACGTAACCATACACCCAAAAAAAATATAACATAACCAAAAAAAATATTGAATTATGTCTTTCAAAAAGTTATATATTTTACGGACAGTATTGAAAGAAAGTTCATGACTTTCCACCTCTTCAAAAATTGATTACAGTATAAAAAGTATTTATCTATTTGTAATTGAAATCTGACATTGCAACACGGCTGACAGTTTTTCGCCGTGTACCTCCCAATGATTGCCCGGCAGAATATCTATTTTCTTCTCCTATCATAATTTTTTTAGTGGGTGTCACCTGAAAAAGCATGGTTGTAGACAGATGGTCTTGAACCCATCGTTCAGGCTGTCCATGTCATTATTCGCTAAAATTTTTCAATTAAATTCAGTTACCATTAAAGGAGAAGCCCATGATTAAGAAACTTTTTCTAACTATTGTAATCAGTTTGACATTGGGGTCCATCTCAACACTTCATGCTGCTACCGGAGTTGTTTTTGTACATGGCAAAGGCTCTGCAGATCTGGCAAGCCCTTCTACCGCCTTTAACTACTGGGGATCGGACATGATTCGGGCTTCAACGGCCAACTACAAAGTACCATATTATATCGCCCACTACGATGGAACCCGGGATATGGAAGTTTCGGGAAACACAGTGGCTGACCAAATCGCTGATTTTATCAACAACGAAAACATTACAGACCTGATCATCAATACCCACTCATTTGGTGGGGTTGTCACACGGTGGATTTTTTCCAATCCCACCCATGGAGCAAATTATCAAACCGTTATCAACGCTACACGATGGATTAATGCCATAGCAGCCCCCCAGAAAGGCAGTGAAGCCGCAGATATGGCAGGCATGTTTTCAGGCACGTGGCTGACCGGCTGGATTGTCGATCTGGTGGGACAAAAAAACGACTCCACCACAAATTGTGAAACCGACTCAATGGCCTATTATAATAAATACTGGCTCAATGGAACTTCAGGACGTCCCGCCCTTCCCAAAACTTTTTATTGGATATCAGGCTGGGGATTATGGAATGACTATTTTGGTGCCTGGCATTCCGAAGATATAGGACTTGCCACACTTTCAGGAGTTGCCATGATGCCAGGAGAAGATGACGGCATGGTTTCGGAATATTCCGCTGAAGCTGTCGGCACCCAATGGTTCAGAACAAAAGCCAATCACCACCACAACCGCCGCAATGACTATAAAAATATCGGTGATATGCTGGGTTCAGATTTGGAAAATACACAATAGGAGGATCATCAATGTTAAAACAACTTATCGTTTTGAGTATATTATTTTTTGGAACCGCGGGTGTATTATTTGCCGATCAATCAGGCGCTTTGGCCCCTCTGACTTTTTCAGGCCCGAAGGAAGCCGGACCGTTTCACTATTCCAAATCCTATGTTCTGGAAAAAACGGTAACGGCAGGAGAAGCTGACCTGGATCTTATGATAGACACACCCACTGGTGCCATTGCCGTGGTAATGGGAGAACAAGATATCCGTGCCCAAACACAGGAAAAAAAAATGGACGGCATCAGTTATTTTGATTCAGATCTGGAAATCATGGATCTGCCTGGTATGGGAACCCGATTTAATCTGGATAAGATGAAACCGGGAAAATTTAATATGAAAATATCCAATGCCAAACGTCAATTTGTTTCGATGATTGTTGTCCAGCCTGAAAGCCCTCTGGTATTAAAAGCACGACTCACACCTTTAGCTGCAAAGGTTGGAGAGCCTATCACCGTGGAAGCACAATTAAATGATGAAGATAAAATTTTCCATAAAGACATACAAATTCGTGCGAAACTGGCCACAGGGCACAATTTCAAGCTAAGAGACGATGGGAAAAAAGCAGATAAAATTGCAGGAGATGGAGTGTTCAGCGGTAAATTTACAACCCCGAAAGTTAAAGGCTTACAAAACATCAAAGTACATCTTAAAGCAGAAGGAAAACGGGGAAGCAGTGCAAACGATTTTCACAGAACCTGTATTATTTCAGTTATGGTTACGGCACAGACAAGTCGATTTCCATATGACATCCAGGTTAATAATACCGGGATCCTTGTGCCAGTACAGGCAGCCCAGGGCAGATACCGCCTCTCTGTGATCTATGGCGCCCAGGGGAAAAAAATTGCTTGGGCCCAGAAAGATTTCACCTTAACAGGCCAGGATAAAAAGATACAGGTCAATCATCCAAGACAAGCCCTAGGTGCCGACCAGGCTGTAATTCGCCTGTTAAATTACAATACCCGGGGATTGGAAGATGAACAACTGGTTGAGTTCCATCCTCCAGGGGGGATAAAATATCGATCAAACTATCAACCCACTTTGAAAACTCTTCCGGAAAGTAAGCAAAATTCTCTCTTAAACCTGGAATAACGGCCATGGGCCGCCCAAGGGGTTCCATCAGCTTGTCCACAACAAAACATGAAAGAATCAGATAGGTTAATTAATTCTTTCATATAAATAGTATTAATGAGATCCCAATCGGTGCTCCACTTATGAACGA
The DNA here is from genome assembly GCA_024226935.1 of Desulfobacteraceae bacterium. Taxonomy (GTDB): domain Bacteria; phylum Desulfobacterota; class Desulfobacteria; order Desulfobacterales; family Desulfobacteraceae; genus NBML01. Next base: position 30,667 of record JAAELK010000298.1, read on the forward strand.
AGAAAGGACTAAATTTTAGTCCTTTCTTTTACATGAAACACCATGATTTAAACAGCCTGTTTCCCATAACAAAAAAAATTCGCGATCCGTTGCAGAAATTGACAGTCAAATCTTAACCCACAACAACTTACGAATTCGCCATTATCGCAAAGAGGAAATGAATTATCAATATTCCTGGTCAAAATTAAAACCCATGGCTTTTCAGGATTTTATCCATGGTCCCGTCATCTTTGATAGCTTTAAGGCCGGCATCAAGATCTTGTTGAATTTTTTTGGCATTTGCAATTTTTTTAGAAATACCAATATGCAGGGTATTGGTTTTCAAAGGTGGATTCAAAACTTCGATTTTATCTTTATCCTGGGCAAACTTAGAATTAATCACATCCTGTGCTACAAATTTTGACTCAACAAAAATATCAATTCTACCAGCTAACAATTTTTTGATATTGACCTCAATGTCATTTGCAGGTTCTTTTTTCAAATATGATGCAGAGTCAAACTCGTCTGTAACTTTATTCCCCCTCATGGTTCCGATTTTATATGACTTCAAATCTTCAAGGCTGTTATAACTGATACCTGAACCTTTCTTTGCAAAGAGAACCACAGTTGACTCACCAAAAGGTTCTGACAGTTCAAGAACCTCGGCTCTTTCTTTTGAATAATAGCAGCCCAAAAGGCCGTCTATTTTGCCAGTTTTAGACAGGCCAACCGCCCGATTCCAATCCATAAACTGAATTTCTACAGTATATCCTGATTTTTCAAATGCTGCTTTTACCACCTCAGCCAAAGGGCCATTGTTTTTCAGATCACTGGCAAAATATGGGCTCCATTCACTTGTTCCTAAAATTATTTTAGTTTCAGCAAAAGCCGGTCCATAAACCATAAATAAAGCGACAATAAATAATGCAATTTTTTTCATTTGTTAAAACCTCCAAATAAATATCCACCTTCTTAGAAGGTGGTTTTGCCTTTTACCCCCTATAAGGGGGCTATGCTTGCCTCCTGAGAAGACAAGCAGGTCATCCCCTATTTCATACAAACTTCTTATTGTTCTTGTTGCTTTTCAAGCACTTC
>JAAELK010000299.1 GCA_024226935.1 Desulfobacteraceae bacterium
CATTGATTGGACTCGATAGAATACATCAAGCGCCATCTGAGCGACTTTATGTCAGTTACCAGAAGTAGGAGCCGTATGAGGTAATTCCTCACGTACGGATCTGTGCGGGGGGTGCTGGGTAACCGGCATTCCTACCGCGATTCTATTTGAGCTTTGCGCTTTATTTAAAGCCTGGGGTCACACTTGATTTGTAAAATTCGGGGGACACCTTACTTTATTATGTAGAGAGATAAGTATGCTGTCCCCAGTATGAATGGTACCGGGTCTTGATTAGTGACTAAGTCAGCCTCTCCCACCTATGGCCAGAGTACAAGATTAAGTCACTAATCAACGGGCTGTTGCCTAAATCGGATTTAAAGTCTCGATAAAACTTGATTTTGTATCGCTATTTGTTTGGGGTAATTGGATAAATCCAATTTTAACTCCATGTTTTACCAAAATTTTTAAAAATACCGTTTTGATGCCTTTTTGGAGAGCCCTATTTATTTGATGGATATCCGATCGTTCCCCTTTACCTATGTTTCGAACCAATACCATTATATTTTGGACAGCTGCGGTCATATACTCCTGAATTTTAACGCGCCATAATCTTCTCCATCGAGCACGTTTATAGCCGTAGCGTATGCTGCGGGCAAAGGATCTTTCCATCAAGTGCTGCCTTGTCTTGATATCAGTTTGGGATCGCTGACTTTGTGACTGAATAAGGGTTTTATCCAAATCTTCCTGCCGGAAATGGCGCTTGACGGTTCTGCCGTGCTTGGAACGGGTACATTGAGGTTTAAGGGAACATTGATTACAAATCTTAGGCGATATTGAATATTCAAAATGTTTACGCTTCTTTTTGAATTTTCTAAGCTTGAGAATTTTATCAGCGGGACAAATAAAAATATCCTTGGCAGAATCATAAACGAATTGGGAAGGAGCGAAAATGCCTTTCCGCTTGCCACCGCAACGATTGCTATTATCAAAAGCATCAAAATGCGCAGCCACGTCCCGATCACAACATTCCAGGTAGTTTTCCATGGTTCCATACTTGCTGTCAGCCACAGCTGTTTTCACTTCCAGCCCTGTATTTGCCTGGTGCTGATCAATCAACGATGTCAAAAGATGAGCTTCGTTTTTTTCTCCTGAACTGACATCCGTGGCAGTGATAACTTCTGATTTTTCGTCTACTGCTCGATGAATTTTGTACCTTAACTTTGAACGTCCTGATCCCATACGGATAACTGACGCATCCGGATCTGTCGTGGAAATATACTTGCGATTTGCCCTTCCGCTTTTTGGTTCATTATTGTCTTCGGACTCAAGTCTTTTTTCGAGTTCGCGATAGCTTTTATTTAAGTATCTCTTCAGGGACTGCTGATTGACCACTGAATTATTGGACGCATCCGCCTGGACCAAACTGGCATCCATAAAAATTTTGCTTCCAGCAATCAGGCCTTCATTAATACACTGACTAACGATGCGCTCGAAAAAGTTTTGAAATGCCTCAACACCCCAGCGGGTTCGGGCTTTGCTCAACACACTGTGATCAGGAATTGTATCATCTATGTTGTACCCGAGAAACCACAACCAATCTAATCGTTCCGGGATAGTTGCCATCAACTCACGTTCGGATCGAACATTGTAAAAAATCAGAAGGAAGAGCATCTTTAGAATAATTGGAGGGGGAACCGAAACATTACCTCGTTTGCCATATGTGTGCTTTACCTCATTATAAACGAAATCAAAATCTATAAACTTATTGACTTGGCGCAGAGGGTGATCCGGGCGTAATCTTTTATCAAGGTTTACGTTATAGCAGAACAGTTTTCCTTGGTGGTCTTCATATCCCATCATGGCTATCTCTCCCGATCTTGAGTTGATAGCACTATTATATCAAATGTACCTATAATTTCAACATGTTATTGCAAATTTTATTAAATAATTTGGGCCGTATATAAAAAGAATTTTATTTGGGCAACAGCCCGTCAAGACCTGACCCCGTATCCCCTCACTAAGCTATAATACACACGGACAGATCACAACCATCACTGATCCTGCCAATATTGTCACAACCATGACCTACAATGCCGCCAACCGTCTTGAAACCATCCTGAAAGACAGCCAGCAGGTATCCGGCTTTACCCATGACACTGTCGGGCGGCTCAACACTGCTACAGGCGCAACCGGCCTGGCAGTGACCTACACCTATGACAATCTGAACCGGGTTGAGCGCATCACCTATCCGGACA
>JAAELK010000300.1 GCA_024226935.1 Desulfobacteraceae bacterium
CATCGTACATCTCTTCATCTTGCCATGATTCGGCTCTCCAATCTTTTGATGCAAGATGGGCCTCTTCAACGTGTGCCGCCCATTTCCTTAGTCTCTTCGGTATTTTCATCGTCTCGGCCTATATCCAACATTATTTGATTTCATTTCAGGTGTGATCAGACTCATCATAACCGCATCGGCTAAATTGGGACTTTCAATCTTTAACAGTCTTTTCATTTCAAGTTTTGTCATTATCTGGATCAACCCATTGCCATTTGGCTTCCTGGGGATCCTGCAAAGCTCTGAACGGAGTTGTTGCAGGTCTTTTATATTTGAAGAAAAGGAAATAAGCGTATCAGGGTCTTTCCATTGGCCTTTGGTAACAGCCAAATAAGTATTAAAACACCGATCCCGCAACTTCCAATAGAACTGAGCCCGCCTATTTTTAAAAGTCTCTTTATTGGTGTGCCTTTTCGTTTCTTCTGTAACCATTTCATCCGGTTCTTCATAGATTTCATCGGGGTTTTCCGGACCATTTGATCCCCGGAACATTTCATACTCGATATGTTTACCAACAAAAGAATCTTTGACCTGGCGTTTAAGACTGACACCCATTCCATCACCATCCCAGGTAAACAAATCAGCATTCTTTTCAATTGCTTCGTCTGTAGCCCAATCGCACCCCTCATTAACATCACCAAAAGCCTGAGATTGGGTATCAAGAATAACTGAACCATATCTTAAGGCCAGTCCTTTATCATCCGGTCCCAGGTCAGACGGATCATGGGAAACTATTTTTGTTCCCCTAGGCTTGAATCCTAATTTTTTATGGGCATCAACACAGGCATCAAACCATTCTGCCGTAATGATTGAGTTTTCAATGCTGTCATTGTATTTACCTTCCCAAACATGATCATATAAAGCCCGGTCAAGAGTTTCAAAATCGTGTTTCCGTTCTTGCTCCAGGACCGCAGGAAACCATGGATTATCAGAATGATTAATGACAATGATCAGGTGCATATCATCTTCGTAATACCCGTCACGATCTAAATATTTTTGGAATGGGACTATAAATCTTTGACTGAATGGATCAGCACTGGACATCACGTTAGCAGTAAACCAGATTTCAGAATCTTTGACACGGACGGTAGGGGTAAGAATTTTTATTGAGCTGATGGAAAGAAATTGTGCTTCTTCAATCCAGAAATATTTAAACCCCTGCATTGATTTCACACCACCGATTGATCTGGCCAGCCCCCTAAATCTAAATTTCCCACCTCTACCATGATCAATAAAAGATTTTCCAATCGTATATCCAGGGATTTTAAGCCTTTCAATTTCCTCTTCGATCAACGCATGGACAGAATCTTCAATAGAATTTTGATATTCACGAAAGCACCCGACCTTTGCTTTTTCGGTCTGCACTTTCATAGCCATGATATCAGCGACAGTGGTACTCTTCCCGCTTCCACGTCCACCGACTATAATCTTAAACCGCTTCGGGGTCTGGATTAAAGGTAATAATTTATCAGGTATCTGCATCGTTGGAATGACGCACCACCTTCACTGCTTCAAAAATCCACTTATTATCTTCCTGCTTCCCATCATCCGGCTCAGTATCATCCTTGATATTGAATGCCTGTCTTTCCAGGGCAATCCTTTGCGCCCGGACACCAGCCAGATCCTTCAACGTCTTAGCTTTTTCAGAAACGGTAAGATCCACATCAACGGATGAAATTTTACCCTTAAACGATGCAAATTGCCCCTTTTGCGGCTTACCTCCCAACTCAATCAAGAAGGCCTCTTCCAACTCCAGCAAAGCCTTAATCTCTGCACGATGCCGCAAAACAACACCGGAACCAACCTCGGCGGCTTTTTCAATTATTTCATTGTCAGTCAATCCGGTTTCGGTTTGGTTCGCAGTGCGTACCTGTTCACGCACCAAATTTTCCCGCACTTTCTTCTGAACTTTATCCGCAAGATTTTTCTGCCAGCCTTTAAGCTTGGCTTGTTTTCTTATGGCAGCTTCAGAGACATTGTGTTTCCAGGTCTGGGAATGTTTGTGGTCTTCGGCGTATTGACTGCAGACTTGATAATTGGAGAGACTGCCAAGTTTATAGAGGGGTTCTATTGTGTCCCAATCGATGAGCTTTCGTTTTGGCTTTTTGGGTAAGGCGCTGGATGGCTTGTTAGTTGGCTTTTTATTTGAGTCAGTCAAAGTCGTGTGGTCCCCAATTAGTTACTTTACTTTTGGGAACCGTAAACTGAAATAAAAAGTTAATCAAATGCTATCTACGCCTGTCGGCCTTTTCGGGATTAATTCCAAATTTTATGGTCATTTCTATCAGTTTTTTTTTATAGCCGAAAATAACTAAACCATTTAAAATACCAAACACCCCTATCGGATTAATTTCTGACAGGGGTGTTTTTATGGCTATCTCATTTTAACTGTTTTGTGCATGTATTTTTTTGAGTTTTTTCTTTTCGTTTTTAGCTATAATAACCCGCTCCGTGCTACTGATTTCACTCTCTAATCGCTGTTTAAGTGTGGATTTATCAACTTCATAGGTTGCTGGTCCTGTTTGAAATTTAGACAACGCCCTTTTTGTATCAAAATACAAGCGCCTAATTCGATTTGTTTCAACAAAAGCAAACACTTCATACTGCTTTTCCCCATGTATCTCCGAAATAATCTCCTTGTATTTCCTAATAGGGATCGTTGTATATGAAACGTAAGCAGTCAGTGAATTTGGTTGATACATGATTACGAGATGCCCCTTATCAAACGACCTTCTTCTCTGCTTTTCAATATATTGTGCTGCCTCTTGCTGTGCTTTGGAAAGCTCCTGTTTAGTGAGGTACGGCTCTAATCTTAATATTGCTTGCGGTGATAATCCTTCTCCACCATTTGCTTTTGCAATACATGCCCATTTATACGCTTTATAATAATTTTTAGGCACAAATAGTCCAACCTCATAACATGTAGAATAAAAAACCTGCCCACTTACATCCCCTTGAAGTGCAGACAACATTGAATAATAATATATTTCTTTTTCTACAGGGCGAGCATTGTCGGATTGAGAATACAACATAGCAAGAAGAAATTGCCCTGTAGGATTGCCTTGTTCCGCCGATGCAAAAAGGTATCGAAAAGCCGATATATGATTTTCTTCTACCATTCTGTCACCAGTAAGATACGAGAAGCCAACAACAATCTGAGCCTCTGCAAATCCTTCCTCCGCTGCCTTAATTTCCCATAAAAAAGCTCGATCAGGTTCGCCTAATGCCTTCAAAACCTTAGCAACTAACCTATAATCATTAGGGATAGCTCTACCAGATACTGCCAACCCAGCAAAAAAATAATAAGCTGCATCATAGTTTTTCTCTTCAGTAAAAGCCTTCATGCCTGCTTCCCGAGCCTCTACAGCCTCTGAATCACCATGCGGAACTTCATACACCCCTTTATGCCTTGCAGCTACGTAGTAATGCATGAGGAGAGCTTTTTTTTGATATGGTTTCCCTGTGACTGCAATCTCTTGAAAATATTGTGGCTGGTCTTGAACCCATTGTAGGAACGGTTTTGACTTAAAAAAAACATATTGTTGGTTTTGCTGCTGCTGTTGTTGTTTTTGTTGCTGTTGTTGTTGTTTTTGTTGCTGTTGTTGTTGTTTTTGTTGCTGTTGATTAATATTTGAAGTAGTCATTTTTTTTTCACAACTGACAAGCAATAGACAAGACAAAAAACCTGAGACAAGCAATAAAGATAGAAATAACCGTTTCATCATCGTTCCTTTCATTATGTAACAAAAATAATTACAATTCCAATTTACTCCCGCCTCAATTAGGATAGAAATAAATGATTGTCAAGAAAACTAGGAAAATTCTTATATTTAAAAGCTAATATAACTTTACAAAGCCAATTGGCCTTGATACAGATTTGACGGTTATTTTTTTAAGTTTCAAAATGCATATCATTCAAGTTTAAAGTTGATATGTGAACCCGAATATAAACTTGCTATATTTTAGGGAGCCCCAATGAAAATAGAAAAAGCATATAGTCTTGATTGCAACGAAGTGATTGATGCTGAATTAGCATATGATTACTATTGGAATGAAAAAATCTCTAATCCACAAAATTTTGAATGTCCCTCAGCAGACTGTAGCACTAGTATAACCTGTGCAAATCTTTACAAATTACGTCAAAACATGAAGGTTGACCCTTATTATAAGGCTATTGGTGAACACTCAAAAGATTGCACTCTTGAAAAAGATATTACTAATAAACGTAAAAAAGCGGCGGCACAATCTAAAGTACCTTCGCGATCAAAAAACAACAAAAGTAATGGAACTGCAGACCTATTTATGCTTGAAAGACCAAAATCTCACTGGGAGAGAGAGCAAGCAGGCAATTTAATAGGAGATCCAACCACTCGAAAAAACCGAAAAAGGTCTATCAAAAGCAAGGCATATGACGATTACTTTTCACCGTCAAGATATTTTTCGTTAGTACCTATAATTTCAAAATTTTTTAGATTTAAACAAACCGACAAACTTGATAATACATATATAAAAATCAACGGATTTGAAATTTCATACAAAGAAATGTTTATTAAAATTCAAGGTCAAGAATTATTATCTCTACCAGAAGATCCACGCATATTTTATAGTGAAGCCTTTGTTAATAAAAGCAAGGGAGATTCTTACCTAATAAGGTTTGCCAACGAGCTTAAAAATAGTGATTCTTTAATTAAACCAACTTTTTTTATTACACAAAATCAATTAGAAAAATCTTTCTCCAAAAAAGTTAAAAAAGCAAAATTCGAAGATTTAAGTAAAAATCGATCTCCTACTATATTGGCATTTATTTACGGAAAACCTCTCTTCAAAGATAATCAGTATATAAATTTTAGTTTGAAAAATATAGACCTATTTGACTTTAGAAAAGCTTGAGGCAATTCTTCTATGAACTTACCCAAAAAAATCTTATTTTATTTTATCTTATTAGCTACTCTTTTATTCACCATATCAAACCTTGAGGCTAATCCTATGAACGAATACTTCAAGGAAAAAATTTATAAGGCCGAAAGGGGAGATCAAGTAGCTTTTAAAAAGCTTTGCTCATATTACAGAACTATTGGTGTTATACTCTTTGAGGATAAATCAAGGGTCTTTAGACTTTTCAAGAAAGCTGCTCAAGAAGGAGATATATGTTCTCAATATTCATTAGGAAATATGTATAACTATGGTTATAGCACTCCCGTTAATCATAAAAAAGCTTTAATGTGGCTTGAAAAAGCGGCCTTTCAAGGAGATGCCTCGGCCCAATTTGAAGTAGGGCTGTTGTATCAACTTGGTAAAGGAGGAATACCTGTTAATAACTCTAAAGCTTTTAAGTGGTATAAAAAAGCTGCTTCAGAGGGAAACCTGCCAGCCCAAACAACCCTTGGAGATATGTATTATCACGGACAAGGTATTCCCAAAAACTATAAATTGGCACTAAATTGGCATACAAAAGCTGCAAATGGCGACAATTATTTTTCCCAATTCAGATTAGGAGATATGTATTTCAAAGGCGAAGGGATACCTGTTGATAAAGCGGAAGCATTTAAATGGTTTAAAAAAGCTGCCGAACAAAAACATATTCACTCACAGCTTTGGGTTGGCTTTATGTATGCATCCGGAGATGGTGTTCGACAAAGCAATATAGATGCCTATAAGTGGCTTAGTATTGCGATCGCTGGGAATGATGAGAAGATCTCTGATGTGGCAAACAAAATACTTGATACGATTACCCCCAACTTAACACCAGCTGAAATTATATCCTCCCAAGCCAAGGCTGCTGAATGGTGGAAAAAAAACCCGACCCTTTTTTAAGATTGATAAACACAAAATCTATTATATTCTCATAAGGTGGGGGGGGCATCCCCCTCCAAAACCATTCACCTATTCCATATCTTCCGAACAGTCGAAACACTACACCCACAAAACCCCGCAGCTTCCGTTACCGTCATAGAACCTTTCAATGTAGCTATCTTTTTAATCTTATCGTGCAATGATGGGTTCTTTGTATTTCCACCCCTTGCCCGCCTGGTAAATCCCCATTTCCGCATCCAGAAATAGATCTCACTTTTCGTTATGGGCAATGAATCTGCAATTGCAGAGGCTGGTTCCTTGTGGATGTAATATTTATCGTAAACCAATTGAGAAACAAATTCGTAGTTAAGGGCTTGAACCGTGTCCATGAGGTCTTTTTTATAATTAAACGTTGTGTCAGCATCCAGTTTTTCAAAAAAGATTGTTTCCATTTCTTCAGACTGGCCCTGGGTCTCTTTGTCTTGCCTTTTTTGTCGATTCTCAAAGGCTTGCATGGATCTCTTTTCAATTTCAGCCAAGTCGATTTCTCTCATCCCTTCACCCCCAAATAAATCATGATAGTTTTGATCGCATCAACATGGCCATAACAAACTATCCCCAGATATCCTTGATCCCGTAGTAACCCAATATACCGTTTTTGGTCATCACTCACCTTGCCAAGCTTTACCCGTTTCAACTCAATGTATAGCCCGGAAAAAGCATCATGTTCTGATTTTGCTGGCAAAACAATATCCGGTACCCCTTTTCGATTTCCCTGCAGATACATTTTTTTCCTAAGCTTAGGTGCTAACCGGACACCATTCAAAGTTCCATATGCTAATTGCAATTTAGGGTATCTGATCTGATTTGCCCTGATCCATTGAAAAACTTTCTCTTGTTCCCATTCTTCCAAGGGGGTACTATTTTTTTTAGTCGCTGTTTTTTTCAATTTTAATTTTCCCTTTTTTGTTTTTTTTCTTTCCCCGCCGCATACATAATTTATAAATATATCTTCCAGGTCATCTACCTGGAGATATATATTTATATATAGGTTTTTTCTCACATTTAACCTATTGAAATCATTGGGATAATAATCTGAGAAAGGCCTTTTCTCAGATTCGTTTTTTCTCAGATTCATGAAACAATTCAAATGTGAGAAATAGCTTTTCTCACATTTTCTCACATTAAAAAAAACTGTCTTATTACCAGTATTATCAATCACTTTTACAAATGGAATGTGAGAACGGATTTTTCTCACATTCCTCAAATTCATGGAACAATACAAAATTGAATCTGAGAAAAAATATTTCTCACGTTTTCTCACATTAATTTTTCTCACATTCAAACCGGGCTTTTTCATCATTTGTGAAATGCTTCCACTATTGTTTTATTATTGGTTGAGGTTCCAATTTCGACTAATTTTGCCAAACCATTTTGGATCATATATTCAATGATTTTTGGCATATCTTTTGATCTTGTAAATGATGGATAATTGACCTTAAACACCTGGCAAATTTCATTTCCCCTTTTTCCTTGTTCAAGATCCCTAATTGTAAATTGTGCATCATTTTCCAAAAGCAATTTATGAAATTTTCCAGATATGGATGCCATTCCATCATTTTTTAATTCCGTATACTTCAACACTCCCCCCTCACCCCGTTTAAAGTAAATAGGACGACTCTGTTTGGCTGTATAATTTGATTTCGGAGCATCAAAAACCACATAGTTCTGTTTGTCTTCAATGCTGTATCTATCGGCTATATTCTGATCCATTACAGCCATACCAGCTTGCCATCTACAACCATCAACGATAGAGGATGCTCCCCGGTTCATCTGTTGAGAAACTTTGTTTGAATTGGCCTCCGACGTATGAGTGCTAAATAAGATGGTAACACCATACCGGAGCCGTAAAGACTCCAGCAATCCAATCCATTGAGTACCGTGATCGTTATTATTTTCTTCCAATCCATAAAATCTCGATTTAGGATCCATAAAAAGTACATCCAGCCCTGGATGCTTTTTTATTGTCTCTTCCAGCCAACGAAAACCTTCCGCTGGAATCGGGTTTTTTCCATCCATCTTCATAAGCGGTCCCACTTCACCATACACGGAAGCAGCATGGAGATTTTCTGGAAATTTCCCTTTACAAATATCCCAAAATCGCCGACCTAATTCGTCTTGGTCATCCTCCCCAAAGACGCACAACACTTTAAGAGGTTTAGGTGCCTTAATCGGACCGAAACTTCCCCCGCTGGCCATGGCAACCGCCAAAGACATGAGGAAAAAAGTTTTCCCGGTCCCTCCAGTAGCAGCCAAGGCCCCAACAACATCCTTGGGAAAAAATGGCTGACCAAACAAGGTCAATAGATATTCCCTATTTTTTGGCCTTGTCTTCAACCATCCGGTGAGAGCTGTACTAATTGCCGGTAGTGGTGGCTTTTTTCTTTCCTTGCTGGCATTAGATAACTGAACCATGACCGCCGTTGGCCCATCCAATGTACGAAGATCATTAAAATCTGTTAGTTTTTTGGCATTGGTTTCTTCATCATCTGGGAATGTCGGCCATACCACCGGTGCATCAATCAACCGGCCGGCTTCCATAGCCTTATTTATACCGGCATTGATAAGATTAAATCTGTCATCATCGGCCGCAATAGTAATGGATTCATCAGGATGCATCCTTTTAACGGCCTTAGCGACTGCTGGCAAATTCCCGGCATTAAACGAACAATAAACCTTCGCCCCGGTAACCTCATAGATAGTGGCCCCGGTTGAATAGCCCTCACAAATATAAATTTGTTGCACCCTTGGTTTTCCACCAAATAAAAAAAAGAGCCCATCACGTTTTCCGCCATAAAGCCCTTTCTTTTTTCCACCCGGGGTTTCCGGTATCCGTTCCAAATTCCACATTTCCATATTTTCATCAAACATAGGAACATATAAAATTTGATCTTTACCAACCCGCAGGTAATGAGAATCAATAAGCTTGTTTTCAAGATATTTATGATCCTTACCTATGATCAGGGTGGCATTCTCCCAATTTTCTTTGGCTTTTTTCCTAGCCCGAGCATAATTCTTTTCGTCTTCTATTTTTCTGAGAGCCCTGGCCCTCTCCATGTCCTCCTTATATTTTTGCCGTTGCTCATATGTAAGAGTGCTTTCGGATACCGAACACCATGTTTCTTTTAATCCAGATCGCCAATTGCCGAAACCGGCACCGCAGATCTCCCCGGGGAAAAACACATACCAACAAGATTTATTTTTTCCAAACCTATGGAGTATTCCGTCCTGGATGATCCCCCCAGGATCAAGCTCAAACTCTGCCAATTTTGCGGTAAAAGCATCAATTGGGTCCTGGGGGGTTTGTAGCGGTGTTGGATCCTTCTTCTGTTCTCTTTGTGGTGGTGCATTATTAAAATCGATCATCTGCTTTCCCAGATAGCTGTTAAAATATATTCCCTTACTGGTTCCTTTTTGGGAAATAGTCAATCAAAAAAAAGCTCTTCCCATTTTTAGGCGCTAAACTTTCTTTTTCATACTTAGCCTTTTACCTTTTTGAAAAACATCGATCATGCCAATTACACTGCTTACATTTAAAAAAATCAGCCTTCTGACTCATACGCGGCAGCAATTCCCCAGCCCAACATGCCGCAATTATCCGGGCAGCCTTGGCATCCAGCATGTCAAAAAATCCAGAATTAAATGGGAGCTCTTCCCAATATATTTCCATGGTATTCATATTGACCACCGAAAAAAGTGCCGGGTTTTCCGTTAAATTGAATTTTTTCATGTAGTATTGACACTGGCCATAATAAACCGGTGATTTGATCTCTAATCCATGCTTCACAATGGGAAGAAAATATTTTTGCATCAACCCCTTATTTTCCCAAAGCCTGGGATATGGGCCAAACTCATCAGGTCCAGATACAAAAACACCATCACAATGTCCTTTGACATATCCTTCATGCGCTTCAAATTCAAATTGATTCCCATTTTCATCAACCGATACCAATCCAAAACCGGATTTTTTCAGAATCTCAACCATATATTCCTCGACCCAATGCCCCCGGGCAAAAACTCGAATAATCCGACCAGAAAAATCTTTATCAAGATCAACCGAGGTTTTAGTAAATTCATATTGCAACGCCCGTTCACACTCTACTCCTATCCGAGAGCCTCCCAAATAATTCCTGGCAGATTGAAAAGATTGTTCGATTTCTAAGGCTTTATCTATCCGACCATTAAGCTTTTCTGAAACATTCGGTTTACGATTAAAATCAATCATTCCAGACACCCTGCCCAAATCTGACAAGCTTGATGTCTCGTAAGCCCTCCGGCTTCTTTGCGTACATATCTATCCATGATTTCATCTGATACCCCCATTGCTTGTAAGGTTTTCTCAATAGATTGTCCCCCTGATTCCCAATACCGATGGATAGGATGGGCATTTTGGGGAATATATAAAGTTCCTGTCTCATCAATGTACGGTGGAGAATAGACCGGATTCAAAGTTGAAAAATGGACCTGTTCACATAAAGCATTTATTTCTGGTTCCGTTAAATCTTGGAATGGCTTATTCATCAAATTATTTTCTATCAGCCAGGACCCTATTATCGTTAAGTCTATTTCCATTTTTATTTCCCTTTTGGGTAATTTTCGGATAAAAAAATTTAATTTTTAACCGTACCTAAACTCCCATCAATCGTTCAATTTTAGATCTATTAAAGTGAAAAGTTAGATAGGCCGCAGCCTGGATTTTATTTAATATCTGACACATGCCAAACTTTAGCAAAGTCTGCATTTGCTTTTGGCTTGCCGGTTGATTCATCCAGGCAGCCGCTTTTTTTGCGGTCCTGGCAGATTCGTTTTGTCGCATAAAATCATCAGATGATGCTATGGCCCCAGACCGATTGGTGATACCTAAAACTTTAACATCCCGACCCAGACCACCAATAGAAAACCAATCCTCACCATTTACGGAACAAACACAGGCCCAAGCATCAAATCCATTTGCGATCAAAATCCTTTCGGAATCCCAAAGCTGAATCCACCGAAATGGGCTTATATTAATCAGATCAATTTCAATAAGGCGTAATTCTTGGGCTTCGTCATAAAACCCATTTTCATCCAATTCAACTTTGAACTCATATCCACACAATGGACAGGTGCGGGTTTGTATCGGCAATTCAGAAGCACAATCTGGACAACTTTTTTTTTGAGCATCTTCCGGATCACCAGGCTTACCATCATCCTTTAATATGACTGTTGAATTTAGGTTGCCGGCATTAATAAGAGAGATACCAAAATCCAAGATCAAACAATCACGCTTTATTACTCCTGGATGCTGATCCGGATCTACTTTTCTAAGCCCACGACCAACCATTTGAATGACAACCGATTTATGAGAAGATACCCGAAGAAGAATAACGCAAGAACATATTTGACAATCCCACCCTTCAGTAAGCACCATAGGATTGACCAGGACAAGAAACTCTCCATTATCAAATTCCTCCAAAATTTCCCGGCGTTTAGCTATTCCCAATTTGCTATGAATAACCCGGGCATCCACACCAGCATCCCGAAAGGCTTCCATAACATCCTCCGCATGTGCAATCGTAGAGGAAAAAATCACGGTTGGCCTATCCTTCGCCAATTCCAACCATTTAACAACTATTTGATCATTATTGAATTTAGTATTTTGTATTGCTTCTACTTCCGCCTGATCATAATCATTGGCAGTTTTTTTAACATTTTTTAACTGAGTCTGGGTTCCGATATCGATAACCAATGCCTTAGGTGGTACCAAGTGTCCTGCTTGAATCATTTCCCCGATAGTCACCACATCAGCAACATTGGAAAAGGTTTTCCGCAACCCCTTATTATCTGATCTTTCCGGAGTTGCAGTCACACCCAGGATTTCAACCTTTTTATTCAATTCCTTTGCCCTGCCGATAACCCGTTGATATGTATCACTGGCTGAATGGTGAGCTTCATCGACCACCAACAAATCAACAGGCTGCATTTTTACTAAATGCTTTTCCATGGATAAAGTCTGGACCATTGAAAAAACAGCCCGCCCAAGGAAAGATTTTTGCTCCGCATTGAATAAGGAAATGGAAATATCCGGATTGACGACCTGAAACTTTGCGCTGTTCTGTCTGGTCAATTCATCCCGGTGTGCCATGATCAATGCTTTTTTCTTTTTATTGATCCTTTCACCACAAATCGCCGACAAAGCAATTGTTTTCCCAAACCCAGTATTCGCCACACCCAAAGTATTTTTATGTTTTTTCAAAGAGGTAATGCATTTTTGCACAAATATCTTTTGCCGTTTTCGAAGAATAATCGACATTAAGGCACCTGCACCATTCGCCACGCCTGGCCAATAAAAATTCCGATGAACAAAGCTGCCAACAAAAACATAAACAAATTTTCTCTTTTGATTTTGATCAATTTGATATCTTTTCTAAACATCTTCTTTTTCCTCCAAAGTCGTAGTTTCATACCCACACTTACATTCCCAAAACCATCGAACAAACTTAGGCCAATCTCTATATGCCTTCCGCTTCATCCAGCAACGGCACTTCCTGCACTTCATTTTTTTAAACAGAGCAATCGATCATTAAGTTTTGTTTTAACTGCATTCAAGATAGAAGACAGCCCATCATCCCCTGTCATTATGACCATGGGTTTGCCGGACTTATCAGAAAGATAAAGGGTTAATTCATAGGGATTTGTTGAAATAAGGGATTGCAGGTTTTCACTTTTTTCTTTTACGGCTGCAATGGAAAGTTCAATGTAACTTCTTTGGCCGGATATAGATTCTTTTTTGGCAATTACCATACGATCCGTTCGTATGGTCTGTTTACTTCGGGGCTTCGGTTTCGATACCAGCGTTTTTTCCTGGACAACTGTAGGTGACTCTGAAAGCTCGTTTAAATGAGGTGGCAATTCGCATTCAACCGGAATGCTATCATTAAAAGCAATAGCCTCATCCCAATCAACCAAGTATTGCCGATCTGCTTTTTCTTGATCCAGGCGGTCTTGTTCTGCCTTTGCTGCTCTGGCCCTAACAATAATGTCCTGACCTTGGATTTTTTGCTGTTCAATGATTTCTAATAAATAATCAGCAGGGTCCATACCTTCCAAAATTGCCAAACCATCTTCCATACCTTCAACCGTCCCGGTAAAACCAAACACCTGATTAAACCAAGACACTTGAGCATTAATTTTTTGCTGTTTTTCCAATTCAATACGCTTAGCCGCTTGTACAGCCTGTTCTTTTTCAAAGTTTTTTCTTACTGCAAGTTTTGTTGTTACCGATTCAATGGCATAACTCAACAAATCACAGGCAGCCTGATATTTTTCCTGAAAAATTTCCTGTGGAATTTCGGTTGTATTAAGGTTAATTAATTGTTCTTGAATTTGATCAGCAGTCAACCCATCTATCAATCCAGCTTCACAATGGTTCTCAAGTATCCGCATATTCGTATTAATCTTTTCAACCCTGGCTGCTTCTTCAATCCTAGCTTTTTCAGCCAACTTTGCCTTATGATCAGTATCTTTCTGAATCTCAGCAAGTAGATGATTTTCAGTTTCTTTGATCTCACTAATAATGGCTCCAGCATCAATTTTAAGGGTTTTCCTTTCTTTTACTAAACCGGCATCAATTTCTTTTTCTCGACGTTGAACTTGTAACCTTAGATCCCTGGTTATCTTTTTCGCTTTTTTTGCCTTTTTAACTGTATCAGGCTTTTCTACATCAACCACCAACCCTTGATATGTCTTAATTTTATCCAGAGAAACCCTTTGAATATCGAATTTTGCAAGGGGATTATTAACAGTAACTACGTCTTTATCTGGCGCCATTGAAACATCTATTATATTAGGATCTATGCTCGAAGACTTAGTATGTTCCGGAAACTGAGAAGAAGAAGTTTGAAACGGTTTCGGCATTTTAGACTTTTCCTCTTGCTCTCTTTTTTGATTCGGGACCCAGGAATTCATATTCATATTATCTCCTTTTAAATAGTCCGTTACAGGCGTAACGGACTATTGTTTTTAATTAATTATGCAATGATGGGTATTTTGTTTTTGGTTCCCATTTGGGAAATATGCAGTTAAAAAAATAGCCTACTTTTGCGCCCACTGGGGTGCCCCTCCTTGCGCCCCCTGATTATTTTGCGCCTGATATCCGTTATTGCTTTGATTGCCCATTGTCTGATTTAGACGATTTTGATTTTGTGGTGCTTGATAACCAGTCTTTGCCGCACCAGATCCAGTTTTTTGCTCAGATTCCGGGATTTCTGGCAAAGGCAATTCAGAGATAAATTCTCCACCACCCATTACAAGTTTATAGTCTTCTCTTTCGACAGTGATAACCCTTATAATATTGTTATTCAAATAAACATCACCTTTTTTCGGTTTATCAACCCCAACCATAATTGGGAATATCATTCCCTGAAAATCTGTCCAGTCTTGCAAGTTTCTGGCATTCGTTGCTGCCGGAGAAGAATCATTGGGGTCAATCCCCCTATATGCCTCTATCATTGCTCGAAGCTTTGCAAAAGATCCTTTACAAATTCCATCCTGGCCTCTGGTGAGTTCCATTTCTGCTGGCTGCATCTCAGGACTAAGGAAAAGGTTTTCCCATATCCTATTGCCTTCAAATGTCCCGAAAATAACCTCGAACTCACAATCAAGGCCCAACATCCCGGAGTTAAAAACCGTGATTAAAGGGTGCCATTCACATCGTTTAGCATCACCTGGTTCTCTTACGGTCATCAAAACTTTAACTATACTTTTTGGCGGTATCGTCCCCCCACCAGTCTTTTGTGCCGAGGCATTATTAAAATCAATCATGACTTTTCCTTTTTTAATTTGGTTCCCATTTAGGAAATAAATAATCAAAAAAAATGGTATATTATACTGTCTTTTTACCCGGGGCTTTCTCTTCAAGAGAAAAACCCAGTTGATATCTGCCATCTGTAGCCAAAGACAAAGCCTGATGAAAACCAGCCCAAGTTTTATCCTGACCAATATAAATTTCCGATGGTAATCCCCACCGATTCTTGGCCCGGTAAGCTGGCCTTTCTTCCGTATAAATAACTCGTTCGCCCGAGCCAGTCCCTCGCTTTACATCCTTATTAAATCCGGTAGAAGTTTTTTTGACGATTGTCTTATAATTGGCAAACAAAACCATATCTGCCCATTCCTGCCAAAGACCTGCCGCCCTTTTATGCAGTTTTATTTGATACCGATCATATGGATCAGATTCCGGAGGCGAATGGGTTTTGATTTCTGAATGTGCGATAAGAACGATATTCATCCCTTTAGTCAACCTC
The DNA here is from genome assembly GCA_024226935.1 of Desulfobacteraceae bacterium. Taxonomy (GTDB): domain Bacteria; phylum Desulfobacterota; class Desulfobacteria; order Desulfobacterales; family Desulfobacteraceae; genus NBML01. Next base: position 15,177 of record JAAELK010000300.1, read on the forward strand.
AAACTATCGAATCCACCCATCAGATATCGCCACCACTCATCCACCATTGCATAACCTTTACCGAAACCATAATCTTCAATATTCGTAACCTCGATACCTTTATCTGTTAATGGTCTTTCCTGAACCTGTTTTGCCCATATGATAGGTTCTAACCAATCCAAAGAATCAACAACCATAGTTTTATACGGATGTTCCCCGTGTAGAGCATTAATAGCAGCCTCCATATCTGTAAACAACGATACCAACATCGGAAAAGTGGGGACATCAATCGCACAAGCTCCGTCCTCTGTCCGAACTAAGATTGGTGCCTCAAACGTGGAGCCAAAAACCGTTTTACCTAATCCTTGCGGCCCGTACAGTAAAATCTTTTGTGCTTTCCACTCTTCATTTGCAGAACGGATATTTCCAAGTTCAAATGTCATTATTTTTTGCTCCTTTTGTGTGGTATACTATATAGTTTTCTATATTGGTTCCTATTTGGGAAATAAAAGCACCAAAAAAAGAAGATGGGATAGTCCTCTTTTTTAGAATTAAGAATTCTTTTTATCTTGCCTGGCTTTTCGAATAAGCGATAAAACATCAATACCCTCTTTTGTTGCAGCCTGCAATTCTTTCCTTAAGGTTTTATCCTCATAAAAAGACATATCGTCCATAAACTTTTTTTCATCATCGCTCAACGCTGCTTTCTCTTTTAATTCATCAATTGTCACTACTCCGCCTCCAATGAATGCGGCCAAAAAAGTCTCGTTGATTGGCCTTTGATATTTACTGAAATTTTTAATTTCTGAAACCCGATTGATTTTCATATTACAAGTTTCCGCAATTTCTGAAACTGTCCACCCCTCCACCTGATTCATATAAGTGATTTTTTTTCCAATATACTCAGTCAACTTGCCAAACAGCTTTTTTTCTTCGCTTTTCCGCATGATAAAATCCCCCTCAATTTCAATGCTTTTATATAATATTTAACTTATCCCAATGCATTGGTATCATAATAAAAAAATAATTGTCAACACTTTTCCCAAAAAGTTTCCCAAAACTATTCCATATTAAAAAAATCAATTGACATTTCCCATTTGGGAAAGTATTTAGTAAATACTCTTGTGTTTGGGCGTTTTAAACGCCTCAATAATGATTTATGACAGTTTAATAGGAGAGGCAACCACTTGACATTCCCCAATAATTTTCCCAAGATGGACACGAACAATAATCCAATTTTTCAGGAGGATTGTATGGCCGGGACTATTATTTTCAGGAAAGACCGACGACGATGGATCATCTCTTGGTCGTGGAAAGGGAAAGTTTATAAGCTTAGCCGATATAAAGGCAGGTTGATGCATGGAAATGGAATTCGAAATAAAAAGAAAGATGCCGGATTCAGGAATGCTGAAAAACTCCTTGCTCAAATGCAAGGGGATGTTGAAAATAGCACTTTCAGAATTGAAAAATACACTGATAAAGGGTGGACAGACGTAATTCCGTATTTTGAAAAATGGTTGCTCACCAAGGCCAAGAAAAAACCAGCCACATACAAGGGATACAATTCTTATTTTAAAAACTGGATCAAACCATTCTTTGAAGCGCATCCTATCCAATTACATGAAATCCAACTTGATACTCTTGATAGTCTCTTAGACTCGTTACAACTAACAGGAAAAGGTAAGCATAATGTAATGATGTGTTTCCATGCTTTTCTTGATTATGCCTGGAGAGCAAAAAGAATTTTTGAAATTCCACCATTTCCCAAAAAAAGTGACTATGAAATAAAAGAACCTACAATCAAATGGTTACCATCTGATCGACAGATCTCAATTATTGAAGCGATCCCGGAAGAGCATCAACCTATATTCTGGTTTTTAAAATATCACCTACGCCGACCCGCCGAAGCTTGCGCCCTTCACAAATGCGATTATGATCTAATAAACAAGGTTTTTACAATCCGACGAAGCATCAGCGCCCGAATACTGGTAAACAGCACTAAAACAAGCAAAGAACACGTTATACCCTGTCATTCAAATATGATTCCTTTGATTGATTATTTGGCGCAACAACCTGGCGATTTTATGTTTCAAAACCAACGAGCCCGGAAAAATGGGAAACGATATACCAATGAATCTTTGAATGTTATTTGGAAAGCTGCCTGCACTAAAGCAGGAGAAAATATTGATTTGTATTCTGGATTAAAGCATAGTTCGTGCAGTCAATTTATAAATGAACAAGGCATGGCCTTGTCAGATCTCCAAACGATCACGGATCACGCTCGATTAGATTCAGTCCATAAATATGCCAAGACTGAAGTCGCGAGAAAAAGAGAATTAATGGAAGCAGGTTCTAATCAAATATCTGGATTGCTTAGATTAATAAAATAACATTTGGTTCCCATTTGGTCCCGCAATAACTTTTGTCTCAAATTATACAATAAAATCAAATAGTTAAAAATCTAAAGATGGGTTCGATTCCCATGCACTTCCGCCATCCCTTTTCTTCCCAAGAATACCAAACAGTTAAAAGAAAAAATATAAAAAAAAATTGGTATACTCCAAAAACATTTAACGGTGAACTATATTCTTGATAGATATATACTAATTACCATGGCAATTAATTATCGGTAACTATTGTTGAATTATTAAAATAGCCTGATCATGACACATCGTCATGGTTATGCACACCAGCCTGTCACATCAAGTTTGCTATTCCCTTGAAAAACTAAATCAAAAACAAAACTCCGATAAATGAAATAATTGCAGCCAGAAATTTTATTTTTATATTTTCTATTTCTTTGAGAAAAATAATAGACAACACAATACTCATGATCAAGCCACTCATAAAAAGCGACATTACCTGGGATGAATTCTCACAGCTCTCCATCGCAAGATAAAAAGTGATGTTCATAAAGGTGTATACCAGACTAAGTGCAAGCATTTTAAAAATCATTTCTATCCTGGAAAAATATTTAAAATGCTTTGCACTACTCACCTTGACCAAAAAAAGTAATATACTTGAGCCAAGCAGCATAAAAATATTAAACTGATATGGATTTACAAATCCCAACAGATACCTGGCATAAGTTGCGGAAAAACCAATACAAATTGCTGCAGCAATGGCCAGGATAGTTGGCCTGGGAAAAAAAAAATTTTCCCTGCGAATATTGATCATAACAATTCCAGCAACAATGAACAAAGTTCCTATAAATTGGATAGGCATTAAAACCTCATCTAAAAAAACAAATGAAGCAATAATTGTAAAAAAAACTCTACTAGTGTAAATTATCGCAAATTCCGAGGCTTCAATATATTTCATTGATATAAACACAAGTACGACACCAAGACTGAACAAAAAAATTATTGATACCAGATGGAACATTAATGTCAGCGACAGATCAGGAAGAAAAAATATATCCTGTCCCAGTATTAAGGCAAGTCCAACCGCCAAAACTCCTGATAAAAAGTGAAACACAACCGCACAGGAATATGGATCACTTTGGTTATCCTGCAAAACAATTTTTCTTAATATAATTGAAACTGCATAAAAAAAACCGCTTAGCAATGCCATCGATTGCCAATACACACCCGACTCCTTTTCAAGACTTTAAATTATTTAAATCACTAATTTTTCCAATTGTCTTTATCTGCTCTATACTGGAACTTAGGTCCTGACCTGCCCAAGACTTAATATGCCGACCGTTCTTTCTATAATCAACACCCAATAGTCCGCAAGTTCCATCAATTAAACTATCAATAACCGGTGTATCAACACCAAGATATTTTGCAGCTTCAGACATTGGGACCAAACCATAGGGAACATCTTCTGTTAACATGCGTACATCCAACGCTAATGGAGCATAAATATGTTCCCAGGCAGGATTTGAATGGGAACATTGATAAATAGTATTACCCGAACAGGCAGGATACACAATGTGAATAAAATCAAGCAGGGGATCCAATGAAACGCCCAGTTTTTCGGCTATAGCCATCCGCTCTGCATCGGCATATTCAATTTGTTGACAAACTTCTTTGGTGGCACCATCCCCATAAAATAAAAACCTTTCTCCCTTCTTTATTTTTTCGGCATTGGCCAACATAATCGGAGGATGGGTGATTGCACTAGGATTTCTCAAACTTGTTACAACAAAATCAGCCGGATAAAAACCATCAGCCAGATTATCCAGCATTTTTTTAACGCGATCTTTATGGAAAGAAGGCAAAACAGATATTCCCAGATTTTTTTTTTCGCCTGCGATATCAACTAATCCGGATTTTCTTTGACGAACTGCATAAATCAAGCTCTCGGTTTCACCAATTATCACGTCTTTAACATGGCCGCTGTCAACCAGCTTACTGGCAAAATTGATAGTTCCAAATGTTCCTCCAGGATTTAAGATTATGACTTGACCATCATGTAAAAATGGAACCAGCTTGCAGGCCAATTCGTCATGGGCATTGGATGTTGTAGCAATCATAATAAGCTCGGTATCTTTTCTCACTGCCGTGCCTAAATCCCGGGTGGCCGTCACGTATCCTTTGAGATCGTATACTCCTGTAACTCTGATGAAACCATCCTTGATTATATTCTCAATTTTTTCAATTGATCTGTTATAAATTACAACTTCATGATTTTTACTGGCAAGAACACCAGCAATGGCGGTACCGGCAGAACCGGCTCCAATAACGGCTACCTTCATTGATAACCCTCCTCCATGGTTCAATAAATTATTATAACCAATTTTTAAAGTTGATAAAATCATCAAAAAAAATGGAACTGCGACCTGAATCAGACTTTTTTTCAAATAGGATTTCCTAATTGAACAGCTCACCTTCAGAAGCCATTCCGGCCATTAGTGAGATTTATTTACCAGGTATTAATCATCAGATTTATCTAAAACCTCTCTGATAAGTTGAGCAATTTGCCTTTTTACAACCGGTTTTGCCACATAACCTTGAATACCAAATTCACTACTGGTTTCTTCACTTATGTGATCGCTGAAACCGGTACAGATAATAACGGGGATATCAGTTCGTATGGCTTTAACTTCTTTGGCAAGTTGAACACCCGTCATATCAGGCATGGTCATATCAGAAATAATTAAATCAAATTTATCCGGATTTTCCTTAAATGCGTCAAGAGCTTCAATACTTCCAGTTCTGGATACTATCTCATAGCCCAATCGTTCAAGCATCTGTTGCTCCATTTTGACGATTGATTTTTCATCATCCACCAGTAAAATTAACTCCGAACCGCCTCTAATTGGCTGTAATGGATCGGGCTTTACATTATCTGATACTTTCTTTGTTATTGGCAGATACACATGAACTTCAGTTCCTTGATCTGATTCACTATAAATATGGATATATCCATTACAACCCTTGACAATTCCCTGCACTACTGAAAGACCTAATCCAGTGCCTTTATCCTTTGATTTTGTCGTAAAGTATGGATCAAATATTTTATCCATCACATCTTTTTTTATGCCCATACCTGTATCAATAACTTTAAGCAATGCATATTGACCAGGCATCAATTCATCAAACCCTAAAGGTTTTGAATCAATCAGAGTTTGCTTAAAGATTATTTTTAATTGACCTCCGGATTCTTGCATGGCGTGATAAGCATTTGTAGCCAGATTCATTATCAACTGATGAATCTGGGTAGGATCAGCAACCACCCCACCACAATCATGATCAATTTTTGTCTGGATATCAATTGTTTTTGGAATTGAAGACTTAAGCAATTTAAGAACTTCTTTAAGAATAGATTGAACTTTTATGGGTTTAATGTTCTGATTTACCTGCCTGCTGAAGGTAAGAATTTGTTTGACAAGGTCTCTTGCTCTCAAGGCAGCTTTGAGAACTTCAGTAATACTTTCTTGTTCCGGACTATTTTCAGGAAGATCTTCTTGAAGCATCTCAGCATAACCCAACAGGGGAGACAAAATATTATTAAAATCATGGGCAATGCCTCCTGCAAGAGTACCTATGGCTTCCATCTTCTGGACTTGCAAAAGACGAGATTCAAGTTTTTCCTTTTCAACCTCTGCCTGCTTTTGCCTGGTAATATTTACTGACAAACCTATTAATCCAATTATTTCACCTTCAGGATTTGTATGGGGTGTGTACCAACTTCTAAAATAAATACCATTAATATTTACCTCTGTGGTTACAGTTTCACCATTAAGAGCTTTTTGCATTTTTTCCAACATATCCGGATAATCTTTATACAACTCAAAAACAGATTTTCCAACAACCTGTCCCTGTTTCAAACCCAATGCGCAAAGACCTTTTCCTTCGGAAAGAAGAAATATTCCGTTTTTATCGATCATATAAACTATTTCTTCGATATTTGTAACAAGGGTTCTAAATTTCTCTTCACTGATTCTAAGTTCCTTAATGGATTCTAAGAGATTTCTTCGCATATTATTTATTGCATCAACCACATCATCGAGTTCATCTGCTTTCTTGCCCGGCGAAGATGAGCGGTTTAGACAAAGAACAGCATCCCTTTGTTTCATATCAAGCGTATTAACAAAATGCGCAATTTTAGTCAGATGTCGTGTTACCATATTCCTAAATATTAACAATATAAACCCCGTAGCAAAAAAGATCGTAACCGCTGAAATCAATAAAGCAACACGTGTTCCTGCAAACAAATCCTTATATATATAATCAAGCCCGGCAACAACCAATAGTGTTCCAAGTGATTTGTGCTGGCTTCCATTTCGATATATCAGCTCGAATTTTTTTTCTAAAGTATTTTTTGATTTGATTATACCGGATGACCAGACAATTTGACCCTCGGAATTGATATTTACATATTCGATACCCGGCAAGCCCAGCATCCCATCAAGTTGAATACCAATTTGCTGGTCATTGTATACCCAAATGTTATTAATCAGACTATTTATGTAACTGGCCTCAATTAAGTCGAAATTTAAAGAAACTTGTTTCATATCTTGCTTATATGACAAATATAGTTTTATCGCTGTGCTCGCCGATACAGAAACAAGACCCAGAAGTACTACAATTATGGTCAGTTTGCGTGCAAGCCGGCTTCCTGTTAAATTATACCGATACAAAAATACCTCCACTGACGTGTGAACATAAATTGCAAGATAATGATCAAGTTTTTGCTAAGAATTCAATTTATGAATCCTTATGATTCTATTTTTTTCCCATACAGCTTACCAGATATTCATTAAGCTGATTCAAAAAAAACTGTATTATCTTTCGGGATCACCCGACAACACGAAAAAAGGATGGAGGAATACAAAATATACTATTAAAACAAGGATACTTTTAAATCCCATGATTTATTCCTCCCATTTTTTTTTAATAACAATTATCTGGTCTTTAATTTTCAAAAAAGAATCCGTAAATATCGGATCAAAATGAGTCCCAGCACTCCTTTCAATTTCTGCAAAAGAATCCTCAACCGGCCATGCTTTTTTATAGGGACGTTTCATTGTCAAGGCATCAAAAATATCAGCAATGGCTACTATTCTCACAGCTTCAGAGATTTCAGATTCTTTCAGGCCATTGGGATAACCACTTCCATCCCATTTTTCATGGTGGTTCAAAGCTATTTCAGCGGACATTTGAAAAAAAGGGGTGTTGTTTTTGGATAAAATATTATACCCGATGGTAGTATGGGATTTCATTATTTCCCACTCTTTATCATCCAGTTTCCCAGGTTTCTTGAGCACCGCATCCGGTATTCCTATCTTACCAGTATCGTGCATTGCTGCTGCCAACTCAAGCTGGGCTGTTTTATCCACAGACCAGCCGAATGATCGAGCAATAGCTGCAGAATATGCTCCCATACGCCAAATATGATATCCTGTATCATCATCATTAAAGTGACCTGCTTCACCCAACATATAGATAGCAGATTTCTGGCTTTCCTCGTACATGGCCGTCCGCCCCGCCACCTCTATTTCACACTCTTTTTGCTGATTATATAGAGCAAGGTGTGTCGCCACTCTTGCCATAACTATAGGTTTGGAAATTGGCTTTGTGATATAGTCGACACAACCTACCCCAAAGCCATAAGCTTCGTCCTCAACTTCATTCATTGCAGTAATAAAAATAATTGGAATTTTATGGGTTTTTGTCTCTGATTTTAATTTTTTACATACTTCATACCCATCCATTTCAGGCATCATGATATCCAACAAAATAAGATCCGGCTTAACCTTCTTTGCCACTGTAAGTGCTTGTTTTCCATTTACCGCAAACGACACCTGATATTGATCTTGTAGGATTTGCTGAAGAAGCTTTCTATTGTTTACCTCATCATCCACAACAAGGATTCGGTAATTATCAAGAAACATGTTTTCCTCCTCAATCCAATTGCAATGATTCTTTAAGTTTTAAAAATTCTATTTTTGCACCATCAAAATCCAACTCTTCTGAATATTTAATGACCGGTCGTAATCTATTCCTGGGAATAAAGGTCCCTATCTCCTGAATAAGTGGTTCAAGAAGCTGGGGGGAATATTGATCAAAGGCATTTTCAATTTGTTTTATTAATTGATTTATCCTGACTGGATCAAATTCTTTTAAAGAGTTCTGAACCCTGGGCTTTTTATCAAATTTTAAAATTGATTCAATAACTGAATTTAACTCTTCCTCAAATAAAACTAATTGTTTTTTTGCGTCTTTGATATTTTTTTTCTTAAGGGCGATATTAATACTTCCTGCAATATCGGCAACTTTAATAACGGACAAATTTCCAGCTCCCCCGCTTATTTTATGCGCCATTTGCCTTGCCATTTCAATATCATCGATGTCAATTAAATGGGATAACTTTTCCGCAAAACTTGAATATTTTTTGGCAAATACTATTAATGAATCCCAATATACATCAAAGTCCTTCCAACGATCCAAACCTTTTTCAATATCAACTCCCTCTATTTGTACCAAGTTCAGGGGTACAACAGATTCACTATCGTCATTTTGTGCAACTTTTCCGAAAAAATTGTCCGGAACCACTTTACCTAAAATTGCAGTCAAATCGGTAAAATCTATTGGTTTGGCCACAACATGATCTATTCCAACTTTCAAAAACTTTTCAGCCTCTCCTTTCATTATATCTGCAGTCAGCGCAATAATGGGTATATGTCCGCCGGAATCCTTTTCAAGGGAACGGATATGCCTTGTCGCTTCAAGTCCGTCCATGACAGGCATTTGAATGTCCATGAGAATAATATCGAAGGGTTCTTCTTGAAAGGCATGGACGGCTTCTTTTCCATTGGCGACAACGATGACCTTGTGACCTTGGCGTTCCAGTCGTGTTATAACCAAGATAGCATTTGCTTGGGTATCCTCTGCCAATAATATTCTTAAACAGCAATTGCAAGCAGCCAAAATCTGTTTTGGTTTGATTTCAACATGGATTTTTTCAATCTCATCATCATCTACTGATTCGATATTAATAATAAAATGGAATGTACTGCCTTTTCCGGGTTTGCTTTCCACCCAGATTCTCCCCCCCATAAGTTCGACAATCTGCTTGGAGATTGTTGTCCCAAGCCCTGTACCACCATATTCTCGAGTAGTCGATGTGTCTGCCTGTATAAATGGGTCAAAAAGCCTTTCCAAACGTTCAGAAGAAATACCGATTCCCGTATCTTCAACCATGAAATGTAACTGACTTTTCTTTTCACCGGGAACTATTTTTAACTTTATATTTCCCTGGTGGGTGAATTTGATGGCATTACCGATAAGATTTATCAAAACTTGATTAAGTCGAAAGGCATCACCCAAAAAAACTACTGATATCGATGGATGGATATCGTACAAAAGAGACAAACCTTTTTTTTTTGCCTCTATTTCCAAAGTGTCAAAAATTTTTTTAACTAAATCAAGTAACCTGAACGATTTATTTTCCAGGATCAGATTTCCACTTCCCAGCTTACTAACATCAAGTATATCATCTATCAAAGCCAACAATCCCCGGGCAGAACTGTACGCAATTGATAGTTGTTGTTTAGGCCCTGATTTAATTGATGAATCTTCAAGTGTCAATTCTAAAAACCCCAATATCGAATTCATGGGAGTACGAATTTCATGACTCATGTTGGCAAGGAATTGATCTTTGGCAATATTGGCTGCCTCGGCCTTTTCCTTTGCACTAATCAACGATTTATTAAATTTTTTTAATTTAGCCGTTTGCAGCTTAATTTCAGAACGTAATAATTTCGAATAATTGGCACTCTGCTCGTGATTTTCAATTAAAATTTCCTGGTATTTTTTTTCCAGAACCTGAATTTTTCTATCCCGCTGCTTCTTATGAATCAAAAGCAATTGTTTTTCCTCAAGCAACAATCTATCTTTATTAAATATTTCGATACACAACGGGACAACAATTGTTATCATCTCTTGCCCGGTATTAGTTTCTTGTATTCCCGGCAATACACAAATCAACAGGCTTTGGATATTTTTTAAATGCCATGCATAAATAAAAGCACCATTTTTATCTATGTAATGAATGAAATCCTTCTTTTGTTCCACTTCTTTCCATAATTTCCTTTCACAATTTTTAGTAATGATACTCGATGATCCAGTTTTCTTTATTTGACATGTTGGATAGAAAATGGTGAAATGATTATAGGGCTGTTCCTCAAAAGGAACAGCCCGGGGTGTTTGTAGGCTTACCACTTTCCAGCGAGAAGTTTGTTTTTTAGATAGG
>JAAELK010000301.1 GCA_024226935.1 Desulfobacteraceae bacterium
CAAATTGAAGCTTTTTGATCTTCATAGAAAAAAGTACGCGTTAATCGGATGAACCTTTTTTCTTTTTGGAAACCAGGGAAAACCCATCAAAAATACCCAAGTTAGGGGTCTTTTCATGAAGTGCCGACACGCTACAGCAATAAAAAAAGGGGTCTTTTTTCTCTCCTGGAGTCGCCCAGGCGAAGAACAAAAGACCCCTTTCTATTCAATTAAATCCTACTATACTTTTCGGGGGGATGCAGGGTAGCACTAATTTAAATACTTCAGGGTGTTGCAAAAGGCTTAATGTTAAGCATTCTTCCTGTAAAAGGGAGCACATCCTTTTTTGTAAGTGGCTTGTTGACCTGTTTATTTGTCTTAGGGTCCAGTAAAATACTTATAGCATTTCCCTTCATTATAATGTGTTCATTTTTTCTTTGTAATGTAAACTCAGAAATTGTTTCTATAAGGTATTTTTCTTTTCCATTTTCTGAAAAAGTGAAAGACCAGTCAGTTGCTTCATATTTATTCTTTCCAATCTTTTTATACATCCCATGGCAAACACTTTCAGATCTTTCCGGATATGTACATATGTAAGTTTGGTCAACATGACCTGTCCATAAATACTGCTGTCCTTTCCCAGTGAGCACCCATGTTCCAATTAAAACTTTAGGGTTTATTTCCTTTTGTGTTTTTTGATCTGCAAATACTGCTGTCGAAATAAATAGTGATAGCAATATTGCTGAAGTTATTCTCAATAATTTTTTCACTTTAGTTCTCCTCTATTAAAATATTTTACCTTTACCACAAATAGGGATACCTCAACCTTCGCACTAAAAAGCGTAATCTGTCAACTTACTGATTATTCAACATTATAAAGAATGTAAAAATGCTTTACAATAACAGATGATGCCAAACTATATGCAGAGAATGCCATTTCGAATCCTATTCCGACTAGGCCAAGTCCGGATCCAGAATAAAAGACCCCTTTTCAATATCACGACTTAAAAAGTCACGGCTTACAAACCCCACAAGGCACATACCCGGCATGAACGGCAGCAGCCCTGGTTTTAAATTTAACAGTACACTTGCTACAATTATAATACCTGCAACCAGGCCTGTGAAACTTCAAACTCTTAACATTCCCAGAATAATCTTTTGCAGCTTCCGTTTTACCTATTGCAGGAGAACCGGCAGACTCATTATCAGCCACCGCCCAAATATTTAAACCCTGGGCCTTGGCATTTTGTTCGGCTGACATAAAGTGAGTATGATATTTTTTGCTTGTCCCGTATTTGGTATGGTATGGGGACCAACCATTTCGGATAAGTTCAAGATTATAATTTACCCCGTCAACGATCACATAAGCCAGTAACCGGCCATACCGGCCCCTGAGTTTGGATTCAAACTCCAGCTCAACTATTTTATTATTCAATCGGTTTTTTGTGTATGCAGAAGCCTTTTCACCCATGGGGGTATTTTTTGATTGATCCGGATGAACAGATTCAGGAGTATCAACATTTAATAACCTGATCCGTTCCTTAACACCCATATAAAGAACATCAATGGTGTCACCATCCACAACCTTCAATACTTTATATTGACCAGCAAAGCAGGGCAAAGCCAGAAACAACATAATCAATA
>JAAELK010000302.1 GCA_024226935.1 Desulfobacteraceae bacterium
GAATATTGCTTTACAAACCAGGCATTGGTTCATCTCGACGGGACATCCGCCATGAGCAAGAAGCGTCTTCTAAAGCGTCTTGATTACAACACGCACCAGGTTAGCAATGTAGCGCTGGAAACAGCCGGCACGGTGGACATGGATGTTGAAATCAAGTTCATTATGGGCGCGGAATCCTACTCCATCGATGTTAACAAAAATGAAATAGAGGCGCTGAAGGACCTATATAGTGTCTGAACGAAAACCCCCCGATTGGCGTCTCGGGGGCCAAATTTAGTGTTGAAAAATACCACACCGAAATGACTCTGCGATAAAAATATAAAAAGAACGATACAAATCGACATGAAGACCCATCAAATAGCTGCAATATCAGCTATTTTAACGCATATTGAGCGCACCTATCCTCCAATAATTAGTCACCAGTGAATTTTCCTAAAAGTTAGGCGGCTAAGAGCACCTTCGCTTGTTTCTTTTTCATTCGGTCCTGTCGCTTACGTTCCTCTTGTTGAAGAATATTACCGACCATTTGAATATTTCTTGCCACAACAGAAAAGGCAACATAGCGTTTGAATCCATGAAGTCCATGGTCCCTGCAGCGATCCAAACCATGATTTTCAAGTGCCGCGATGGAAGACTCCACCAGTGAATGCTTCCTACGCTCTTCCTTGAACCAATCAGATTCCTCTATTTCCCTATTCGCTTTCGATAACCTGCCTTTTCTGGGAAGCACCACCCGATCAAGAATGTCCTTGAGATCTTGCTGATTCGATGGACTGTGAAAACCCTTGTCGAATGAACAACTATTAAATTCGGGAAAGCGCTCTTTCGTTTCACGAACCATGGGTACTGCGATTTTGTCATCCGTCTCATTTTGCATCACTCGATGATGAAGGATAAACCCGAATTGATCCTTTACGATACACACTCTCAGCCCCAATTCCTGAGGGACGCCGGCCTTGCCTTTACTGATCCATTCCGTATGCTCTTCAAAAATCGAAAACACTTTTTCATTATGAGGAATTGTTTCACCTTCGACAACTCTTCTGCGAATCTGATCGATTTGCCTCTCGGCATGGATGATATACTTGCGGATTTCATCGATTTTAAATTGCAGCAAAATATCAAAACATGATATATTATCGATGATATCTTTAACTCTATCGATAATTGAACAGGCAAACTCAATGTAAGCCAAATGTGCCTCAATGATCAACTTCTCCCTCTCAGCTCTCTTCTTTTTATTTTTTGAAGTTGATTTTTTCAAACGTTGAGCCTTGAGTAGAAGACCTCTTACTTTTTTGATATTATATTTGCCTTTACGCCAACCGCATAAGTCTAATTGATCGCACAAGGTCATTATCAATACAATTATTTTTCTCATGGCATCAAAAAGGAGATTTCTATCGGTCGGATAATGGACATCTGTTTCCAAAACAAATGAATCAATACTTCCGTTCAGGTCTTCACCGTTTTTTTTTCCAACGAGCTTATGGCCGTATTGGATGATGACTTGGTTGATTTTATCCAGAATTTCGGGTGTAAAAAGGGAAACATTATCTCTTATTGTTTGAAGGGCGTAAAGTGATTTATCTTCACATGGGTGGCAAAGCATCAATCGTAGAGTATAGTGGTTGTTAGCTATCTCTGTGACTTTATCGTAATCCCAATTGCAGCAGAGTCTAAGGGTTCCCAAGACGAATATTTTCCACAAGTCCATCCCAGGGCGTCCGTTTTTCGAATTGACATTTTTCGGGGTTATTCCTTCTAAAATCGCGAAGACCTTTTTTCGGACTGCGGTATTACAATAGATGCCCTGTAATCCCATCAGCAGTTTTGGGATTTCGTCACGAGATCGCAAATCGAATTTAATGTCTTCGATAGCAATTTCTCCAAATTTGATCTGGGGCTCTAATAATTGTCTCATTTTTTTCTCGAATCCTTTCGAATTTTAGTTTTTTCTTGCATTCTTTAATTGTTTGTGATATGCAGCCACACTTCGTACATATGTCATTTAATCAATATGTTACGCTTGTAGTTGCATATTGCACTTTGCTTCATTTGTAAAGGAATATTTTTAGGTATTCAATAGTTTCATTGTTCACTAATCTGTTTACTGCCTGTAATTACAGGTAAAAATACTTTTCGTTCACACACTA
>JAAELK010000303.1 GCA_024226935.1 Desulfobacteraceae bacterium
ATCAAAGGGTTTTTAAGGCAGTTGAAGCCCCAGCGGTTAAAAGAAAAACTATTCCCTGTCTTTTTCCCGTGGATGACATTGTTTATGAACAGCTTTTAAATCAGTGATATTCAGGTGGGTATAGATCTGGGTGGTGTTTAATGATCTGTGTCCCAGGATCTTGCGGATGGTGTTCAGATCCGCTTTGTTTTTGAGCATGGCCGTTGCACAGGTGTGCCGGAACGTATGGGGATGAACGTTCTTTTTGATCCTGGCTTTTTTTGCATATTTCTTTACCAGCTCCCATACCATATTTTTGGACAGCCGGTTACCTCTCAGGGATAAAAACAGATGATTATTGTATGGATCTTTGATCAGATCAGGCCTTACCGATTTGATATAATTTTCAAGATATCTGCAAGCGATCCTGCCCAGGGGAACAATCCTGTCCTTTTGTCCCTTGCCGTTGTCGATCCTTAAAAATCCATCATGATAATCCACATCATTTAGGGTCAGGTTGTTGATCTCTTCCTTTCTGATCCCGCTGGTGTACAACACCTCAAGGATGACCCTATCCCGGTATCCGATCACGGTTTTGATGTCTGGAGCATGAATGATCCTTCTAGCTTCCGACGGCGTTAATATCCCCCTGGGCAAAGATTTCGGGATTTTGGCATATTGGATATCTCTTGCCGGATCAGACACGATAAAATCCCTTTCGTACAAAAACCGGGTAAACTGCTTGACTGCCGACAGCATCCCGTTTTGATACCCCACGCTGTTCTGTCTGCCCTTTGCATTAATCATTTGGTAAAGCTCAACCTGGTAGGATCTGACGGCATCTTTGGTGATGGCATCAATGGTAACAATATCGTTTTGGATCAACCAGGCGGTGAACTTGTCGAGTTTCCAGCAGGTCTGCTCTATTGTTCTTTCTGCAAAGTTGCGGACCTTCAAAGATTGCCTGATCAGATCGATATGTGGTTTAAACGGATCGTCTTTCATAGTGACCTTTGACCCTTTCTATATGCGGTCTGCTTGATTTAATATTCTCTTTATCCTTCTCCCTTGGATGGGTCTTTTGATGTTCCTTTTTTATGTCCAGGCCAAGGGATCTGATATAAACTTGGGTGGTCTTAAGGTTAGCATGGCCCATCATCTTTTGAACTGCCCGGACGTCGGCCCCGTTTTTCACCAGCACCGTTGCAAAGGTGTGCCTGAACGTATGGGCTGTGACCTGTTTTTTTATTTTAGCTGCTTTCCGGCACCTGCGGATCATTATGGAGACCACCGCCTTGCTGACGGGACTGCCAAGATAATCCATGAACAGATAACGGCTGGTCCGGTTCTTTTTGGCAAACCTGGGTCTTACCTTGGATATGTATTCCCGCAGGAACTTTTTTGCATGTTTGCCCAGGGGCACTACCCGGTCCTTGGATCCCTTTCCCTTGTTGATCCTTAATACACCGCCCTGGAGATCTGCATCATAAATGGTCAGAGAACACAACTCATTGAGCCGGATTCCGGTGGCGTAAAATACTTCAAGCAAGGTTCGGTCACGGATGCCGGTCAAGGTTCCAAGGTTGGGCTGATCAAATATTTTGTGGACTTCTTTAGGGGTGAGAACCGGTTTTATCTTGGTATTCTTCTTAGGCTCTTTTATAAATTGGGCCGGATCTATAAAAATGACGTTGGTTTTCTCCAGGAACTCAAAGAACCGTTTGACGGACCGTACTTTGATACTGATTGTGCCGGTACTGTAAGACTTGCCCTGATCGCTTCTGTAATCCCAAAGACCGGCAATCCAGGTTTCTATCATGGTGGTGGTAATTTTTTTGACATCCCTGATATCGATGGAGTGCAAAAAGTCTTTTGTGTGCATGGCATATGCCTTGATGGTGGAAGGGCTTCTATTCAGCACCTTGAGGTGTTCCTTGAACTTAAACAGCAGTTCCATATACATATGAGCCTCCTTGTTAATAATATTTTTTTTCTATAAAACCGTGACACAGAAGTATCTGCATCATATTGGAAGCTTCCCAGCAACCGGGCCGTCTTGCTGCCAGCACAACATCTTCTTTCAAAAAGTTTATCAGTTCTTGGGAAGACAGGGGCCTTTGACTAATCGGATGCCTTAAATCAAGTTCCCGGATGGCTTGTGTAAATGTCATACGTCCTCCTTTTCGGTTATGATGACGATTTTTAACGGTGGTGTTCTAATATATTTTCTCCAAGTTATCGCCAAGTCGAAGGCAATCTTCATATAATGCCTTTATTGATAATGGTTTTGGCAGTTAAAAGATAAATCACGTAGTGCCCTCGATGCGGGCTCGAACTGCCCTCGTAGTTTGATTCTTTATGCTCTAAGTTCATGTTTTACCCCTCGTTCTCACCCGTGATCCCGGCCTTTTTTGCTTTTTCTTTTAACTGCTCTGTATCGGTAAGCCCGATCACAAAGGGTTGCCCGTCTTCTCCTTCGCCGTTGTAGGCCAGCTCGTAAACGTATTCTTTGCCCCTTTTGCCCATGACAGAATAAATATATTCCAGGTCTTCAAGTTGTCTGATATGGGTTCTTACCTGGAAGTCGCTCCATCCGCTGTGCTCTCTGATCTGACGACGGTTAAAATGATGGTCTGCTACTTTTTCTTTGCACATCTGTTTTACCAGCATGAGCAGTTTTCTTGAGGGCGGGCTCAATTCATCAAGGCTGCGGCCCAATACATAATTAGCAATAGTGTTGGCCTTTTTTATATCGTCCAGGGTGACGTTGATGTATTCAATGATTTTATCCTTAAATTTCATGGTTTGTATTTTCTTCTGGTACTGGAACAGATAGGCCACCGCAGATATCAAATTTAGGTATTTGGTATGGTCCCGTCTTGCCCTTAACGATTTGCTGGTAAAGGTCAAAAGTTCTGCATAGGGGTTGAACACATGCAACGGCTTTAGCAGCCGGTTGGCATTGTGGTGCTTTTTAATGATCTCTTCTGATTTTAATTTATTGAGCATGCCCTGCATGGTGTGGGTCTGTCTTTGTTTTGCCAAAACTTTTTTGGTCATGTCTTCTGATTCGTCAATGGATATAAACACAAACCTGGAAGCAGTCTCACCGTCAATATCCACCTGGGTGGTGGTGATAAATACCATCAAGGGGCCTTCCACCTTGTTTTCCATGGTTCTTTGTTCGCCAGTGGCACTGTCTTTACCGGTATAGGCTATGGTGATCTCTTTGGATGACTGGATGCTCCGGATGGAGTAAATAGCCCCGTTCATACCGTCCAGTTCCTCTATGGCAAGGATCTTGTGTTTTAAACTGTCCTTGCCGGTATAAAACAGGGCCTGGTCAGTCAGTCTTGTGTATTTGGTACAGTCCTCTTTTGGAACCAGAGATAGTACCGTGTCCTGGAGATAGGATTTACCGGCTGCGGATCTTGACTGGATCATGACAGACAAAGGTGACTCCATCTTCCTGGAGACAGCCGCCACATAACACAGCAGCTTGTTCATTTCTTCACCGGTGTAGCCAAGGGTTTCAAAATCTGTGAGGATTGCGGCGAACATGTCCGGATTTTTTAAGAACTTTAAGGCATGGGTTTTGTCCTTGTCCGTCATGGCTGTTGCCATCTTTTTATCCGGATCTGGAACCCGGTATTGCTCTGCATGTTCCAAAAGCCTGGTTATATCTTTGGTGATAATGGCCTCATCCATACCGAACAGGTTGGACAGACCCTTGAGAAGAAAGGTCCTGGATCTTGCCGAGTAAAAATCCACAGTATCAACATGCATGCGTTTTTTATTATCAATACCCTTGACCGTGGCTTTTAGTTTACTGCCCTTTTTTGATATCCCCCGGACCTCGTATTTGCGGTCAAGCACGGTCATGGTAAAACCGCAATCTGTTTTACGGATATTCGGCTTATTTTCTTTCTTAACCACCGGGTTAGCCATGGCAACAAGGGTATTAAAATTTTCTTTTGGATTGGCGGTGGGGCGTTCAGCGGTTAAAAGAAAAAAATCATTGATATCCTGGCCGTAGGGCAAAATTACTGGATAGGTTGTTATATGGGTATTATTAAGCCGTTCTTTAATTACAGGAAGGGCTGTTTGGCCTGCTTTGTCTCCATCAAAACAGATATACACGGTCACAACCTGGTTTTGCTGTAGCAAGCTGATGTGCGATTCTGTCAGACCGTTGGTGCCATAGCAGGGAATAGTGTTTTTTATGCCATGGTTGATCAGGGTCAGGCTGTCCAGGATGGATTCTGTCAGGATAATTTCTTTATGGGTTTTGGCGGCCTGTCGGTTGAACAGGCCTTCTCTGCCTCCGGGCAGGTATAAATGATCCGCTCCCTTTGCCATGCCGTCAATACGACGGCCATACATCCCCAAAGGGTTGCCGTCTGTGCCGTACAGCGGGAACGTCACACAGCCGTAAAGGTGTTCTTTTCCCTTGCTGTTTAGGATACCTATTTCTTTTAACTGCTTTGTGATTTTCTTATCATCGGGCAGCACATTTAAAAGAGTACCGTTGGCAAAACCGATATGATAATCAGAGAACAGGGATTTATCTGTGATACCCCGGCTTTGAAGGTAAAGTCTTGCCCTGTCATCCTCTGCAAAGGCTGAGTGGTAAAACTCTATGACCCGGTTGAACAATTTGATATGGCCGGGAGTCAGTTTAATCTTTGAATGTGTTTTCTTTTTAGCCACCGAACGCTTCAATGCCGGTTTTACAGTGTTATCACTGGACAGCTGTTTTACCGCTTCTTTAAAATCTACCCTATCAAACAATTCCACAAACCGGATCACATCACCGCCCGCACCGCAGCCAAAGCAGTGCCATTCATTTTTTGAAGGGGTTATGGATAAAGAAGGGTTTTTATCGTCGTGGAAGGGGCACAGGCCAAACCAGCCTTTACCATTCTTTTTTAATTGGATACCTCTGGATTCTACCAGGGATTTAAGGTCTACAGATGCTTTGATGTGCTCTATGGTTTCTTTTTCTATCATATCTCGTCTCGTTGTCCCGAAGGTTTTTAAATAAAAGATCTCGTAAATGATTCAGGACTTCCCTGAACTGCAAAGGATTAACAAGGGCCTGGCCGTTGATATAGGCTTTGTCATGCTTATGCAGGTCACGGCCGGTAAACATAAAACTTGCGATCTGCCGATTGCTGAAGCGGATGTTTGCAAGGTCGCCGCCCATGCAGATAAAAAACGCACCCCTGAAGATGTCTGTGGTCTCAAGACTGGTATGCAATAGAATCACCTCCTTTCATTGCGTGTTGTGTTTTGACGGGAGATACGATAGAAAAAGAAAACGGTTACAAATGGGTTTGCCCCTTTGTGATCTGTTTGCCGGGCCGTCAACTTCAACTCGCCAAAGTTATCAAGTTGATGGCCTTTTTTTCTAAAACCTCCCATTATTGACAAAATAACATAGATAAATCAACTTAACTTTTGATCAAAAAAATCTATAAGTCAAGAAAAAATTGATTTCTTTTGGTCACTCTATGGATTATATTTCAATTCAGGAGGTCAATATGAAAAATAAAGAATCAATCCTGTCAAAAGGTTTTCCAAAAAAATTAAAAGGATTAAGGACTAAAAAAGGCTGGTCACAAGGACAACTCGGCAAAAAAATAGGTGCTGATTTACAACGAATTTCTAAATATGAACGAGGGGTTATGTGGCCGACCATGGAACTAATGGTTAGGCTTGCCAAGGTCTTTGATGTCAGCGTTGATTTTTTAATCCGGGATGATAAAACCGCTGCTGTTGCTAAAATTAAAAATCAAAAACTGCTGAACAAGATCGAGGCAATCAATGATCTGCCGGAGGATGATCAGGAAACCGTGATCTCTTTCCTTGATGCATTCATCAAACGCAGAAAATTTGAAGAACTTGTACATGAATAAAGGTGAACAAATGAGTGTATTTACCGCTGTTGTCCAAAAAGAAGATACCCTTTATGTGGCCCAATGCCCTGAAGTGGGAACGGCCAGCCAGGGGGAGACCATAGAAGAGGCCATCAAAAACCTGCAGGAAGCCACAGAACTTTATCTGGAAGAGTTCCCCATGAAGCAGGTCGCACGCCCCCTTATGACCACATTTGAGGTGCCTGCCCATGCCTGAACTGCCGAGGATTTCAGGTAAAGAGGCAATCAAGATTTTTATCAAACTGGGATTTTACATTGCCCGCAAAAAAGGCAGTCATGTTGTCATGCGTAAAGATGACAAGGGCTGTGTGATCCCTAAACACAAAGCCCTTGCTGTTGGTACGCTTAAAAGTGCCATCCGCCAGGCCGGTATCACCTCGGATGATTTTGTTGAGGCCTATAAAGGCAAATGATGGTTTTTCAACCTTAGTCACTAATCAAGACCCGGCCCCATTGCTTCCTGGGGGCAAAAAGGTCGGTTTAAGATTGTTTTGGAGGTGAATTTTTATCATTTTATCAATGTTTTCAATCAGTTGACTTGGCCCGACCCAAACCCGTCAAACCCGTGTCAAAAACCTATATATTGTGGTCACAGCAAGGGTTTTGGTGTTTTGCCCATATAATCTTCTCCAAAAGACCATATGAATTTGGGAAAATGCTTCAAAACGGTCGAAATCTTATGATCTGTAATTCGGCACAAAGTATGACCAGAATTTGGGCAGTCACAACTATTCCC
>JAAELK010000304.1 GCA_024226935.1 Desulfobacteraceae bacterium
ACAGGGCCTTTGGAAGGAACCAATAACAAAATTAAAACTATGAAAAGGCAGGCCTATGGATATCGTGATTTTGAATTTTTCAAATTGAAGCTTTTTGATCTTCATAGAAAAAAGTACGCGTTAATCGGATGAACCATAAATAATATAAAATTATCATCCAAAACGCTTACAGATTCGCCTGGTCTAAGAAGATTTTTATGCAGGCAGGTATGTTCCAAGCCTTAGAAATAAACCTGCGGCCTATAACTGGGCTGTATTGGAACTTGAGCAACTAGAACAAAATGATAGCCTTGATCTTTGCACCGGAGAGAAGATATTCGGCCAATGGTTGACCCGCAAATTTAAAAAAATATTGCCTGAAGAATCTCTGTTAAAATTAAAAACCATCCCCGATCAAATTCAAGCTGAACTCCAGGGACAAGAAAAAAGATCTTCCAGGAGTATTGTCGACAAAATATCCAAGATGGCACCATATGAGCCAGCATCGCCTCCTCCCCTTTGTTTTAATGAAATTACAAAGGAACTTAATAATTATCTGAAAGGAGGTTCAGGCCTGACCGGCGGGGAAAATATGTTTCCTGTTCTGCAAAAGGTTGTCAGAGCGATAGGATATTCCAGTTTTAAGGGATTTAGAGACGGACAGAAACTTTTTTTGGAAATAGCCGGCCGCAAGATCCAGGAAGCGTATTATATATCCTACGGCCTGGAATCCTTGGCCAGGGATATCGTCAGGAATTTTAACGGCAGTATAGCTTTCTGGCTTTTCTGGAATATCAAGTTGGGTCTTAGTAAAGTTGCGGAAGAATGCAGCTCCTCCCTGGGATTATCCGAGATTAAAAAACAATATTCAGAAAGGTTGAAAAAACTTGACAGCTTGCTGAATTCAAAAAAAGTACTCATAGTAAACGGGGAAACCCATAAAAGAGCAATTTATAATCCAAAATCCTCTCCTCATGATAAAAAAGTTGCCAGGCGTTGTCATCAGCTTTACAGATATTCTCTTGAGTCTGCCAGGGTGCAGCAGTTGACAAGCTTTGTGGAAGGACTGATTGCAGAGGTTCCCGTTTTTGATTATGCAAATCCGAAAAGACCACTGCCCAATATCTGCGGACTGGAAGAGGAGGTAACCTATGCTGTTGGGTCTGGCTACCTGGATAGTTGTACCCCTCCCAAAACCTCCGATGGCAAAATAGATTATTCAGGAAGCTGGAAAACTAAAACGTGGCTAAAGCGGGGAACCTCAACTTGTTTGCTTCCTCCAGGTGCAAAAAGAGACCGCGAAATTGAAACTACAGGCTCTAAATCGCTTATTTTAAATAAGCGGAGAATTGGAACAATAAGCTCAACCACCAAAAATCCTTACGCCTTAAAATCTTTAAGAACCTTTCTGGATATTTTTGACTTTAAACCAACTGAAAGGTGGGATGGAGATCAAACCCTGCGTAATAAAAGAATGGAAAGGACGTTAAGGCAAGACAGGACTTTGGTGGAGCATGATCGAGCCAGAACTCAGATAGTCATAAGTAATCGTAATTGTTGCTGGAGAGATAATATGAAGGCAAAAATGACTGGCCCTTTCCATTCCGGGCAGCACACCTTTGCAGCCCAGGTGGGAAGTCGGCATATTCCTTCATCAATTGCTGGTCCCCACAGCCTTGAAACTCTGCTTGATAATTATGATTTTGGAGAGGAGATTACAGTGATACTTCTTCCAAAGGAAAGTGACAGCTTTTCAAAATTTGGCCTGTCCAGGCTCCAGGTTCTCGGGCTTAGAATCGATGGGAAAGAGAAAACAAAAAAAATTGCCAAAGCCTATCTTGGATCGGCAAAAAGATTGGCAAAAATTCCGGAATCCCGGGCCAGTGATTCAGTGATTGATCAATTGAGCTGTATTATTACAGGGTATTATAAAATTGATATGCCCGGTTCTGCTCTAAACTCGGTGGTCAGATCCCTTTTGAGGATATGAATAAACGGGGATTTGACATAACTTCTGTCCATGTGGGCAGGTAATATAAATAGACCTTGATCTGATCAAGGTCTATTTGATATTGAGTTAAATCAAAATAATTAAAAAATTTTAAATCGGCTTTTTTCAATGGCATTATAGATATGGGGGATGTTTTTATAAATACCTGGGTCTGGGGGGCATAGGTTGCCTTTTTCTCCCCTTAAAAAGGGTAACCCGGCTTTTTGATCCAGAGCTTTAATTCTTTCTAATTCTTCAGGATCAAAAGCATCCATGAGCTCATAATGCTGGTAATTAACAAAATGGGTCATTGCCGTATAATGGCTGATTCCTTTTATCCCTCCATATTGATAGGGCCAAAACCATTTATTACGGGTTGTTTTTCTAAATGATTGATCAAGTTCATTGTGTTCTCTCAGGTACGTCATCTGTAGTTCATTATATAATGTATATAGCTCGGTCAGGGTGATTTTCCAATCCTTATAGTCAAAACGAGTACTATGTTTTGTTAAAAATCCGGCCAGGAGGAATTTAGCTATTTTGTTTTCAATTATTCCAATTTGCAGAATAGTCGTGTTCTTTTTTGATAATTTCCCCTTGAGCTTAGTTCCTTCTTTTACAGTAAGCTCCCCGCAAGCGGCACTATGATGTAATCCGTGTAAAAAGATGGTTTCCATCTTAGTTTTTCGGCTCATTGGCCTTAATGCAGCAAAGGAAAATCCCCAGCCATAGCCTTCGGACATTTCCAGGAGAACTTTAACATCTTTTACATTGGGGGGAAGGCGTCTGGTGTTGTCATTATGGTTGCCAGGACCTGGTACCGGGTCAATAAGAAAAAGATTAATTTCTAGTTTTTCGATTCCCAAGTATTTATCCCATAGACGATTGGCAGTTTTTACTGCAGTTACAGCACCCCGGCTCCAGCCCACCATATTTATTTTTTTAGGCTGTACCTGCATTATAACCCTGCAGATCAGATCAACATTTTTGTCCCATCCCGAACCGGATGCTATTCCAAAAATTTGCTTGGTTGCATTTTTTGAAGCTGAATTATTATAATCAGTGATTGTGTTGTAGCTCATCATGCTTTTGGAAGGAGAAGTTGTCATGCTGCCAAAGCTTCCCGGTCCATCAACTATTAGTTTAACTTGATCCTGGTCTTGAACAAGCAGTCTTATTGCTTTATCTATTTTAGAGGATCTTCCTGATCTACGATCCTTTTCACTTGTTTCACAATAGGGGTGCATCTGGGCTTTTGTTCGATGGCAGCTTTCCTGCACTAAATCGTGTTGTAAGCGACTAAAACAAGTTCCATGGCAAAAAATAGTTAAGACTTCTGTTCTTCTGAATTCTCCTTGAAGGGCAAATGCATTTTTACGACGGGGCATATTTTATCTCCTTTCAGTAATCTTTATAAAGCGTTTTTAAGATAACTAATTGCGAAAGGAGCGTAGGCAATTATGTTGATAGTGTCAAGGGGAAAAATTACCCAGTAGGAGGCGGCTTATCCTATTAAAACAGCATGATAGCAAAAAAAATGCAATAGACAAAAGTGATTGTTGTTAATGTTATACGAACATGAAATCAGAGTAAAAACTTTGTTTTTTTGAGAGGCGGTCAGTAGAGTATGGAAAATAAAAAATATAGCTTTTTCACAAATTTTTCACGGGCTTTTTTGTAAGTTAAATTTAAACAGGATGGATCTGTTTGAAATAATGACTAAAAGGAGAACCATGCCCACAAAACCTTTAAGATCCGGAAAGATAATGCCGTTTTTATGTCTTCTGGTTATAAATCTAATCCTATTTTCCTCCTGGATGTCCGGGACCCTTATGGCAAGCGAGTTGAAAGAGTTACCAATGAATGATGCAATTCACATTGCCCTTGAAAACAATAATGATTTAAAGTTGGAAGGCAACAACCTCAAATCACTGGAGGTGGCTACCCAGAGAGAAAAAGGAAGGTTTTATCCTGATTTGAAAGTTGAATCCTCAGGATCGGTGATTGGAGAAAGTAACTCATCTTCTGTGGGTAGCACTGAAAATAAAACTTTAGATATGAACATCACTTCCAGATATAATGTTTTTAATGGCTTTCAGGATTCTGCATCTTTGAAAAAGGCCGGATTTGAACTTAATGCCGGGCACCAAACTTATTCAAGAGCCAGTCAGGAGGTTATTTTCAATACGGTAACAGCGTATATTGAGGCAGTCTCTGCCCAGGCTCTTATAGTTGCCAAAGAAGAAAATCTCAAAGATAATCAGAAACAACTTGAACAGATAAAGGCATTCTATGAATCGGGTACCCGTGCAGTCGTAGATCTTTATAAACAACAGGCAGAAACAAAGGCGGCAGAACAGAGTTTGTTGAGTGCCAAAAATAGTTTTGCGATTTCAAAACTTAATCTTCTCCAGGCAATGGGGATAAAGGCTGGATATAAATTTGGCGTAAGGCTTGATCAAAAAGTTGATTTTACAGCGAAAAATTATTCTGATTATAAATATGAAGATCTTTTGA
Organism: Desulfobacteraceae bacterium; assembly: GCA_024226935.1. GTDB lineage: Bacteria > Desulfobacterota > Desulfobacteria > Desulfobacterales > Desulfobacteraceae > NBML01. The sequence goes on from JAAELK010000304.1 coordinate 4,487, forward strand.
ATAAAGCTGTTGCGAACAGGCCTGATTTAAAGTCAAGTGAAACTTTACTCCATGCTGCAGATGAAGGTATTCGCGCTGCAAAAGCAGGTTATAGTCCAAGTGTCGATATCTATGCCCAGGTTGGTTCGGATTACAATAGTAGTGATGATTTAGGCTTGAAAAGCCAGCTTATTAATGATGGGTTTGATTCGGCCGTGGGTTTGACAATTTCAATTCCGATTTTTGATAAGTCTGTAACAAAAACCAATATTGCCGATGCAGTGAATACTAAAGAAAAACGAAGGATTGAGCAAAAAAGCCTGACCCAGCAGATTGGTATAAACATTGGGCAAGCTTTGGAAGATTATCGTACAGCGGTTAAACAACTTGAGGTAACCTCCTCACGTCTTAAATATTCAAAAAAGACTTTGGAGTCAATGGTGGAAAAGTATGCCGTCGGTTCTTCTACTCTAATCGAGTTGGTTGATGCGCGGTCAGATTTTGCCCAGGCCGGATATGATAATATAAAAGCTGTTTATGATCTGCTAGCCGAAAAAGTGGTCCTGGCTTATTACCAGGGTGATGTGGCTGGAATGACTTCATTTTCGGAGGTAAGTTGATGAAAACTAAAAAACTGATATTAACTCTGGGCAAATTCATATTGATGGCGGCTGGAGTGATATTTATTATTCAGGCAGGCTTACAGCTTTTGAGAATGAATGGGGCAAATGCTGATATTCCATTCAAGATAAGTCAAGTACAAAGAACTGATTTTGAAAAGACTGTTTCCAGTACCGGAACAATGGAGGCCGTGGGAACAGTGGATGTAGGGACCCAGACTTCAGGTACAATTGCCAAGGTGTTGGTTGACTATAATTCTAAGGTTAAAAAGGGGCAAATTCTTGCCCAGCTTGACCAGTCTCTTTTTGTTACCGACGTTAATAATTCAAAGGCAGCGCTTATGAAGGCCCAGGCTGGCCTTAAAAATGCCCAGGCCTTTTACGATCGAGATAAAAAACTTTTCAAGAATGGACATATTTCTCAGGAACAGTTTCTTGATAGCCAAACCACCTATAATGAAGCCCAGGCAGATGTGCTGTCCGCCCAGGCGGTTCTGACAAAGGCACAAGTTAATCTTGATTATACAATAATCAGATCACCCATTGATGGAACAGTTATAGAAAAAAGCATTGATGAGGGTCAGACAGTTGCCGCAAGTTATAGTACTCCCACCCTCTTTACTATTGCTGAAGACCTTTCTCTTATGCAGATTGCGGCAGATGTTGATGAAAGCGATATTGGTCTGATCAAAACAGGTCAGGCGGTCAGGTTTACAGTTCAGGCATATCCGGATATTAATTTTGATGGGGTTGTATCCCAGATCCGGTTAAATCCTGAAACAATTTCAAATGTTGTTACTTATACAGTGATAGTTACCGCAAATAATTTTGATCATCTTATTATGCCGGGAATGACGGCTACTGCCGATTTTGTGGTTGATTCCGAGAAGAATGTTTTAACCGTTACCAGTGCGGCTCTTCAGTTCAGGCCCGATGGAGCCAAAAGCCCGAAAGGAGAAGATGTGCTTTATGTTCTAGGCAGTGATAAAAAATTAAAGCCGATGATAGTTAAAAAGGGAAAATCTGAAAATGGTGTAACTATTATTACCCAGGGAATTTGTGAAGGTGATCGGGTGATAACAGGCATAGAACAGGAGAGCAAAAAAGAGCAAACCGGACTTTTTTCTATGTTTACGAAAGGTGGAAAATCCAGGAAAGGAAATCGACCATTCTAATAGAGTATAATATATGCATACAATTGAACTTAAGAAAATAAATAAAGAGTACGCCATGGGGGATGTCGTTGTCCGGGCGCTAAAGAATGTATCCCTTACCATTGGTCAAGGTGAATTTATAGCCGTCATGGGAACTTCCGGGTCTGGAAAATCGACACTTATGAATATATTAGGCTGTCTTGACCTTGCCGGGGGAGGCGATTATTTTATTGAGGGTGTTCATGTTAATAAAATGAGTAAAAAAAAACTTGCCGATATAAGAAATGAGAAGATTGGTTTTGTTTTCCAGGGATTTAATCTGCTGGCGAGAACAACGGCAATTGAAAATGTGGAACTTCCTTTGTTTTATGAAAGAGGAAGGAGTGGAGGAAACATTCGGGATAAGGCTTTAGCTGCATTAAAGCAGGTAGGGCTTGGAAACCGTCTTCACCATGAACCAAATCAGCTTTCAGGGGGGCAGCAGCAGAGGGTTGCAATTGCAAGGGCATTGGTTAATTCTCCCTCGATTATTTTTGCAGATGAGCCCACAGGCAATCTTGACAGTCAAACCACCGTCGAAATTTTATCCCTGTTTCAGGAGTTAAATGATCGGGGGATTACCATAGTTCTTGTAACCCATGAACAGGATGTGTCACTTTATGCAAAACGAATAATCGAGATGCGTGACGGTGAAATAATTAAGGATGAAAAAGTTCTGGAAAGAAAAAATGCTTTTGAAGAATTAGCGTTGTCTGGGTCGGGTAAAACCCGCCTTACATTAATGTCTGCAGCAGGTGGAAAGTTTTAATGGGATCTTATAAATTAATCAATCTTGCATTTAAAAGTATCACGAGAAATAAGATGCGAAGCCTTTTGACCATGCTTGGTATAATAATCGGGGTTGCTTCTGTCATTTCTCTTGTTTCAATTGGTAATGGTGCAAAAGCCGATGTCGAAAAACAGGTTGCATCCCTTGGTACAAATCTTATTATCATACATACAAGCAGATCAAAAACCGGTGGGGTGCGTGGAGGTTCTGAAAGCCTTGATACCCTTGATCTCAACGATTATAAGCTGCTCAAAGAAAAAGCTACTGCGATCAGTGGTATTTCTCCTGTTATAAAGGAACAATGCCAGGTTATAGCCTCCGCTACCAATTGGAATACTTCAATTTATGGGGTTAGTCCCGATTATTTATCTGTCTGCAATTTCAGTGTTGAGTCCGGAGAGTTTTTTACCCAAAGGGATGTTAAGGCAATGAGTAAAGTAGCTGTAGTCGGTAAAACCGTTGTTGATGAACTCTTTGCCGATCAGAATCCAATAGGTAAAAAAATCAGGATCAGGAATGTTCCATTCAGAATTATCGGAGTTCTTGCCGAAAAAGGACAATCCGGAATGGGAACGGATCAGGATGATGTAATTCTTGCACCATCAACAACAGTTTTGTATCGTTTGGGTAATGGCAAGACGGTAAGAACTATTATGGCAAGTGCCGTAACACCTGAAAAAATGACCGATGCAAGAACGCAAATCACTACAATATTAAGGGCATCCCACAGACTTTCAGCAGGACAGGAGAACGATTTTCGTATCCGGGATCAGACTGAAATTAATAATATGGCAACAGGTGTTACGGGAACTTTGACTGTCCTTTTGAGTGCAATTGCGGGCGTTTCTCTTCTGGTTGGTGGAATAGGAGTCATGAATATTATGCTGGTTTCGGTGACAGAGCGAACAAGGGAAATTGGGATAAGAATGGCTGTTGGAGCAAGGGGGATTGATATTTTGTTACAATTTCTTGTCGAGGCTGTTATATTGAGTCTTATCGGTGGAATTGTTGGTGTTGTAACTGGTCTTGGATTAGCTTTTCTCATGGGCAATATTTTGGGGACAAGTGTTGTTATGACTGGATCTGTCATAATTTATACAACTCTTTTTACGGGTGCAGTAGGTGTTTTTTTCGGATTCTACCCGGCAAGAAAAGCTGCAAATCTGAATCCCATTGATGCATTAAAATATGAATAGGATCGGGATAAGTCATGAAGTACAAGCATAGTCTGGGCTTTAGAATTATAGTTGGGTTCAGCGCCATGGGAGTGATTCTCATCGCTGTATATGGTTTTATGATATATGAACTTATTAAAGGTCTTGAAAAAAATTTTGGAAAAAATAAGACCAGCTACGAATTGGAACTTTTTTTGAATGAATATAATATGAATAAGAATGCACGGCTTCCCCAGACTTCCAATCTTACTTCTTATATTGGAATTGATAGTTTGCCCTATAATTTCAAAACTATATTATCTGGAGTTAAAAATGGTATTTATAAAACCGGAAAGGATGGGATAGGGGGGGAACAAGGATATTGGATAGGTATAGGATCTCTTCCCGGCATCAATAAAAAAATTTTTCTTATTCACAGTAGGGAACAATCCCATATCGATAAAAGAAGAATACAGAGTATTACCTTTATACTGATACTTGTTTCATGTGCGGTAATTTTGCTTGCAGCAGGTCTTTCTTTTCTTCTTTCGAGAAGAGTTATTGCTCCCCTTGCGCAGCTTGCAAAAATTGTAGAAAACTCAGGTCCTGATAATCTGCCTGGAAAAATTTCGAGTCTATATTATGATGATGAGGTGGGGGCCCTTGCCCGGGCCTTTGAAGATTCCATGGACAGGATAAGAGCTTTTGTTGAAAGGGAAAGACAATTTACACGGGATGCAAGTCATGAACTTAGATCTCCTTTGACGGTAATCAAGGGTGCATTATCTCTTCTTGAGATGAAACTTACAGAAAATGATGAAAAATCCATCGAGGTTATCCAGCGTATAGAACGAGCGGTGGCTTCAATGGGAAATACAGTTGAGTGCTTTTTGTGGCTTTCCCGTGAGGAAGCAGGTGTGGAACCTTACAAAAACTTTTCTGTTGTGAAAATTGTTGAACAAGAGCTTGAAACCTGTAAGTTTATAATGGGAAAAAGGGAGGTAATGGTAGAATTGATAAAAGTTTGTGAACCGGAAATTACCGGCCCTGTTCATGTTTTTTCCATTGCGGTTTCCAATCTTATCAGAAATGCTATGCGATATACTGACAGAGGATATGTTAAGATTATTGTAAGTAAAGACAGGGTGGAGGTTTCTGATACCGGCGTTGGAATTGAATCAGAAAAATTAGCTCTGATGCAACAGCTCCACCAGAAAGGAGATGAAAGCGCAGGGTTTGGTCTGGGGCTTAATATTGTAAGACGCATTTGTGACAGGTTCGGGTGGAAACTGATTATTGAAAGTAAAAGAGGTAGAGGGACAAAGGCGGAACTTTATTTCATCAAGCAATAGACAAGATCATCTGGATTTTACTCTATTTTATAGCCTACTCCATGGATTGTATGGATCAGTGCTTTTTCAAAAGGTTTGTCGGTTTTTCTTCGAAGAGTGTATATGTGGGATCTCAGGGCATCGCTGTCAGGTGCATCTTCCCCCCAAAGAAGATTTTCTATCTCGTTTCTTGTTACCACTTCAGGTGATTTTTCCATCAGTTTGATGAGAATTTTCAGGCAGGCACGGTTCAGATCAATGGTTTGTCCTGCTCTTTTAACCGTCAGTGTGGTTTTGTTGAGCTCAAGATCGTCTACTTTTAGATCGGAGTGAACAGATTTTTTGCCCCTCCTGGATAATGCTTTGAGTCTGACTTCAAGTTCTTCCGGCTCAAAGGGTTTCACCAGATAATCATCAGCTCCGGAATCAAAGCCGGAAAGTTTGTCGGCCAGAGTATCCCTTGCTGTAAGCATAAGAACGGGGGTATCAATACCCTTTTCATTAAGCTTTCGGCATACGGTAAGACCGTCAATCCCAGGCATCATAACATCAAGGACAATTACATCATAGGTGTTTTTAATCGCAAGGTTCAACCCGTTGAACCCATCGGGAGAAAAATCGGGAATATGGCCTTTTGCTTCAAGAAAATCAGTAATATTGGCTGCAATATCATAATCATCATCAATGACGAGGACACGCAGTTTTTCTTTATCGTTGGACAGAGGCATAAATTAATCAATTTCCTGTTTTATTATTTTTTAAAGATAACATGGAAAAAAATAAAATCAATCCAATTAGTGCCTGACCGAGAACTTTATTTGAGCCATTAGATGACAATCTTTGCACAACCATTCAGATTTTTATGGATCTATTCTGTTACGGGATTTCAGATTATCAATGGGGATTGTTGGTGGATTTATTTATAGATTAACAGGAGGCTATTTATTCCCAGTGAATGCAATCTTTGGGGCAATTTTTTATTGCTTCATGGATATTTTTGTCTGAATAATCATCCAGGGGTAATATCTCTACAAAACCTGCGTCATTTATCCGGAAACCGTGGGGTGCAAGTTCAACGCAGATTTCACAAAGTATGCACTCAGCCATATCAAGAACAGGTGTTTTCATGGTGTATCCCCATTGAAGAGGCTCCATTAAATCTTTTCCTTGTGAACAGTCTTGTCCCACCAACCTTTTTGCACATGTGCGTGTTTTTCCTTTTGCGCCAGATCGAGAAGTTTGTAGCCGGAATCCAGAAGGATGCCGTACAATATACCGCATCCCGGGTCTTCCTGTTGTTCATAACCGATTTGAGCAAGTTCGATCATCTCCCGGGCCAGTTTAATGGTTTGTACAATGTTTTTGTCACATTCTTTTTTAAGCATCGTTTTCCCTTTTTATAATTTACCCATATACAAGGCTAAATTAATTTGTTTTCAGATTTATCTCTCAATTACTGTGCCAGAGGTGTGAAGCCATGGAAAACTCAGGCAATTACTTTTTTAGCATCCCAGGTATGGGCAATGTCGGAGATGCGGGTTTTTATAAAATTCCAGTCTGTGAAAATATCAATTTCTTCGGGATCGGTCATAATATGTTCGGGTACAATGCAATAGTTAAAATTGTCTGCATTGAGAAGAGCCCTGACGGCATAGCAGCGTTTAATAGGGTCAAAGGAGTGAAGGTGTGAAAAAATTAATCCTTCGATGGTTTTATTTAAATCCTTGGGTGCTGCTTTAAGATAGGTGCCGATTCCCCACAAGACTCCCCGCTGAAGGGCTTCGTGTTCCAGAAAATTTCCTTTGGGATCCAGGTATGAAAATAAAATGGATTTAAACTCCATGGCCAGTTCCGGGCATTTTGATAAGATTTGTCCCATGGCTTCGCAGGATCCCCATCCAATACCCCCGGATTCATCATTAAGATTCCACATGATTCGACGCATCAAAATCCGCGCTTTTTCCATTTGTCTTGTGGCAAGTCGTAGTCCCAGTTCCCCCATGGCTGTGATACTGCGAAACTTTATCAGTTCATCATTGACATAAAAATGGGAGAAAAGATGTCCAATTAGTTGTTCATCCGGGATAAGCTCAAGCTGGTTTAATGCATCCATTCGAAGAGGCCCTTGGAGAATTTGATTAACTTTTTTTTTGGTTCGCCGGCCATATGGTCTTGTCATGGGACACCTGCTTATGGTTAGATGTTTTGTTGTCTGTATTGTATATATTAAATATAAGCATGAATTATGCCAGATCCTGATGCTAAAACTATTATGCCCTCCCCCGGGGGGATGGATCATGTTTCGGGTGTCTCAATTTCTGGGACACTTTTGTGTCTAAGTGCAAAAATGATTCATTGATTTAATCCAGTACAATGGGTATAAAAAAGTTGACCCTGGTGTGAAACAATAATGATAAACCATGGGATAGGAGCGGTATGGTAACTTCGATGGAATCAAATCTTTTGTCTACTTATTATATTGATAAAGATCATCCAGATATTATCCGTTTTGCTGGTCTTGTGTGCAAAGGACTGACCGATGATTTAGATAAGGCCCTGGGGCTTTATTATGCAGTTCGGGATGAAATTGGTTATAACCCTTATGTTATTGAGTCGGCAAAATCTGCCATGAGAGCCAGCGGGATATTAAAAAAAGGGGAGGGGTTTTGTGTGGCCAAGGCTGTGCTTTTGACAGCCTGTGTTAGAAGTCAGGGTATTCCTGCCCGATTGGGATTTGCCGATGTGAAAAATCATTTGAATACACAAAAGCTCAGGGAAATAATGGGGACTGATATTTTTGTATGGCATGGGTACTCACAAATTTATCTTAACGGTAAATGGGTGAAGGCCACTCCTGCCTTTGATTTAAATCTTTGTCAAAACTTTAATGTACGCCCCCTGGAGTTTGATGGCATAAATGATTCTATTTTCCACCCTTTTGATACCAGGGGCAATAAGCACATGGAATATCTTATTGACCACGGCAGCTTTTCGGATCTGCCCTGGGAGCGTATCATGGCTGCGTATATAAAAGCATATCCCCGGTATTTTGAAATTCTTGACAGGAAACCAAGGGATTTTTCAGCAGAAGCCCTGGAGGAGAAGGGATAAAAAAAGGTTCCTGTACCATGGTATAGGAACCTTTTTTTGGGCCAAAAGAGATTTATTTTGCCTGGATAGCGGCGGCAACTTCTTTTGTTAATTGTAATACTCTTTTGGCAGATTCAAAAGCCAGGGAACCTGTTCCGCAGCTGGGGGTAATAAAGGTCTGTTCAATAATGGTTTTGCGATCAAATCCGAGGCCTGTTAATTGGGCTACCTGGGCTTCAAATTTTTCCACTAAACCCTGGGTGGTTTGTTGGTCAATTATTTGGGCATTGGCCGTGGGGACAATACCAAAGGCCAGGATGCCGCCTCTATTTAGATAGGTCTTTATCATTTCAGGATAAAGGATAAATTTATCAAAATAGGAAAAGGCATCAAAACTGATGATATCAATATTGGAGCCAAGGAGCATATCCCATTCCGTGTTGGCACAGACATGGACTCCTGCCAGGCCTTTTTCTCCATGGATTTCCTGGATAATTTCATCGATGCATGCAATGACATCTTCCTTGGAAATGGTAATATAGGCAGATGTACCAAAGCCAGCCAGGGCAGGTTCGTCCAGAAAAATAATGGGTATAGCCCCGCGTTTTGCCATGGTGTTTGCCTGCCATCTGGCATTGAGGGCCAGTTTTTTGACTGCTGCATCCCTTAACTGGTCATTGTAAAAAATAGCTCTGTCTTCTTCATCCTTGACTCCCGTGCAAAATGTCATGGGGCCCGTGACCTGACCTTTAAGGGCAATAAAAGACTCTTTTTTATTATCCACTTGATTTAGAAATTCAAAAAAACCTTTGCCGGTTTCATTTGAAAAGGCAAACCTGGAACCTTCCATATCGGATCCTGGTTCTGACATGGCAAGATAATCTTCAAAAAAAGCTAAAAATTGATCATCAAAATCAGTTTTTTGGGTGTCCAGAAAATGTTTGTCTTCCTGGACAGTGAGTCCAGGGAGCCCGGGAAGAAACTGGTTGATCATGCCTTCTTCTTTGAATAGGGGGAGTTGAACCCATAAAGGGATTTTGGGGGTATGTTCCATCACCAGTCGGGCTGCAGCCGGATGACTATCCATGGGAAGACTACCTACCAAGAGGGGGAGTCCGTTTGCTTTAAATAATGTCATGAAATCTGCCTTGTATCATTAAAAATAGTTTTTTTGGTTTCCATAAAGATTGTGGTAGATATATCATTTTTGTAACCGAAAGAGAATGGTTGCCCCAGGTTTTTATGGGATCTTTTTTATCAGTCTCGTTTGCGAACGGCAAGCACAGGACAGTCAGAATGGCTGATGACCCGGTCTGTGGTGGAACCCACTAAAAATTTTTCCAGAAGGCCATGGCCATGGATCCCCAGTACAATCATATCTATTTTTTTTGTCTGGGCATAATCGATCAGTTCATTGTAGGGTTGGCCTTCGAGTAGAGTGATTACCGGTGTGCACCAATTACGGCTGTCTTCAGGCACCATATGGGAAAGTTGGAGCTTAATGCGCTTGAAAAGGCTATCTCTTCTATCCCATTCTTCATCTGTGGTTGTTTTCTGCAGTTCTAAAAAATCAGATCGGTTCCATCCTAGATAGTCTCCTTCCTGGATTTTTATATAATCTGCGGTGGTCAGCTCAATATGCTTTTCCGGCCTGAGTACATGGGCCAGATGCAGTTCTGCCTGGAACTCCTGGGCAAGGCTCAGGGCATATTCAAAGGCAAGAGAGGATTCCGGAGAAAAATCGCATCCCACCAGGATTCGCTGGAGGGGAATCTTGAAAAGATCCGGAAAGGAAGGGTGGTCTTCCTGGGCATGGAGTACCAGAAGAGGACAGGTAAGGGTTTTGACTAACCGATCTGTGACAGAACCGATTAAAAACCGTTTGATTCCGGAGCCGCCGTGGGTGGCTGCAATGACAAGATCGATCGTTTCTTCCTTGACGATCTGGGTGATTTCATCGGCCGGGTGTCCTTGGGAAACAAGGATTTGGGCATCGATTCCATGTTTTTTGATCAGGTCGTCAAGGAGGCTGTTTGCATTTTTAAATCGTTCTTCAGCAATCTCATTTGATGCAATATAGGCTTGGCCATGACTGGATAACATCACCATGTCGGATAGGATGTGACATACATAAAGTTTGGCATCAAATTCTGCGGCCAGGTCTCTGCCATAGGACAGGATAAGATGGGAAAAATCAGAAAAATCGACGGCACACATGATTTTTTTGGGTTGGATTCTCATAATTTTCCTCCTTTAAAAAATGGTTCAAATCCCATGCTCACCTTTATAAAAAAGATTGATTGAAAAAATATAATACACCCTTAAATGTGGGCATGAAATTTCTGCCAGCTCCCGGGCGACGGCATAATAGATAATAGAAGAAAAGAATTATAAACTTAGTCTTTAGTTTGATTGAATTGTAATCTTCTTACCCAGAGCCAGTCAAGGAAAATTATTTACATAGATTATAATTTAAATTAAAAAGGAGTGTGTTATGGATAGTCGCTTTCTATCAATTGCTTAACAGATTCAAGATCAGCCAGGGCTTTTTCCTGTGATATATCCTGCCAGCCGTCTTCTTTAATCCGTGTCAGTTCTTTTAAAAATTTTCCAAGGGTTTGGGTGTATTTGGCAGCCCTGCCAAGGCCGGTAGTTGTTGCTCCTTTGATCTCTCCGCTTTCCCTGCGATCATCCTGGATTTGCTGGAACGCTTTGTTGATGGATTTTTCTCCTGAATTGATACTTTCCCGGATTTCATCATTCCCGTGTTCCATGACCTTACGGGCTTTGTCCACCTTGTGGGGGCTGATACCCAATTGATTTGCCCGCATTTCGTTGGTTTCTTTTTTGTTTAATTTCTCCTTGTTCCCATCCATTGGTGTTGATCCATGTATGGTATCAAGCAGGGCAAGACAATTTAAGATATCTTCATCGGATATGTTCCTGCGATTGCGCTGGATATGGAAGCTGTACAAGATTGCATCGTCTTCACTTTCAAAGGTTTTAAATTGAACCGGCACCTCTTTTAATCCCACAGCCTTGGCTGCGTTAAACCGGGTATGGCCGTCCACTACAATGTTTTTGCCTTCCCAGACGATGATGGGGAAAACTTCATCAAATCCATTGGTCTCCATATTTTGTTGAATGGATTCAAGGGTCTCGTTTCCAATGGGAAAAATTGAGGAAAAAGGATCCTGGACATTTAGTTCGGAAATATTTATAAAATCGCTTTGCATTATTATCATCCTGTGTGGTTTTTATGCTGGTTTGGTAAGGCCAGGTTTATATCTTATTACAGGCCAAAAGTGCAATCTTTTTTTAAAGTATTGCACTTTTGGCTACCTTTTTGTGTGCCGGGGGATGGAGAACAAAGATTTTTTTTGGGCAGCTTGCCTGTCGATGGATTTTGAGGGCCTTGGGTTTGTTTTATCTATACTGTGGCAAGGTTGGGATCAGCTGATTTTCAGGCGGATATTATGGGATTTTATGGTGGTATCCACGGCATTGCTTAGTTCACTGAGGCTGACATTTGATGTGAATTTATTTCCATTGGTCGATATTTTTATGCCGGCAACGCTATTTTTGGTCAACTTTAGTAAGACTCCCATTCCAAAGGTTTTTTTTATTTCAAAGTCTTTTTTGTCCTTGTTCATGATATTGTTTCCTTCTATCTTAAGTTTGGTCAATCCATTGGCTTCTTACTTATAGTATCGGCCCGGGTTCAAGAAAAGATAAATTTTTATAAAGATCAGGTGGCAATTTTAATGGCGGTCTCTTTTTTTTTGTATCCTAGGATGTGCTGGTAGCGCCCCATATCGCGATAGGGCAATTGCCGTGATAGTTTAAGCTCAAGTTCCATCACCGTGTCAGGTTCCATATCTTGGTCTTTGGTGTTAAGGATATAATCATGAAAAACCCGTATCCCGCTGTGGCCAAGTATTTGAAAGGGGTGGCAGGCTATCCATTCAAGAACCTCTTCTGGTTTGCGGGGCCAGGTAGGGGTCAGGCCTCCTGGTGAACCTGCATAATCTTTTTCCAGGATTTTTTTATAATTGGTTCGGAGCAGGTTTTTAAAAATCATGCCGGTCAGGTTGTAAAAAGTTAGTGAAAGCATGCCGTTCATTTTCAAAAGACGCATTAAATGGTGGATCAGATCTTTGGGGTCATGTACCCATTCCAGCACGGCATGGCAGAGTACCAGGTCATACCCACAGTGTTTATTTGATCTATGTTCCTGGATGGGGCCTTGGAACAGGTCCAGTCGATCGGCCAGATTGTGATCGGAAAATCGGTTTTTAGCCTGGCTAAGCATTTTTTCTGACAGGTCGCACAGGGTGATTCTATGGCCTAATTTTGCCAGGTGAATTGAAAAAGGCCCGGAGCCGCCCCCGGCATCTAAAATATTTAATGGTTGGTCCCCGGCCGGTAAAAGAGCCTGTCTAAAAAATTCTTTCAAATCTTTTTTCAGTACTGCCAGGCGAATCCTGCCTTTCAGTCCTCCGTATACCTTTCGTTGGAAACGAAGAGCCAGGTCATCAAAATTTTTGTCTTTTTCCATGTTGATATTTTGAATGCCTGTATTCATCTGATTCTTATTCCTTTTAAATTATGGGTTTGTAACCTGGGATTATCCGAGGATTTTTAATGATTGTCAATGGATTGGGGGATAAGCCACAAATCTATCATCAAGTTTTGGCAGATTATTTTTTGGATGGTTTTAATTCCATGGTTCCAAGTATAATTATGGGTATAAATTTTTTCCATGGCAATTATCAAAATTATTAAAATTATCAATTTGTTAAACCCATGTTTTTTTTATAATCATATATAATTAAATGTACAATTATAGGAAAGGATATATGGTGGTAGGGGTATATGTTCATCCAAAGGTTGAGCGGCAATTGGCAGCCCTTGAAAAACAGGCAAAAAATCCGTCCATTGTGGCGGACAGAGCCAGGCGTATCATCGATGCCCTGATCCGGGGAATGCGTCTGACCAGTGCCGGGCGCCTGAAAAGAAAAATAGATAAACGGTTGAAAAACTGTCTCAAGTTTGATCTTGGTCAAGGGTTCCGACTCCTTGGTATCAAAGAAGGGGCGATCATTTGTATTCTGTTTGTGGGGGACCATGATCGTTGTGACAACTGGCTGGATAATTATAGTAAAAAAAAGCCTCCCCTGGCGCAATTTGAAATGCATTCTTGCACCGTTGGTAAAAAGTGTGTTTCCATATCCAAAGACCCAATACCCATGATGGAATCCTTGGAAGATTCTTGTTTTTGTCAGGTCTCCCAGAAGGATTTGCGCCGGGTTTTTAAGGGATTGACCCAACGCGGTGGATGGGTGAGTTGTCGTTCAAGTACTAAATAAAAAAGGCTGCCGATGAGATTATCGGCAGCCCCAAAAAAAAGAAAGAAGCTGATTCTTTAACTTTAGGTTTTTGAATATTTAGCTGGGGAACATGGTATCATCAATGTCCACAGCCACGGAACTTGTGTTCATCAATGCTGCAAATCTGCCAAGAGTTATGGGCAACTGGGTTTGTACATAAAATTGGATAGATTTGATGATGCCCTCGTAAAAGGGTATATCTTTCTTTTTAGCATTTTTAAGTTTCTGGGCTGCTATTGTGGCTCTCCAGAGCAGCATCCATGCCATGGTAGTGTCCCCTGTGGCGTCCTGGAAGGGGTGGGCGTTGGCAAAAGCTGCCATGGCTTTTTCAGACATGGCGGTCTGGCCCATGTGAATAGCGACTTCGGCCAGTTTATTCATGACTTCCTCCACCTTGAATGCTTCTTTTTCAAGTATGGGGATCTCCTTGGCCGTGGCAATGGTTTTTTGCATTTCACCAAACAGATCCATAATGGGTTTGCCCTTGTTCAGGCCTAACTTTCGGCCGAGCAGATCCATGGCTTGAATACCATTGGTCCCTTCGTAAATCAGGGTGATCCGGCAGTCCCGGAGGAGCTGGGCCATGGGATATTCTTCGATGAAACCATATCCACCATATACCTGCATGCCGTGGCTGCAGACTTCAAAGGCCCGGTCTGTGACATAACCCTTGGCAATGGGAGTTAAGACTTCAACTATGCCCTGGTATTTATCCTTTTCCTCCTGGGTTGGGGCAACTACTGCCATGTCTGAACAATACATGGCATAATAGAGAAGGGATCTTATGCCCTCCACATTGACTTTCATCATCATCAGTTGTCTTCTGACATCGGGATGGCGGAGGATGGAAACCGACTGGGCCTCGGGGTTCATAAATTCCAGAAGATCCTTGCCTTGAACTCTGTTTCTGGCATAGTCAAGGGCGTACATATAGGCCGTGGTGGCGCAGGCAAATCCCTGAAAGCCCACCAGGAGTCTGGCGGCATTCATCATTAGGAACATGGCTTTCATGCCCTTATTTTCTTCTCCTAGAAGGGTGCCGATACAATTGTTTTTGGAGCCCAGGGAAAGAGAACATGTGCTGTTGCCATGGATACCCATCTTGTGTTCGATGCCGGTGCAGATTACATCATTGAATTGCCCCGGGGTACCATCGGCATTGACTCTGAACTTGGGGACAAGAAACAGGGATATTCCCTTGGTGCCGGCAGGAGCGCCTTCAATCCTGGCAAGAACGGGGTGAATAATGTTTTCGGTCAGGTCATGTTCACCACCGGAAATAAATATTTTTTCACCTGTGATGGAATAGGTGCCGTCGCCATTGGGAACTGCCTTTGTGGTCAAGGCACCCACATCGGATCCGGCTCCAGGTTCTGTAAGAAGCATGGTGCCGGTCCATTTGCCTGTATACATATTTTTCAGATAGATATCTTTTTGTTCCTGGGTGCCGAAATGTTCAACCAAATGTCCGGCTCCCTGGGTTAACCCAGGATACATCATAAAGGGATAGTTGGCCCCGTTGAAATATTCAGCAGCTGCCGAGGCAACGGTTCTGGGCATACCCTGGCCGCCCCATTCCGGTGATTCCGTGGGTGCCAGCCATTCACCTTCATTAAATAGATCATATAATCGTTTAAAGGATTCCGGTGTGGTTACCTGGCCATTTTTAAGGGTACAGCCCTGTTCATCCCCTTCTTTGCTGGCTGGAAGCAGTTCTTTAACGGCAAAGTTTTTTGCTTCTGAAATGATCATATCGATGGTTTTTTTGTTGAAATCGGCAAAACCTTCATGGATTTTTGACAGATTTTCTGCACCAAGCTGCTCGTGCAGCACAAATTCGATATCCCTGCGGTCGGAAATTACCTGTGCCATTTTAAGTTGTCCTCCTGATGATTTTGTTGCAATCTTGTTTTTCTTATATTTTCTTTTGCCCCTGCTCTAATGAATAACGCCTCATTTAAAATGATATTAAATGCCGGGGAATTATTCTATTAAATATACAAAATTAAAGCCAAATTAAGTAGTTAATTAAAATAGTTATATTTTGTATCTTGTGTCTTTATCTTTTTGTTTCCCCCAAAGTTATAAAATGAACGTCAATTCATTGCATTAAAAGTTTAAATAGTCAATAATTATTTTTGCAAATTTCAGTTAGTCTTATATCGCTCTTACCATGGAAAAAATATTAATATCTGTCTGCCTTATTGGGGTGCCGATTGCTCTTGATCCGATCAAGATCCCTGCCATTAAAATTGCGCTTTTAAAAGCTAAGAGTTTTTTTTTGTGGGTCGACCTGTATTTATAATGGAACTTTTGAAAGTAAATAGGTTTTTGGGATGGATGTTGCAACGGCAGTTCTTGGGGAGAACAAAGTTTTAGTTTTTTCATAATATGTGATTAATAGGGCAAGATTATTGTTATAACGCAATTCAATCATGCTTTTTTTAAGAAAACATAGATTTTGCCCATAAAGCGAACTTGGAAGATATAGCTTGACCCGGTCAATTTTATTTGGTAGTTCAGAATATTTTGTTCCACGTTGTTTGTATAAAGTATTGAAAGAGGGGGGATGCTCTCGTTCGGTATGGTACTCCCCCTCGGTATGATTTTAATCTAATGTATGGAGGATGAGGATGAAAAAATTAGTATTGGGTTTAAGTTTTTTTTTGGTGCTTTCTTTCACCGTTTGCGCCGGTGCGAAGACGTTAAAAGTAGGAATGGATGCAGATCCTGTATCCCTTGATCTTCATGTACAGCTATCCGGTGCCATGCTCCAGTTATCCCACTGGGCTTTTGATCCCCTTGTCCGCTGGACCAAGGAGATGACCTTCGAGCCCCGCCTTGCCACCAGGTGGGAACGTATGGATGATTTGACCATGCGTTTTTTCCTTAGAAAAGGCGTGAAGTTTCACAGCGGAAACCCCTTTACTGCCAAGGATGTAAAGTGGTCCTTTGATAGAATGAAGACCAGTGTTGATTATAAGGGACTTCTTGATCCATTTGATGGGTGTTATATCGTGGATGATTACACCATCGATATTAAAACCAAAAAACCCTATGCCCTCCTTCTTAATATGTCCACCTATTTTTTTGCCATGGACTCCAAGTTTTATACCGGTACAGATGCAAATGGTCATCCCAAGGATACAATTTTAAAAATTGGTGAGTCTTTTGCCCTGAACAATGAATCGGGAACAGGCCCCTTTGTTGTGACTAAACGCCAGCAGGGTGTGGTTCTTGAGATGGAAAGGTTTAAAGATTATTGGGATGTAAAATCCCCGGGAAATGTTACAAAATTTATTCTGACCCCCATTAAGGAAAATGCCACCAGGGTGGCAGCTCTTCTTTCCGGTGATGTTGATTTTATTTATCCTGTTCCTCCCCAGGATTTTGCAAGGGTTCATTCCGATGACAGGGTAAAGCTTGTAAGTGTTGCAGGCAGCCGGATCATCACATTTCAAATGAACCAGAACCGTGTTAAAGCTCTTAAAGATCCCAGGGTCCGCCAAGCCATAGTCCATGCCGTCAACAATGTTGGTATAGTTGAAAAAATTATGAAGGGAACTGCAACGGTTGCGGCCCAGCAGGGGCCTGCGGGTTTTGCCGGTTATAAATCTGCCCTTAAGCCCAGGTACGACTTGAAAAAAGCCAAGGCCCTCATGAAAGAAGCAGGGTTTGAAAAAGGGTTTGAGATCACCATGATGGCACCCAATAATAGATATGTCAACGATGCCAAAATTGCCGAGGCCACAGCCCAGATGCTGGGAAAAATAAATATTTCCGTGAACCTGAAAACCCTGCCCAAGGCCCAGTATTGGAATGAATTTGATGCCAAGGCCGCCGATATGATGATGATAGGATGGCATTCAGATACTGAAGATTCCGGTAACTTTTCCGAGTATTTAGTTATGTGTGAAAATAAAGACACCGGAATGGGCCAGTATAACAGTGGGTATTGCAACCCGCAAATAGACGGGTTGATCATTGCGGCCCGGTCCGAAACAAATCTTGATAAAAGAGCGACCATGCTCCAGGAGATCGAGCAGATTCTTTATGACGATGCGGCTTTTGTCCCCTATCACTGGCAAAATCACTCCTATGGGGCTAAAAAGAATTTTCAGATTGAACCCATCGTAAATGGGATGAATTTTCCTTATTTTGGTGATCTTGTAGTAAAATAGTTGCGGCAGGATTTTTTGTATTAAACAAGACACCACCACCGGGGATGAATACCTTCCTGGTGGTGGCAAAACTTGGAGAAAGAAGAAAGGCACATGTTTGCATTTATCATACGAAGGATACTCCAGGCCGTGGTTGTCATGTTGGTTATCAGTCTCATGGGTTTTGCAATAAAAAATAATATTGGTGATCCGGTCAGGGATTTGGTGGGGGAACGGGTTACTCCGGCAGAACGTGCAAAAATGGCTGATGATATGGGGCTCAATGACCCGTTTTTGATTCAGTACTTAAGGTTTATAGGCCATGCTGTAAAGGGGGATCTTGGAAGATCCTTTCTCTATAACAAACCAAATCTTGAGGTCATCAGCCAGCATGCCCCGGCCACCATCGAATTACTCATGGGCACGGCCCTGATTATTGTGCTGATTTCATTGCCGCTGGGTGTTCAATCAGCATTACAGCCGAAAAGCAAATTAGCCAGGTTTACCATGAGCTTTTCAACCCTGGGGATTTCCATGCCCGTGTTTTTAACGGCTATTCTGCTCATCTATGTGTTTGCGGTACACTTGCAGATTTTGCCCTCCTTTGGCCGGGGGGAAACGGTGGATCTCTTTGGCAATGGCTATTGGAACACCGGATTTTTAACCCGGGACGGGTTGGAGCATCTGATTCTCCCCTGTCTTTCTCTTTCCTCTATCATGCTGCCCCTGTTTATTCGTTTGATCAGGTCGGAAATGATGGAAGTCTTAGAAACCGAGTATATCAAATATGCCTGGGCCAAGGGTTTGTCTCCTGCAAGGGTCTGGATGGTCCATGCTTTTAAAAATACCTTGCTTCCCGTGGTAACGGTGTTTGGGGTGCAGATGGGTATTACCTTTGCCTTTACTATTTTAACGGAATTGGTTTTCCAGTGGCAGGGCATGGGGTTTATGTTTTTAGAGGCGGTCCAGCGGGCTGATATCTCTTTGCTCATAGCATATCTCGTGGTTGTGGCAAGTGTATTTGTATTGGTGAATACAGTTGTGGATATAGTTTACGGGTTCATTAACCCCACCGTCAGAATAGTAGGGACAAGATGAAAAAAAAATTACAAAAATTTAAAGAGTCGTATTTTTTATATTCTTTTAAGCGGGATAAGGTTGCCATGACAAGTTTTATCGTCCTGGTATTATTTCTTATTATAGCGTTAACTGCTCCATGGATCTCTCCCATGGATCCCTATGATGATCACAACATAGATATCATGAATTCGGAAATTCCCCCCATGTGGATGGACGGTGGTTCTTCCGAGTTTATTCTGGGAACTGATAACATGGGCAGAGATATGCTCTCCACCATGTTTTATGGTTTGAGAACTTCTATTATAATTGGTCTTGGAGCGGTAAGTCTCCAGGCAGTACTTGGTGTCGTGCTGGGTCTTACCGCGGGGTATATGGGGGCTAAGACAGATGCCATTCTTATGCGGATAGCAGACATCCAGTTTTCCTTTCCCTATCTCATGGTTGCCATATTCATAGGCGCCATGTTCCAGGTGGTTTTTGGTGTAGGCCTTTATGAACAATTGGCTGTACCTCTTCTGGTCATTATCATCGGGGTGTCTAACTGGCCCATGTTTGCCAGGACTATCCGGGCTTCGGTCATGGGGGAAAAGCACAAGGAATATGTGGAAGCAGCCAGGGTGATAGGTCTTCCCAGGTTGACCATTATGTTTCGCCATGTATTGCCCAATTCCCTGACATCGGTGATGGTTATTTTTACCATCCAGGTGGGAAGTGCCGTCCAAAGTGAGGCAGCCCTTTCCTTTTTAGGGCTTGGTATGCCCGTGACCAGGCCCTCTTTGGGATCTCTTATCCGGGCCGGTCAGGAGTATATTTTTTCCGGTTCCTGGTGGATCACTATTTTTCCGGGACTCTTGCTTGTGATCTTTGTTCTTGTGATCAGCCTTTTGGGTGATTGGCTCAGGGATGTACTTAACCCGAAACTTTATAAAGGATAGCAATTTACGATGTCCCACCTTTTAGAAGTGCGTGATCTTGAAGTGAAATTTGCTTTAAGATCCGGAGATATAACGGCAATCGATGGTATCGATTTTACCCTGGATCAGGGGGAACGATTAGGGATTGTAGGGGAAAGTGGGGCCGGCAAATCGGTGACCGGTTTTTCCATTATTAATTTGATCAGTAAGCCTGGTTTTATTTCCAGGGGCAGTATCTATTTTGAGGGAAACAAGATCAGTGATTATAGTGATTCTCAGATGCGCACAATCCGGGGTAATAGAATCTCCATGATCTTTCAGGATCCCATGATGACATTGAACCCGGTATTTACAATCGGATTTCAGATGATCGAAACCCTCAGGGCCCACAAAAAAATCTCCAAGTCCGACGCCAGGGCCATTGCTCTGGAAAAATTGAAAAAGGTTCAGATTCCTTCTCCTGAAGAACGCTTGGATCAATACCCCCATGAATTGTCCGGGGGGATGCGCCAGCGGATCATAATAGCCATTTCCCTGTTGGTAAATCCTGCTATCATTATTGCCGATGAGCCTACTACAGCCCTTGATGTGACTATACAAGCCGAGATCATGGATCTTCTCCAGCAGCTTTGTGAAACTGAAAAAATGGGATTGATCCTGATTACCCATGATTTGGGAGTGGTATCCCAGGTAACCGAAAAAATTGCTGTCATGTATGCAGGAAAGATAATTGAATTTGGCCCAACGGATCAGGTGGTTCATAGTCCTGTTCATCCCTATACCACAGGCTTGATAGGTTCTATTCCAGGATCCACAGCTCCAGGGGAAAAACTTTTGCAGATTCCCGGTATGATGCCGACTTTGAGTAATATTCCTGAAGGATGTGCATTTAATCCCCGGTGTGATCTGTGTGAACCCATTTGTACCAGGAAGACTCCACCGCTTGAAAAAAAACAAAATGGTACCATGGCAGCCTGCCATATTAAAGATTAGAGGAGGAATAATTAAAATGAATACTAAAAAACCATTGGTTTCCATTAATAATGTGGTGAAACATTTTGACATTTCCGGCGGGCTCCTTGATCAGCTGTCATTCAAAGGTGGTAAGATCAGATATGAAAAGACCACGGTAAAAGCTGTGAATGATATCTCTCTTTTTGTCAATAGGGGGGAAACCTTAAGTGTGGTGGGGGAGAGCGGATGCGGTAAATCAACCCTTGCCCGGGTGATCATGGGATTGTATCCGCCCAATTCGGGTCAGGTTTTATATGATGGGCAGCGCATTGATAATTTGAGCCATAACCAGTGGCTTCCCTTTCGCAAAAAGATGCAGATGATCTTTCAGGATCCCTATGCCTCTTTGAACCCGAGGAAAACCGTTCGTCAGACCCTGGAAGAACCCTTGCGATTCCACAATCCCCGGCTGACTTCAACACAGGTAAACGATAAAATTGCTGAAGTTGTGGAACAGGTGGGTGTGGATCCTGTATGGATTACCCGGTATCCCCATGAATTTTCAGGTGGTCAACGCCAGCGGATTTCCATTGCCCGGGGGCTTATTCTGGATCCGGAATTCATCGTGGCCGATGAGCCGGTATCAGCCCTTGATGTGTCTATCCAGGCCCAGATATTGAATCTGCTTATGGAACTTGCCGAAAAAAGGAATTTAACTTATCTGTTTATCACCCATGATCTTTCCGTGGTTAATCATATCAGTACACGGGTGGCGGTTCTTTATCTTGGGACTCTATGTGAACTGGCTTGCGCCCATGATTTGTTTTGTGAACCCCGTCATCCCTATACACGTGCCCTGATCAGTGCCATCCCCAAAGTTGGGGAGAAAAAAGCAAAACATATCAGACTAAAGGGGGAGGTGCCCACTCCGGTATTTCTTCCCCGAGGATGTGTTTTCCATGGCAGATGCGTCTATGCCAATGATCGGTGCACAAGGGAAGTGCCCGAGTTAATGGAACTTTCCAACGGTGGGTTTGTGGCTTGCCATGCCGTGGAGGAAAATCGTTCCATGGAATAAAAAGGTTGGGAATGGCCACCATTTCTTAGAGAAGGTGGCCGATCGGGTTTTTTGGGTGGAGGTGGGAGAGTTTTCGATTATAGCTCTTCTTTGGCTCTATCGGACTGCCCGTTTTTATCTCGTTTCTTTGGTGGAGGCTTTGATGGTAATTCACTTTCATCAAGAAAACCGTCCCCATTTTTATCAAGCTTGGTAAAACGTTTGTCCGGTCCTGGAAATTCATCCTTGGAAATTTTTTTGTCATCGTTTTTGTCGATACGTTCAAAATGATTTTTTTTCCCTTTATTCTTATCCCCGGGGGGTGGACCTTTTGGCTTTTCGCTTTCATCGATGAAACCGTCATCATTTTGATCTAATCTGTCAAACCTAATATCCGGTCCATTAAATTCATCTGATGAAACCTTGTTATCGTTGTCCTGATCGAACCGCTCGATAAAATCAGGTTTTTTATTATCTGCCTGGGTTTGAGCAAATCCATTTGAAATTAAACACAGACACCCAATGAACCACAAAATAGTCGTAAAACCTAACCGTCTACCAATGTTTTTAACTTCTTTTAGACAAAATTTTTCTTTCATTTTTTTTCCCGCGTTGCAATGTTGTGGAATATTATTTTGCAAATATTTTTACGATATTTAAATATAGCCCACCAATAATGTTAAAGCAAATTCTTTAAAAAAACTTAATTTTAAGTTAGAGTAAAGTCTTAACAGACCTTTTTAGATTTTCCATTAAAAGCAGTTTTTTATTTGTAGCCTCAAGTTTAATCTGATATTATGAAATGTCTTTATTCCTTATTCTTATAAGTTTTTGTGCTGAATATTGTTGGTGCAAGACATTTTTTTGGCGGCGATACCATTTATTGTGAACTTTGTTGGTTTTTCTTTAATTACGATGGATTTTATTCATATCTTTAAGGTTAAAAGTTAAAGTGCAGGAGGATAAAATGGGACGAAAGTGGCCGATTCTTTTTTTTATTGCTGTAATTATTATCTGCTTGGGGTTATCAACTTCATTAATGGTAGCCGAATCAGTAGCAGCCGAATCAGTAGCCGCCGAATTTGACTGGAAAAAGCACCAGGGTACCCATATAAAAATTTTGTTGAATAAACATCCCTATACCGATGCTCTTATCTATCATTTAAATGAGTTTGTCATGAAAACAGGAATACAGGTTTCCTTTGATACTGTTCTGGAAGATAAATACTTTGATAAAGTTACTGCAACGCTTTTAAAAAAATCGCCGGAATATTCTGTTTTTATGACAGGTGCGTATCAGATATGGCAATATGCTCCCCAGGGGCATATGGAAGATCTTAATCCATATATTAAAGATTTGAGAAAAACGAGTATAGATTGGGATGTTGGCGATTTTTTTGAAAATATTTTTTCATCCCTTGCCTGGAATCTTAAACCAGGCTTTCCTTTAGGCACGGCAGATGCGGGTCAATGGGCAGTCCCATTGGGTTTTGAGACAAATACTTTAATTTATAGAAAGGATATTTTTGCTAAGCATGATTTTGTTCCGCCAAAGGATTTGCCCGAACTTGTGGCCCTTTGTGCCAGGCTTGAAAAATTGGAACCCACGATGATTCCCATTGTAACCCGGGGAAGTCGTTCCTGGGCAACTATTCATCCGGGCTTTTTGTCAAGTTTTACCGGCTATGGTGCAAAGGATTATGATCCTTTTCCTGAACCTGGGATGAATTCCCCCAAAGCTGTCGAAATGACTCAGATGTGGGTTGATATGCTCCGGGATTATGGCCCGAAACAGTGGACTTCCTACCTTTGGTATGATGTATCTAAAGCCCTTGGGCGTGGCCAGGCAGTGATGGCTTATGACGCTGATATTATAGGGTATTTTCAAAATCAGATCGGCTCTTCAAGTGTGGCCGGAAAATTGGCGTGGGCACCGGGCCCAGGAGCCCCCGGGGCAGAATACACTCCCAATATGTGGATCTGGTCCATGGCCATGAATGCACATTCTAAAACCAAGGATGCTGCCTGGTATTTTCTTCAATGGGCAACAAGTAAAGAGTTGCAGCTTAAAGGGGTCAGAGGCAGGTTTTCCTTGGTTGACCCTGTGCGTAAATCTATCTGGGCTGACCCTCAGTTTCAGATTAAGCTCTCTGCCTTTGCAGACTATAGTAAAACTTTCCACCAAATTATTCCCAATTGTAAAATATATTTTACTCCCCAGCCTCTTTTCTTTGAAACCACTACCCAATGGGCTGGAGCCCTGCAAGAAATTTACCATGGCAAAGACGCAAAGGTTGCTTTGGATGAATTGGTCAGTAAACTTAAGCAGCGTTTAAAGAAAGGGTTGGATAATGATAATAAAAAATAAAATTGGAGGAACAAAGATTGGTATAAAAATTTTGTCTTCCTTTCTTATTGTTGGGTTGTTCCCTTTTCTCTTTATTGGAATTGTCTCTCTTATACAATCAACCAAAGCCCTTTCCAATCAGACATTCAGTCAATTGGAAAGTTTGCGTGAGGTGAAAAAATATCAGATTGAGCGACATTTTGAATTGCATCAATCTGAAATGGCAGTATTGATGGAAACCGTCGATAAACTGCTCCAGGCGGCCTTTGCTCAACAGGCAGGTGTCCAGGAACAAAAAAAAGCGGCCGTTGAAAATTTTTTCAAGGGACATATACAGAATCTGACGTTTTTCTCTAAATCTACCACGGTTATTGATGCCTTGAAACGATTCATAACCATTTCGAAAACCGATGAATCCGGGAAGGCAGGCGGTCAGTATTATTCCTTCCTGCGAAATGTTTTTGAAAGCTCTTTTCAACAATTTAAACAGGCCTATGGATATAAAGATATTTACCTGATAGATACGAATGGTACCATAGTTTTCAGTGTTTCCCGTCTCCAGGATGAGGGTAAAAATCTTTTTTCCGGTGTATTAAAGAACACTCCCCTGGCGAAATGTTTTCAGAGGGTAAAGGATGGCATTGTTATTCAGGATTTTGAACCCTATTCCATCGCCAATAATGAAAAGCTTGCATTTCTTGCAGCTCCCGTTTTTGATCAGTCCCAGGAGGATTTTGTCTTTGGTGGTTCATCAACACTGGATATCGGTGGTAAGGGGGCAGGATCCTTTGGGGTGGTTGCAGTGGCTATTGATAATACCATGATCAATACCATTGTCCAGCGAAGGGAAGGGATGGGAAAAACTGGTGAAACCTATGTCGTAGGGGAAAATCTGAAAAAAATAACCTATCGAACCGATCGCCTTGTCAAAGAGGGCATCCTGGGAGAAGTTAAACTGGGGAGGGATATAGACCATGCCCTTGCCGGTAAATCGGGCCAGGAATATAAGATAGGCAGTAAAGGAGATCTTGAAATTACCAGCTATGACCCCCTGGAAATTCCGGGGCTGAACTGGGTCATGATAACTACCATGAGCCTTGAAGAAGCCATCAATCCAGGTTTACATGGCAGGCCTGATTATTTTACAACCTATAATGAAAATTTTCAGTATGAGGATCTTCTTCTCATTCATCCCAATGGAGAGGTCTTTCAAACGGTTGCCCATAATCAGGATTATGGCACTAATGTATTATATGGAAAATTCAAAAATTCCGGACTGGGTAAAATTTTACGGAAGGTGTTGGGATCCGGGAAGTTTGAATTTGTTGATTTTACCCTTTACGCACCCGACAATAATGAACCGGCAGCGTTTATTGCCCAACCTGTCATAAGGGATGGAAATATTGAGGTGGTGGTGGCCTTAAGGTTGTCTATAAATTCCATTGATCAAATTATGCAGGAGCGTTCCGGCATGGGAAAAACCGGAGAAACTTATCTTGTGGGCAGTGATAAATTGATGCGTTCAAATTCTTTTCTTGATCCGATTCATCATTCGGTCAAAGCATCCTTTGCTCACCCTGGAAAGGGAATGGTGGATACCAGGGCCAGCCGCGATGCGCTTTCCGGCAAGAGTGGGGAAAAAATTATTTCTAATTATGATGGAAATAAGGTTCTTTCCGCTTATACTCCAGTGAAGGTTGGGGATACTACTTGGGCGCTCATAGCTGAAGTTGATGATTCGGAAGCCTTTGCTTCTATAAGTAAGCTGAAGGTTTTATTGACATTAATTTCTATTATCGGCATTCTCGGAATTGTGATTCTGGCCCTTGTCATCACACGATCAATTGTCAATCCCATTGCTCAGCTGACCCAAGCTGCTGAAAAAGTAAGCCGGGGAGATCTGGAAGTTAGAACAAATATTGAAACCAACGATGAAACTAATATCCTTGGCAGTGCCTTTAATCGGATGCTTGACAAAATAGAGGGACTTATCGCTGAAATAACCCAGGTTTCAGAAGAACGTAAATCTGCCGAACATGAAGTTCGTAAGCTCAATAGAAATCTGGAACAAAGGGTTGAGGAGCGAACCTTTGAGCTTGCGGTTTCCAATGAGAGTCTAAAAGAAGAGATTGGCGTGCGTAAGCAGGCGGTGGAAATTCATCAGCAATCTCTTTTGTGGCAGAAGGGAATAAATAAAATCTATGATAATATACTTCAGGCAACTACCCTGGAAAAGCGTTTGGAAATTTTTACCGACGGGGTTGTAGAGGTTTTTGATGCCTTTTTTTGCCGCATCTGGATTGTGCAAGAAGGAGATAAGTGTTTAACCGGTTGTGTTCATGCCAATAAATCTCTTCCTTCTGAATTTTGTGATAAAAAAAAATGTCTGCATTTGCTTGCAAGTTCTGGATATTACACCCATCTTGATGGTGCACATGGTCGTGTTCCCCTGGACTGTTATAAAATCGGTCGTATCGCATCGGGCAGTGATAGGTCTGTTTTAACCAATGATGTTGCCAATGACCCAAGAATACATGATCATAAATGGGCCCAAAAATATGGTTTGGTATCTTTTGCGGGGCACCAGCTGCGAGATACTATGGGGAAATCCATTGGGGTCATGGCTTCTTTTTCCAAAAATTATATAACCAAAGAATCATTTGCTTTACAAATAAATCTGGCTAATACCATATCCCAGGTTTTTCTCTCCAGCAGGGCGGAGCAATCCCTCCAAAAGGCTAAAGAGGCTGCCGAAGAGGCGAATAAGGCCAAAAGTGTTTTTCTTGCAAATATGAGTCATGAAATTCGTACCCCCATGAACGGGGTAATTGGTATGACCGGTCTTTTATTGGATACCAAGCTCAGTGATAAACAAAGAGATATAGCCCAGACAGTCCGTTCCAGTGGTGATTCCCTCCTGGCCCTTATCAACGATATCCTTGATTTTTCAAAAATTGAAGCGGGTCAACTTGAGATGGAATTGTTGAGTTTTGATTTGCGTGATCTGCTGGATAATTTTGCCAGGATGATCTGTATCAAGGCCCAGGATAAACAACTCGAATTTATCTGTGCTGCGGCACCGAATGTTCCTTCAAACCTGCAAGGCGATTCTGGACGATTAAATCAGGTATTGATAAATCTTGCCGGCAATGCCATTAAATTTACCCAGGAGGGTGAAGTGGTGGTTATGGTTAATATAGATGAAGACCGCAGTGATCGTGTGATCTTACGCTTTTCCATAAAAGATACTGGAATGGGTATTGCCGAAGATAAACAAGAAACATTATTTGATAGTTTTACCCAAGTTGATGCTTCCACCACTAGAAAGTATGGAGGTACAGGACTTGGACTTGCCATATCAAAAGAGATTTGTCACTTGATGGGTGGTAGTATCGGGGTTAACAGTGTCCCCGGTGGGGGATCTGAATTCTGGTTTACGGCCACTTTTTCTAAACAGTTGACATCTCCTGCTGATCCGTCCTGGATGCATAGGATGATTAATCTTTCCATAATTGTTGTGGATGACAATGCCACTAATTTGGGTATTCTTAAATCTCAGCTAACAGCATGGGGTGCACGGGTAGACACAGCGACTAATGGACCAGCTGCTCTTGAAAAACTTTATGAAGCCTGTGATAAAGATAAACCCTTTGAGCTTGCAATTGTCAATTTGCTTATGCCCGGTAAGAATGGGGCCACATTGGGGCAGGTCATTACACAAGAAGAACTATTTTCAACTCTGGGTTTGCTCATGATGACTTCTTTTGATCAAATTGGTGTGATGGATACATTGTCAGATTTAAACCATATCCCCACCATCAGTAAGCCTATCTGCTATTTTGATCTATTGGAGTGTCTCGCCGTTTATGCGACAGGAGATGTCAAAAGTTCTTCTTCATATCATTCTATCCAGGTCGACACCGAAATTGAAAGGTTGAGAAATCAAAATCGGATTCTTCTGGCAGAAGATAATTATATCAATCAACAGGTGGTGATAGGTGTTTTGAAAAAACTTGGTTATCGTAGAGTTGATGCGGTGGCAAATGGTTTGGAAGCCATTGCCGCCTTGGAACAAGTTCACTATGATCTGGTACTTATGGATCTTTCCATGCCTGAAATGGATGGTGTCCAGGCAACCCGCAGGATTCGTAAAAAAAATTCAAAAGTTAAAAATAGTGATATTCCGATTATTGCTTTAACCGCCCATGCAATGAAGGGAGATCGTGAGAAATGTTTTGAATTTGGTATGAATGATTATATTACAAAACCAATAAATATAGATTCTCTTAGACGTGTGCTTGATAATTGGCTACTCAAAAAATCCTCTTTTTCAACGGTGGATTCAGGACATGAAAAAACTCAAATTTCCTCAGTGGATGCAGATAAGATAACTAAAAAAAATGAGAATGCCCCAGGGGATAGCCCGGAGTTTGATTTTTCCATACTTGTCGATCGCCTCATGGGCGATGAAGAGTTTGCCATAACAATTCTTGGGGACTTTATTAGTGAGACGCCGGAAAAGCTTGCTGCCCTTAAAACTTATATTGTCACGGATGATTTGGGTTCAGCCGGTAAAACCCTTCATACTTTAAAGGGATCATCAGGGAATATTGGTGCGACAAATTTGTACACGGTTATTTGTGATATGGAAGTTTTTGTTCAAGCTGAAGACCTTGTGCAGCTGAATGCTTCTATTCCTTTGCTTTTTCAACAATTTAAATCTCTTCAAACAAATATAGAAAGATTGATCCGTCCCGGTTTGAGTGAAATTTAAAATAAAATCTTTTAATCAAGGCAAACCACCTGGATATTGCCATGGGTTACCATCCATTTCAGATCAAAATCAAATAAGCGGATTCCGTAGATCTTATCTGGTTCATCCTTGATCTTGTTACAATATCCGGGTCTTGGATCGTTTTCAAGTACCTGGATTATGATGGACTTAAGATTTGGGATTTTCTTTTCCAAGGCGGTACATTGTCCAAGAGCCTTGTCCGAAAAATTGATATGAAATCCTTGTTCCGGGGGGGTGGGGGCAAAGCCGCCGGTGGCCTTGGCAATTATATCTGAATAGGGTAGATAGGGCTTGATGTCCACCACCGGGGTTTTATCTAAAATATCCACTCCCTTGAGATGGAGAATTGGTCCCTGGGAAGTGATTTCAATTGATTCAAGTTTTACCGCAGACATACCCACGGGATTGGGCCTGAAGGGGGAGCGGGAGGCAAAAACCCCGACTTTTTTATTGCCCCCCAGGCGGGGGGGGCGGACCATGGTGGGCCAGGTCTTTGTTACAGCTTTGTGGAAGATAAATAGCAACCAGATGTGGGAAAAGCTGGAAAGCTCCCTTACTGCTTCTTCTCGGGCAAATTCCGGGTGAAAAACCAGGGTTGCCGGAGCATTCTCCACCAGATTCATTTGTCTGGGAATTCCAAATTTTTCTTTGAAGCAGGTGTGCAGGGTGCCTATGGTTTTAAATTGGTATTCCATAAATTCTCCAGATTGTTGACCAGGGTGCCAAAATAGCTGATTGTTTCCAGGATAGGTGCAGGAGAAGACATATCCACTCCTGCGGTTTTAAGCTCGTCAATGGGAAACATGCTGCCTCCAAGCTTTAGAAAGGATAGATACTCATCCACTGCTGTTTGACCCAGGGTTTGAATTTTCTTGGAAATAGCCAGGGCAGCAGATATGCCGGTGGCATATTGATAGACATAAAAAGCGGAATAAAAATGGGGGATGCGCAGGCATTCAAGGCAAAGTGGTTCATCTATCACCATGTGATCGCCAAAATAGTCTTCCAGCAGTTGTCTGTATTTTTTTGTCATGGTTTCCAGGGTAAGGGCTTTGTTCCGGGTGGCAAGACCGTGGATATGGTTTTCAAATTCGGCAAACATGGTCTGCCTGAAAAAGGTAGCCCTGATATTTTCGATTTCCCGGTTGAGAATATAGGCTTTCATCCTGGGATCATCTTCATATTTTTTTAGAAGATATTGGCCCAGAAGATTTTCATTTAAGGTGGAGGCCACTTCCGCTACAAAAATGGTATAGTCGTGGCTTGCATAGGGCTGATGTTTCCGGGAATAGTAGGAGTGCATGGAGTGGCCAGCCTCGTGGATCAAGGTAAAGAGGCTGTCGATGGATTTTTCCTCATAATTTAGCAAAATATAGGGGGAGGAATCATAACACCCCGAGGAATAGGCACCGCTGCATTTACCTTTGTTTTCATACCGATCCACCCAGCCCTGGGTCAGGCCTTTTTCAAGTACTTTGCAATACTCTTCTCCTAGAGGAGCCAATGCCTTTATACAGGTGGAAACTGCCTCTTCATAGGACATGTGAAATTTAATATCGTTGATGATGGGAACGTAGGTATCGTAGATATGAAGTTTATCCAATCCCAGGCTTTTTTTTCTGAAATCAAGGTAGGAGTACAGGGGGGACAGGTCTTTTTTGACGTTTAAAATCAGGTTGTCATAGACACAACTTCCTATATTGTTTTTGAAAAGGGCAGCTTGTCTTGAATCGGGAAATTGTTTTACTTTGGCATAAAAGAGATCTTTTTT
The DNA here is from genome assembly GCA_024226935.1 of Desulfobacteraceae bacterium. Lineage (GTDB taxonomy): Bacteria > Desulfobacterota > Desulfobacteria > Desulfobacterales > Desulfobacteraceae > NBML01. The sequence continues at coordinate 35,112 of JAAELK010000304.1, forward strand.
CACAGAGCCGGCAAGGGCGGCAGCAATGGTATGTTTGTGACTTTCATAAACACCATAGTATTGGGTAAATACCTTTTTCCTAAAATTTCGGTCTTTGTGGTTTAAAAAGAGGATAAAATTACCATGGGTCAAGGGCTGGGTTTGTTTTTGGGGATCTGTCAAGGAGCCAAAATCAAGATCTGCATTATTCAGTTGCCCGAAAATTTGTTGGGGGGCCGTGAGGCTTTCACCTGCCATGGCAAGAATTTGTTCCACCTCGACACTGCGGGTGTGGGGATTATTCCGGATGATTTGTTCAAGGTAAAATCGATAATCTGAAATGGAGTCTTGTGTGAGAAAGGCTGCCATTGTTTTTTTGGGAATAGCCTGGATTTGAGGGATAATGAAGCTGGCTGAGTCACAAATTCGGGTATGCAGGTTCATGGCTCGCTGAAACAGCTCATTTGCCGGTGCATTGGTTTTATCTTCATCGTTTTTCAGGTGGGCATAGGTATATATTTTTTCAAGGTCCCTTATTATCCCATGGTCAAAATCAAGACATCGTTTGAAGCATTCATAGGACTTATGGAGTTGATCTTTGAATTGTTCATAGTCTGGTATCCGGCTTTCCAGTTTTTTATAAAGGGTTTCCCAATCTTTTTTAGATGAAAAAAGAGAGGTAAGATCCCAACAATCTTTTTTTGTAATATCCTGTCTGGTCCTGGGACCTGTATTATTCATGATAGCTCCTTTGTTTTTTATACCGGTATTTTTCTGCCAAATTGTATCTTTCTAGAGCAGGAAGCTCCATGTTTTGTCAAGTAAGAGATAAAAAAAGGATGATTTTGCTTCCTGGTTTGAGTATGGTGGATACCAGATAAAAAAACAGGAGGTGGAATATGAAAATTGTGGGACTGGTGCTCATGGCTGCTGTTGTGCTTTTTGCTGGACTTAAGTTCTTTTCAAGAAAATTGTTATACTTTCCAACTCCTGTGAGCAACTCAAGGCTTGCTTACCTGAAAAAAAGTTTTAATCAGGTTCAGCAAATTATTATTCCAATTGAAAAAAAGGGGTCTCTCCATGGTTGGCTGATTCAAAAGGATATGGAGAACCTGCCCATCCTTTTTTATTTTGGAGGTAATGCCGAAGAGGTGTCGCTGAACATGGAGGACTTTATTCAAAATCTCGATGCCAATGTGGTTATGGTCAATTACCGGGGTTTTGGTCAAAGCGATGGATCTCCGACTGAAGCAGTATTAAAATCAGATGCATTGGTTATCTATGATACCATGGTGGAAAAATATAGCATAAAGCCTTCCAATGTTGTTGCCTGGGGTCGCAGTATCGGTTCATCCATGGCCAGTTTTCTGGTTGTTGAGAGGGGACTTGGCCGGTTGATCCTTACCTGTCCCTTTGACAGTATTGAGTCGGTGGCGGCAAACTATTATCCTAGGTGGCTTGTGGGAATGGTATTAAAGGATAAACACAGGATCATCGATTTTTCACCTCGAATTGCAGCTTCCACCCTGATTTTGGCATCCAGAGAAGATGAGGTGATACCACCGGGGAATACTATAAATTTATACGATAGTTTGAACTGTCCAAAAAAAATGGTGTATATTGATGGGGCCGGGCACAACACTATTTCTGGGTTTGATGCTTATTATATGGCGTTGAATAAATTCCTGGCCAAGGAAAATAAAGCTCTGGAAGAATAAAAGTATTGTTGATTAAACTGGAGCAGTCATCTGCCTGCTCCAGTTTAACGGGGTTTATTTAAAGGCCATGGCTGCGTTTACGGCTTTTTTCCAGCCTTTGTAGATCTCTTTGGATCTGTCGCTATCCATTTCAACTTTGAAGGTTTTGTCTTTCATCCATTTTGAAGCGATCTCGGCTCGATCCTTCCAAAATCCAACTGCAAGACCAGCAAGATATGCCGCACCTAATGCTGTTGTTTCAACAACCACAGGGCGTTCAACTTCAGCACCCAGGATATCACTCTGGAATTGAAGGAGAAAATCGTTGCTGGTCGCACCGCCGTCCACACGGAGGGTTTTAGTTGCGATACCGGAGTCGGCTTCCATGGCGGAGATAACGTCTTTGACCTGGTATGCAAGGGATTCCAGGGTCGCACGGATGAAGTGTTCCTTGGTGGTGCCCCTGGTCACTCCGAAAATACTTCCCCGGACATCGCTGTCCCAGTAAGGAGTTCCCAATCCAACAAAGGCGGGAACCACATATACACCATCTGTAGACTCAACGCGTTTTGCATAGTCTTCACTGTCTTTGGCATCCTTGAGCATTCTCATGCCGTCACGCAGCCATTGGATAGCAGAACCTGCAACAAATACACTACCTTCAAGGGCGTATTCAACTTTGCCGTCGATTCCCCATGCAATGGTGGTAAGCAGGCCATTTTCAGATTTTACAGCTTTTTCACCAGTGTTCATCAGCATGAAACAGCCTGTGCCATAGGTGTTTTTTGCCATGCCTTTCTCATAGCATGCCTGACCGAAAAGGGCTGCTTGCTGGTCTCCTGCAATTCCTGCGATGGGAATCTCATAACCGAAAAACTTGTCATGGGTGGTGTGGCCGTAAACTTGCGAAGAGGGCTTGACTTCAGGAAGCATGGAGGCTGGAACTGTGAGCATTTCAAGTAGCTCTTCGTCCCATTTTAGTTCATGGATATTGTACATCAGGGTTCTGGAGGCATTGGAATAATCGGTGACATGGGTTTTTCCATCGGTAAGTTTCCAGATGAGCCAGGTGTCGATGGTTCCAAAGAGCAGATCGCCCCGGTCCGCTTTTTCCCGGGCGCCTTCCACATTGTCCAGTATCCATTTTACTTTGGTACCGGAGAAGTAGGCATCAATCAGAAGGCCGGTTTTATCACGCACTGTCTGATCAAATCCTTTTGCTTTGAGGTCATCACAGATGTCAGAAGTCTGGCGGGACTGCCATACAATGGCATTGTAAACGGGAAGCCCTGTGTTTTTGTCCCAGACAACAGCAGTTTCCCGCTGGTTGGTGATACCGATGGAGGCGATCTCTTCACCGGAAATATCCTTGTGGGCCATGGCTTCTGCAACAACAGACATGACCGAGGACCAAATTTCCAGGGCGTCATGTTCTACCCAGCCCGGTTGGGGGAAAATCTGGGTGAACTCTTTTTGGGTAATCAGTTTGATGTCCCCAGTTTTGTCAAAGAGAATCGCTCGCGAGCTGGTCGTACCCTGATCTATTGAAATGACATATTTTTTTTCCACAAATAACCCCTTGTTTCTTTTGAATTAAATGGTTTTACTCTTTTTAAAAAGAGTTCATAGATGATCTGGTCGTCCAGGTAAATTACAAACAGATCACTTTATAAATCATAGCGCCTCCAACTCCACCAAGGATGGGTCCCACAACCGGAATCCATGCGTAGGACCAATCCGAATCTCTCTTGCCTGCAATTGGAAGGAGAAAATGTGCGATTCTGGGGCCAAGATCCCGGGCAGGGTTTATGGCGTAGCCTGTGGTTCCACCAAGTGAAAGGCCGATGGCTACGATAAAAAATCCCACGATAAGGGGATTGAGACCCTTGGAAAATTCGTTGGCACCGATACCAAGCAGGCCGAAAACAAGAACGCCGGTACCAATTATTTCACTGAGAAGATTGGCAATGGGGTTATTGATAGCAGGAGCGGTAGAAAAAACGGCAAGTTTTGCATCTTTTTCTTTTGTAGCCGCCCAGTGGGGAAGATAATGAAGATAAACAATAACTCCGCCGAGAAATGCACCTAACATCTGTGCTGTGATATACATGGGAACCTTGGCCCAGGGAAATTCGCCAATGGAGGCAAGGCCGATGGTTACAGCAGGGTTTATATGCGCCCCTGAGTATCTGCCGACAATATAGACTGCAAAAGCAACCGCAAAACCCCATCCCATGGAGATAACGATCCAGCCGGAATTTTGTGCTTTGGATTTATCCAGTACCACTCCTGCAACAACTCCACCACCAAAGATGATAAGTATCATTGTTCCTATTAATTCAGCCATAAAACTTGTCATATTAACCTCCGCAAAAAATTAATGATTTGAAAACTATAATTGCTCCTCTGTGACTGTTTAATCATAATTGTCCCTTTGCTAAAAACCTTTTTTTCTTATTCGAACATTGTTTAACTATATTCGGTGGATTAAAAATGCAAGAAAAAAAATGTTGGAAAGTGAAAAAAATATTAAGCATGTGTTGCTGGATATAGTTTTACTCTGTGGGTATGGATATTCCGGCGGTGGGTGGTAAGAAAAAAATCAATTTTAAGGGGAAGGGACAAGATGACGGCTGTAATCTGGACTTTGTGGTAGTTCTGCTTATGTTCGTATGTGAACATATGGTTTTCGGATATGAAATTGTCTTATCCCGGCCCCTCCGGCTGTGTGCATGTTTTAATTCTTACTCCCCGTTGATATAAAGATAAAGAGCATAGGCAACTTCTCAATAAGTGCAGGGAAGGAACTATATTGAAAATTGGCCTTCCATCTTCATTTTTATCAGATTTGGCAATAGCGGTATTTGGTTCTTGTTTTCAATACGATCTATGAGATATTCCCAAAATGAAATCCCTA
>JAAELK010000305.1 GCA_024226935.1 Desulfobacteraceae bacterium
ACAGGGCCTTTGGAAGGAACCAATAACAAAATTAAAACTATGAAAAGGCAGGCCTATGGATATCGTGATTTTGAATTTTTCAAATTGAAGCTTTTTGATCTTCATAGAAAAAAGTACGCGTTAATCGGATGAACCAAAAAAATTATTCTGTTGTGCGTCATGGTATGGTTTTGTTTTACTTATTCAGTGATAGCCTGTAATTTTCCGGAAAATACACATAAATTAGCTTATTCTTTTAGTAAGACTAATAATACTTTTGTTGCAACAAATACAAACGATTACAATTTAAAACTCTTTTTCTGGAAAGGCATGCAGCATGACTGGTTAAGAACCGTTGCGGGATTTAAAACACCCCACAGAATCTCAACATTAAAAAGTTATATTGATTATGAGTCAACTCAACTAAATGAGTCAGGGCAGGTAAGCACTCTTTTTGTTATGGGGCAAAATACCGGTGTTGATGGTGATTTTATGAAACCTGAAGGCAAATATACAACTATTGACAGTGATGCCGTTTTTTCAATTCCGGGTAAACTCCAGTTCAGCTGGACAGATGACGGCTCACAAGGGGACTATCCTGAAGCAAAAAGCATTATTCATAAAAATATCACGATTCCCTTAGACGACTACACGGCACTGCCGGCTGATCAGTTTACCGTAGCTTTTAACGGTTTTTCCATAAAAAGCATTTGTGATGATGAAAAACAACCGATTGGAATTTCATGTAATTCCAATGGTATGTGGCCCTATAAATTTCATCTCTCCCTTACACCGGGAGAGATTATTGGGAACGACTATCAGTTTACAGTCTGCATAGAGATATCCAGGGCCTGGACTACAAATAAAGGCGGTATCATTGGTGTAGAAGAAAAACCCTTTGATGGTAGACTCGATATCGATCTGGATATTTATTATGTTGTTTTAGGCGGTCGCAATTCGCAGGTTGCTGTTTCTGATATTTTTACAATAGCTGTCGATGGTCAGCTTAAAAACGATGATCCCTATAAAGGAAAAACACAGATTCAGGGGAAAATGGGGTTTGAACACGCCACAACCCTTATTTCATCAATTGGATTTGAATTAAAACAGAGCAAAGTTGCGGATAAATACAAACGCCTGGGAAGATATATAGGCAAAATTCAATATTCAATAACAGATGGCGCCTACGATCCATTATCCGGATTAATGGATTATGGTTATACCATGCATGTCTGGGCACCTGACACAGTTACCGCAAGCGATATTACCTATGTTTTATCAACACAATTACTTCAGTTTCAAACCCAGGAAAATTTTAGTTTAAGTAAAACAGCAACCGGTTCAGTTTGTTGCAACAGCACGGATAATGCTCCGTTTTTTTCAAGGTGGCAAAAATGCGGCACTCAAAATAAAGGCCCGGAACAAGATGAAGATCTTGTTGTTATTCCAAATTAAGGACAAATCATATGGAAAACGTAATATTTTGTACAGGACATGAATTATTGGTTGATGATATCATCAAGGCTGAAAATTGTACCGTGTATGATTCGAAAGGCAAATCATACACTGACTTTGAATCCGGTATATGGTGCACACCATTAGGTCATTGTAACAAAAAAATAAATGAGGTTATAAAAAAACAAACTGACAATAACATACACACAGGATTTTGTTATGTGAACCCTGTCCTGCAGGAATCGGCATGTGAAATATTGGAGGTCACAAAACTCAGGAACGGGAAATGTGTATTCCTGTGCTCCGGCAGTGAAGCAGTGGAATTTGGAATACAGGTTTCCAATGTTTTAACAGATAAACCTCTGATGATGACGATGAGTGACTCCTATCTGGCATCATATGGAACTGCAAATAAAAAACCTGTAAACCAATGGTATCTTTTCAACTGGCTGGAATGTTCCGGATGCAAAAACCACGATAATTGTGACCCTGGTTGTGACAGACTCTCCCAAATACCCTTTGAAAAAATAAGTAGTTTTGTATTTGAGCCGGGAAGCTCTTCAGGCCTTGTCCGTTTTCCACCTTCCAGCCTGATAACAAACATTTCTGACAAAATAAAAGAAGTACGCGGAAGAGGATTGATGATAGCGGTAGAATTCAATGGTGACAAGGATAATTGCATTACACGAAAAATCCAGCACGGACTGCTGCAACAAAGGTTTTTCATAGCCACGCGGCCGGGAGCTAATACCATAAGATTGGATCCGCCACTGACAGTCAGCAAAGATGAAATAGACTTGTTTTTGTGTGCTTTTCAAATGGTTTTAGACGAAATGCAATAGGAATTATTTTCTTTTTCTGCCTTTTTTCCCACGCTGGTCGGGGGAGGCCATTTTTACAAGTTTCGGATCAAATCTTGCCAGGATTTCGACAAGATCTTTTTGTTGATCCATTACATCTTCAATGCGTTTATATGCCATGGGAGCTTCATCAATTCCCGCTGAAATAAGCGAACCCCGCGGTCAGAGCAAAAGTTATGCGCAATTGGAAGGTGTCTAAAGTAAAAAGACAAGAAGAACTCCATTTAATAACAAACAGTGGCATAAAATTTTGGTTCATCCGATTAACGCGTACTTTTTTCTATGAAGATCAAAAAGCTTCAATTTGAAAAATTCAAAATCACGATATCCATAGGCCTGCCTTTTCATAGTTTTAA
>JAAELK010000306.1 GCA_024226935.1 Desulfobacteraceae bacterium
AGATAATGTATACCCAAATGGTACCTACTATAAAAATTATGATAACGATGAAAAGGATGCTTGGTTCCAGATATTTGGTAATTAAGTCATAGATCGAAGAGTTTTATCAGGATTAAATTTAATAATTTCCCAGGCCGGGTGTAAACCCGGCCTATATTTTTTTTATTACGATCTACCATCACAGTTTATTATTTGGTGAGAGAACCAACTATTTTTGGATAGATTAATCTTTTAACAAATTTGTGTTTATTTACAATTTTTAGATATAAGTTATAGATTGGTTATCGGCTTTTAATATGGAAAAGGAGGAATATGAACCAGATTAATTTTATGGAAATAGGGGAGATTAAGGTTGGTCATGCTCAAAATTTAGCCGCAGCCACCGGTTGTACTGTTCTTATCATTGAAAAGGGTGGTGTTGTGGGGGGGGATGTAAGGGGGGGAGCACCTGGAACCAGGGAAACCGATCTTCTAGATCCGGTGAATCTGGTGGAGCGGGTCCATGGAATTCTTTTGACGGGAGGGAGTGCATTTGGACTGGATGCCGCCGCAGGTGTCATGGAATATCTTGAGAAGAAAAAGATCGGGTTTGATGTCCAGGTAACAAGGGTTCCCATTGTGTGTGGGGCGGCATTGTTTGATTTGACTATTGGGGACCCCTTGGTCAGGCCGGATAAAAAGATGGGATATCAGGCCTGTGTGAATGCCGGATCGGATAATTGTGATCAAGGTTGCGTTGGTGCTGGGACGGGGGCAACCGTGGGGAAAATCTTGGGCATGGAAAGGGCCATGAAGGGTGGTTTGGGTCATTACGCAATCCAAGTTAAAGATCTCAAGGTGGGGGCCATGGTTGCGGTTAATTGTCTGGGGGATATCATTGATCCCTTGTCCGGGGAAAAAATAGTGGGTGTGTTGAGTGAGGATTTCAAGAGTTTTGCCGATACCGAAGAGATAATGATTAATTCCTATTCAAACTCTAAAAATTTGTTTAGTGGGAATACCACCCTTGGGGTGATTGCCACCAATGCTGCTCTTACAAAGGCCCAGGCAACCAAGCTTGCATCCATGGCCCAAAATGGATATGCCAGGACCATGAGACCCGCACATTCCATGCTTGACGGGGATACTATCTTTGCAATGTCTGTGGGAAACGTTGAAGCTGACTTGAGCGTGGTGGGTCTGTTGGCGGCAAGGGTGATGGAAAGAGCCGTGGTTGAAGCGGTTAAACATGCTAAATCCCTGTGTGGAATTACCGATTGGCAATCTCTTAAATAAATAATAGCCGGATCGGTTATTCTGTTATTTTATGAGCATTTTATTGTTATTTTTAAAAAATAATATTATTTAGATCCAGCTTGTAAAACATTGGATTGGAAAGATTGTCCAAAGAAATTTATTAATGCGGGAGTAAGAGATGGAAAAAATTAATTTTAATGGACGGGTGGCAATCGTAACCGGTGCCGGGCAAGGTATCGGGAGAATGTATGCCCTGGAACTTGGGCGCAGGGGTGCCAAGGTTGTTGTTAATGATCTGGGAGTAACAAGAGAGGGTTTGGGATCCGATAGCTGCGCCGCAGACAAGGTGGTTGAAGAGATTGTCGGTGCCGGAGGCCAGGCTGTTGCCAATTATGATTCAGTTGCCACCATGGCCGGTGGGAAAAATATTGTACTAACGGCTATTGATACCTATGGAAAAGTGGATATTTTGATTAATAATGCCGGTATCCTCAGGGATAAGTCTTTTATGAAAATGACCGAGGAAGAATGGGATTTGGTCATCAATGTACATCTGAAAGGGGCCTTTTGTGTGACACAACCCGCCGTTAAAGCAATGAAGGAAAATAATTACGGCAGAATTGTTTTCACGGCATCCACATCTGGACTCTATGGTAATTTTGGTCAAACCAATTATGGTGCTGCAAAGCTCGGGCTTGTGGGTATCATGAATTCTTTGAAGTTGGAACTGTCCAAATATGATATTAAAATTAATACCATTGCACCAACTGCCTGGTCACGAATGACAAGTGATGTGTTTCCCCAGGAGTTTGAAGATAAAATGAATCCCCAGTTCAATGAGCCCCTGGCGCTTTATCTTTGTTCCCGGGAAAATACAGCAACCGGGCATGTTTATGCCATGGGTGCGGGATGGTATGGGCGAACCGCCATCGTTTCCGGAGATGGACTTTGTCTTGGAAATGCAAAAAGAGAGATTTTAGTTGAAGAGATCAGGGATAATTTTGAAAAAATTTCAGATATGGAAAATAAGCGGGAACACGACAGTGCATTGGGAATGTTTGAATATATGGGCCCCTTGCTTTAGTTAACAAAAATAATAGATTTAATTTAGGAAAAATATGCTTGAAGTAGGAAAATATAATGAGTTGGTTGTGGAAAGCAAGGTTGAGTTTGGGCTGTATTTAGATTCTGATCAGGGACGGATTTTGCTTCCTCAAAAATATGTTTCCCCAGATTTTAATTTGGGTGATACCATTAAGGTGTTTATATATACTGATTCTGAAGACCGCCTTGTTGCAACAACTTTAAAACCCAAAGGAGTTGTTGGAGACTTTGTTTTTCTTGAAGCCAAGGATGTTGCATCCTTTGGAACATTCATGGACTGGGGACTTGAAAAAGATTTGCTGGTGCCTAAAAGTGAGCAACAAGATAGAATGGTTCCTCCTAAAAAATATCTCATAAAAATCTGTTTTGATGAGGGGACGGGCAGGGTTTACGGAACGGCAAAAATTTCTGCGAACTGCGATAAAAATATTGATCTTCTCAAGGCGGGACAAAAAGTAGATCTTTTGATCCATTCCATCACCGAGATTGGTATTATGGCCGTGGTAAATAATCGATATTTTGGTATGCTATATCGAAGTGAAACCTATCGGGATCTATCCATCGGAGACACCTGTACGGGGTATATCATGAGGTTTCGTGAAGACAACAAAATTGATCTGACCTTAAAAGAACCAGGTTATAGTTCCGTAAAAGGTTCCGCAGCTACCATTGTAAAGATTTTAAATAAAGCAGGCGGTTTTATACCCTGTCATGATAAGAGCTCTCCCGAAGAGATTAAAAAGGTTTTTGCCATGAGTAAAAAAGAGTTTAAAAGAGCCATCGGTGGTCTGTTTAAACAAGGTGTCCTGGAGTTAGATGAAAATGGTATCAGTCTTAAACAAGTTGAAAAATCAAAAAAAGATAATCCATGGAATCGTTAATAAACAAAATAACGATTAGGTCGGGAAGAAAATGAAAACCGGTATTTTTTTATATTAAGGCCCTCTCTGGGTTCTCCCGGGGGGTATATTAGGAAAAAATCATGAATCAACAACTTGGCGGCGTTTTTTTCGGTCTGGCTGCCTTCACTGCCTGGGGTTTTCTGCCCGCCTATTGGAAACAGATGCAGGAGGTTGCACCATTTGAAATCCTTTGCCATCGAATTGTCTGGTCCTGCATTTTTTTGTCTTTTATTATCTCCATGCAAAAAAGATGGAATGAGGTTGCCGATCTTGTGAAAACCCCGGGAAAATTAAAGGGTTTAATTTTAAGCGGCTTGCTCATCGGGGGTAATTGGTTTGTTTATATCTGGGCTGTTAATTCCGGCCGGGTGGTGGAGACAAGCTTGGGGTATTATATCAGCCCCATGATCAATGTCTTGATCGGGTATCTTTTGCTGGGTGAAATTTTTAATCGAGCGCAGCTTGTTGCTGTTCTTTTCGCCCTGATCGGTGTTATCTACTCTTTGGCTTCTTACGGGGCAGTACCTGTGTTTGCCTTGGCCCTGGCCATAAGCTTTGCCTTTTATGGATATGCCCGGAAAAAGATTCAGGCCGCATCCATATCCGGGTTGTTCATTGAAACCCTTGTTTTGTTTATTCCGGCCTTGTCTTATATTATCTTTAAATTAATGAGTTCTTCCACCCTTTTTATGGAGAATCCCGTATTGACCTTTTGGATGATCGGGGCGGGGGTAGCCACAAGTTTGCCCTTGTTGTGGTTTGCATCGGCGGCAAAAAGGCTTAATCTGTCCACCGTTGGTATCTTGCAATATCTGGCACCCTCCATTGCATTTATCTTGGGGGTATTTGTATATAAAGAATCTTTCACCTTTCATCATTTGATCACCTTTGGATTTATATGGATCGGGGTGGTTATATATACCTGGCAATCTGTGGTGCAAAGTCGAATTTCCTGATTTTTTTTATGGCTGATTTCAAGGGTGCTGTCAATCATTTAAGAATTGGTTTGAAGATTGTGTGCAGTTGACAACAATCTTGTGCTAGTTTATAGTCATCCAAGGTGATTCCATCCATGAAAAATGAGTTTGTTGTTATGATTTATATGATCTTGTTTTTTTTCTGTCCTTAAAAGAATAGGGCTTTCTGTGTTATTTTTCTCTTCTCCTTTTTTTGAAGTAAAACCCAAAAATCATGACCCTGACTTCTTGGATGTGTCGGTTTTCTTGATTTTTTATTGATATGGTTTTAATGAAAGGGGAGTATTGGACTTCCCGCTTGCAAATTAGAATCTATTTTAATGGGGTGTGGTTTGAAAAATATAAATATTGGTACTAAAATTATTGCCGGATTTGTTTTGTTGCTGGTATTTATGGTTATCAGTTCTGGATTTGGTATTTTAAAAATGAACCATATCGGAGAAGAACTCAAGGCAATTGCAGAAGAGGATATTCCCCTGACCAAGGTTGTTACCGAGGCCACAATAGACCAATTGGAGCAGGCGATCTGGTTCGGCCGGGCAGTGCGGATGGCGGAGTGGATGAAACATCTTAAATTTCATCACCCGGACCCCGGAGATACCAAACACGGGGTTTTGCCGGAAGTCGTACAGATGTTGGAAGATACCATCTCCCATTTTGATGAATATTCGAAAAAGGTGGTGGAATTTATTGAAGCCGGAAAAAAGATTGCCGAACATGGCCAGGCGGAAGCATATTCCAAGGAGATTAATGCCGAATTTAAGATGGTCGCAGAGCAGTTTGAAACCATTAAGATCCACCACGAAGAGTATGATCACCAGGCCCATAAGGTATTTGAACTGCTGCGTGAGGCAAAAACAGTGGAGGCTACAGAACTGGCTGAGCAGGTTGAAGCAAAGGAAGAAGCCCTGGACCATGAGTTGGAAAAATTTCTGGAACATATCGAATCTTTTACCATGGCAGCTGCCTTCAAGGCTGCAAAAGATGAACATATCGCCCTTGTGGGTATGATCTCGCTTACGGCTGTGGCCCTGGTTCTGGGCATGGCATTGGCATGGTTTCTTTCCCGGAGTATTACAGGTCCCATCAAGACGGCGGTGGAGCGTCTCAAGGATATTGCCCAGGGTGAGGGAGATCTGACCCAGAGACTGGAACTTGTCTCCAAGGATGAATTGGGAACCCTTGCTAAATGGTTTAACCTTTTTGTGGAAAAAATTCAGACTGTTATCGTCGATATTGGCAACTTCTCAATAAGTGCAGGGAAGGAACTATATTGAAAATTGGCCTTCCATCTTCATTTTTATCAGATTTGGCAATAGCGGTATTTGGTTCTTGTTTTCAATACGATCTATGAGA
>JAAELK010000307.1 GCA_024226935.1 Desulfobacteraceae bacterium
GCAGCATCAGCGCGATTGCGGTGAACGGCACGGTCACCTGTGAGGCCGACGACAACAGCGGCGGCGACTTCACCGACGTGAACGCGGGCACGGGACTGAGCGTCAGCGCGGGCGCGGCGGCCGGGCCGAATGTCACCCTGGCGGTGGATACCGCGGTCATCCAAAACCGGGTCAGCGGCACTTGTGCAGCGGGCAGCAGCATCAGCGCGATTGCGGTGAACGGCACGGTCACCTGTGAGACCGACGACGACAGCGGCGGCGACATTACCGATGTGAACGCGGGCACGGGTCTGACCGGCGGTGCCGCAAGCGGTGCGGCCACGCTGAATATAGGCTTCACTGACGGCGAATTGTTAGACCTTTCGGTAATCACCGCCGATACCCAAACCGAGGGGCTGAGACTGCCCGCATACAATGCAGCGGCGATTGCAGATGGTCAGATCACCTGGGATGCGGGCACCGACACACTTTATGTGGGAACCAGCGGCACGGCCCAGGCAATAGGGGCAAGCGGCGGTGACTTCACCGACGTGAACGCGGGCACGGGACTGAGTGTCAGCGCGGGCGCGGCGGCCGGGCCGAATGTCA
>JAAELK010000308.1 GCA_024226935.1 Desulfobacteraceae bacterium
GGATTCAGGGAAGACCGGACCACCCCGTTATCCAGCATGTCTACCCCATGGGCTTGTCCCTTCCCGAAGTCCCGGACAATATGGGCCGGTGGCAACAGCGCCCAGGAGTACATCAAACCGTTGACCCCCAGGGCCATTGGGAGCGCAAAACAGACAAGGATATCAAGGATATTGCACAAAATATCCAAGAGACGGCAGCGGGATCCCACACCCGGACCATTGAAAAAGATTCCATCAAATCCGTGGGGGGAAATTGTACCACCACTATTTCCGGCAACAGCAATAAAACAATAAAAGGAAATTCCAACGAAGCTGTGACAGGCCCCAAAACCGTCACAACAAGTTCCTTTAAAATTTCTTCCCCCACCGTTGTGATTGGGGCCCCAGGTGACGGCCCAAGCCTTTTGCCCTTGATATCAAAGGCCCTTACCGACATAAAAGACGCCCTTGATATTCTGGCAAATCATACCCACCCCAACGTGGGGACAAGTCCTTCTGGCCCGGATGTTGCTGAAAAGGCAAGTGGTGTGGGAGGTGTTAATTCTTCTTTAGAAAGTCTCCAGGAGTGAAAATCAATATGAAATTTTACAAGTAAAAAAGGAAAGCTGCCCGGATCAGTGCTCCAACACTTTCCGGGCGAATGGACTGCATAACCAGACCAGACATCACAATGTGACAACTTCCCTGCTCGATCGAGCGGTAAGGGATATAACAAGATGAAAGGAAAAAGTCCATGAAAAGTCCGTTAGCGTATATCGGTGGTAAATCCAAACTCTCAAAACAAATAATACCAATGATCCCCAAACACAAAACCTATTGCGAGGTTTTTTCCGGCGGTGCCTGGATCTTTTTTGGAAAAGAACCCTCAAAAGTAGAAGTTATCAATGATCTGGACAGCGATTTAATATCCTTTTACCGGGTGGTTCAAAATCACCTGGAAGAGTTTTTAAAACATTTTAAGTGGGCATTGTCATCACGGGAATGGTTCCAGGACTGGAAAGAACAACTAAACGGCAGAGGTCTTACCGATATCCAGAAAGCTGCCCGGTATTATTATGTGCAGCGCCTGGCATTCGGTGGCCGGGTAAGAAACCGATCATACGGTGTACAAATTGATGGCAGAACACCCAAAATAAATATTCTCCGCCTGGAAGAGGAAATGTCCGATATTCACCTTCGCCTGGCATATGTCCGGATAGAAAATCTATCCTGGAAAGATTTAATAATCCGATATGACCGGCCGGATACTTTTTTTTATTGCGATCCCCCCTATTACCTGTGTCCAGATTACAAACATAATTTCACCCTGGACAACTTTGTGGAGCTGGCTGAAACACTAAAAGGGATCCAGGGCAAATTTATGTTGAGCATAAACGACCACCCCACCATCCGGGAAATATTCCAGGACTTTAACCAAAAAAAAGTATCTGTGGATTACACGGTGGGCCAAAAAGGCCCGGTGAAAGCCAATGAACTGATTTATTCAAATTATGAATTAAAGGAACGCAAAAGTTTGAGCCTGTTTGAAAATTTCCCTGATCATAGGGCAAGCTGTAGTATAAATTGATTATCCACGGTTTAAATTGCTATTTTTAAAAACATTTAACATATTTTAACAGGCATAGTGCCTATCAGCTTTTGAAAAAGAGGTAATCTTACGGGATTGCCTCTTTTTTTTGTGAGATATTGTATAAAAAAAATTCTATAGGTTTGAACTGGTATCATTGATACTTTGAACGTCTTATGGCAATTAGCCATAGGATAATAATACTTGAGCGTGTAAAATATTTGATTTTCTTTTTTTCGGACTGAGCACTGTGTGTGAATAAAATTCTACACATTTGAATTCAGATATTTTATTACCGGATTAATATCTTTACAAGGCCCAGAAATAACAGGTATTTAAAGCAATAAACTCACAAAGAAACTCATCCAAAAATCAAAGCAAGGTTAACCCATGGTTTTTAAGTTTTTGGGTTTTCTAATTGAACTTAGTAAAAGTCAATTTCCTTTAAGGAACTATGGGGAACAACGCTCCTCAACATTTTTCAGAAATTTCGTGCGTTTGGACAATTAACCCCACTATGCATTTTTGTTATGATTTTGTTATCAAGTATAGAGGAGCACTGATTGGTCTTCTGAAATGACGGACGTATCTGATCAAAAAACATAGATCCAGTTACGAATTTTTGCTTTTCCCCTGGGCCATACTGGAAGGTATCATACTTAAATACAAAATTATCTGCTCTCAACTCCACCAACGCAACAGCCAAGCAGGTTGGTGCGCAACTGTAGTCGGTGGGTTGTTTAATCTCTAAAGCAAGGTTTTTTTCTTGGCATTTTCTTTTTTCACGTCCTCTATTAGTTGTTTATAGCTGTTATAATACGGAAATTCCTATATGACCCTTATTGGTGTCAAATGTTTTTATATAAAAATCATCGTTTTTGGATTTTACCCAACAACTTGTATGATCATGAATTCAATTTCACTGGGAATATCAGATCAGTTGTA
>JAAELK010000309.1 GCA_024226935.1 Desulfobacteraceae bacterium
AATTAGGAAAATAGAGCCCAAAGGGCTGTTCAAGCGGTAAAGTAATCTCCCGCCCTAAAAAAAATCCCCCGAATTACCTTTGGACGGGTGTACAAAAAAATAGGTGGTGAATTTGGGTCTATATTGTATAGTTTTATAACCTGATTTTTCAGGTTATTATTCCCGGTGGTAAATATGGAAAATGACATTCAAAACAAGAGTAAAACACAGATAAAAAAAGAGGCCGAAGAACTCCAGAAACTTGGAGAGGAACTCCTCAAACTGTCCAGTCATAAATTGGAACGTATGGAACTTCCCCATGATCTGAGAAAGGCCTTGATAGAAGCCCGATCTATTAAATCGAATATTGCCGGTAGAAGGCAGAGGCAATTTATCGGAGCCTTGATGCGGAATGTGGACCCGGAACCAATCCGTCGGGCTTTGCTGGAAACCGATGTTCACTTTCCCATTGAATCGGAAATTGTAAAGGAGACCCGGATGTGGATGGACAGGCTATTAACGGGTAACCAGGCTGCCATGGAAAAATTTATCTGTGCCTGTCCAGGACTGGAGCGCCAGAGATTGAGGCAGCTTTTGAGAAATATTAAAAAAGAGAAAACTGGTGGTAAATCCTTGAAAATTTTGGAACAGCTCATTGTGAAGAGCAAAAAAAGATAAAGAAAATGTACAAGTTGACCCTGGCTGAAATATTTAAAAAAAGGGCTGAATCTATTAAGCACCATCCGGATTTTTTCCCGGGCTATTTACACTAGGGTAGATATTTACTTGTATTATCGGGGTTTTCCCGATATTAGGATGCGTATTATGGTTTTATCAGCAGGGGGCCGGGCCGATATTTTTCAGGCCCTGAAATAATTTTACCGCCTGTTTTTTGGGCCAATGTGTTTAACAGTCCTCCAAAAAGGATGTTATGAAAACCAAGTAAAATATACCAATAAAAAATTCCATAAAGTCCCCGGGGACGAAAACGTGTTCCAAGCTTGAGTTGGGTCCCGTTTTTTTTCGGGATCAACTCAAAATTTAAGAGTGCTTCTCCTGGCAGTTTCATTTCTGCCAGCAATATGAGTTTAGAGAGAGGCTTTATATCTAAAACTCTCCAGAAATCAAGGGCATCTCCGATATGTAAGTGTTCAGGATGACGCCGTCCTCTTCTTAAGCCCACCCCTCCGGTCATCTGATCCATCCATCCCCTGATCTGCCACAGGGTATCTCCATAATACCATCCGTTATACCCGCCGATCCTGGTGATTAAGTCCCAGATTTCATCGGGTTCGCAGTCCATGGTAATTTTATAGCCACCCTGAAGCAAGGTTCCTCCGGAATAGGCAGCGTCACCTGCGTATATCCATTCAGGTGGATTCATTGCACCTGCATCCGTCCATCTTGTCTCTACGATTTTGAGTGAATCTTTTTGAATGGCCCGGTCAATTGCACTGCAGCACCGCATCAGGTTTTGCGGGATGATTTTTTTTATTTTATCGTTTTGTGTAATGGTTGTCACCCCAAGCCCCTCTATCAGGGGTTGGGAAATACTGGGTGATATGGGAAGTAACAATTTTGTGACGGAATGTGCGATTTTTGTTCCAAGTTTAAAGGGTCTTCCAGGATAAGTAATAAAAATGGGTGTTCTCAAACCTGCCTGTTCCGCATAGGTTTCAAACAGTTGTCTATAGGTTAAAATTTCAGCTCCCCCGATGTCATAAACCTGGCCGATGGTTTCTTTTTTTTCAAGACATTTTTCAAGATAAGTCAGAACATTTCTGATACAGATTGGTTGAATCCGTGTGTTTATTACACTTTTCGGTATAATAAAAAAAGGCATTCGTTCTGCTATGTATCGGAGCATTTCAAAGGATGCACTGCCGGACCCTAGAATATGGGCACAGCGAAGCACAGTCACCGGGGCAGATCTGGATCGAAGAATCTGTTCAACTTCCCGCCGGCTTTTGAGGTGGGCGCTTGCATTTTTTTCGTCCCCACCGAGTCCTCCAAGGTAAATGATCCGTTTAAGATTGTATTCATTGCAGATGGAAATAAAGTTATGGGCAGCTTTTCGGTCTGCATGGGCAAAATTTTTGTTTGTTGCCGACATTGAATGGACGAGATAATAGGCAATTTCACAATTTTTTAATGCTTTTTTGAGACTTGCGGTATCCTGAAGATCCGCTTTGACAATTTCCAGGTTATCATGGCCATACCAGGTTCGGCTTTTAATTTTCTTCATGGATCGGGCCATTGCCCTGACTTTGCAGCCGGATTCCAACAGGCGCAAAACGAGTCTGCCCCCTATATATCCCGTGGCCCCCGTTACCAGGATCAATGGCTTTTTCATGAAATTTTGTTCCTCCCTTTTTTTTCCAGAATACTTGAAATACTCATAATTCACAATGCTGCAGATAATCTTGTTTTCCGGGTTGCTTTATTGGGACTTGTTTGTGTCTTGCCCTTTATCATCATTGCTGGTATTTATTTTGTTCTTGCTTTTACCTAAAAGACAAAGGAAAAAAGATGTTATTTAAGAGCGTCAAAGATGTTCAGACTAGGATGGAACGCACAGGGTATATCCCGTCCCAGGAAATTTCAACCATTGTCTTTCTGGCCCAGGAAACCCAAAAGCCGGTTTTAATTGAAGGACCAGCAGGTGTTGGTAAGACAGAACTTGCCAAGAGTATTGCTCTTTGTCTGGAACAAGAAATGATCCGGTTACAATGTTATGAAGGCCTGGATGAATCAAAGGCTTTGTATGAATGGGCCTATGCCAAGCAATTGCTTTACACCCAGATGTTAAAGGAAAAAATAAAAGATGTCGTCTCCACCACGGCAACTCTGGCCGAGGCCGTGGATGAGATCGCAAGCCACGAGGATGCTTTTTTTTCCCGTCGATTCCTGCAGACCCGGCCGCTTTTGGCCGCCATCTCTTCAATAGATCCCGTGGTCTTGCTCATTGACGAAATTGATAAATCCGATCCTGAATTTGAAGCCTTTTTGTTGGAACTGCTCAGTGATTTCCAGGTCACCATTCCGGAAATCGGCACCATTACAGCTAAAAGT
The DNA here is from genome assembly GCA_024226935.1 of Desulfobacteraceae bacterium. GTDB lineage: Bacteria > Desulfobacterota > Desulfobacteria > Desulfobacterales > Desulfobacteraceae > NBML01. The sequence goes on from JAAELK010000309.1 coordinate 3,052, forward strand.
CGACCCTTTGTGGTTTTGACCTCTAATAATTATAGAGATATGAGTGATGCCCTGAAACGGCGTTGTATTCATCTTTATATAGATTATCCGGCCTTTGAAACGGAAAAAACAATTTTGCGGATGAAAATTCCCGGAATTCAGGAACGATTGCTTTCCCAGGTGGTTCAAACCGTGGCAAAAATTCGTGAACTGGATCTGAAGAAAAAGCCCTGTATTTCGGAAACCCTGGACTGGGCGAACTCTTTAATGATTCTTCAACAGGATGATATTACGGAAGACGCACTTTTTAAAACCCTGAACACCTTGTGTAAACACAAGGCTGACTATGGTGTGGTACGAAAAAATATCGGGCATCTTATGAAAGTTGGATCTTAAATTTTATGGTTAATGTGATCTTAAAATTTATTTCCTGCTGCAGGGCTGCCGACATGCGGATCTCAACGGCAGAGGTTCTGGATTGCCTTAATCAGCTCGAGGTTGTTGATTTTTGTGATGAGTCTTTGTTTAACACAGTGCTCCGGGCTAATTTTGCTAAAAGCCGCAGGGAGCAAGGTGAGTTTGATCGGCTTTACCAGCTTTTTTTCCATGAAATGCAGACAGGTCTTCAATCGGATGGGGGCCTGCCTGAAAAAACTCTGGCCGGCGTACCTGATGAACTATCGGACAAGCTGGCCCAGCTTGTCCGGCAGTTAAGGGATCAGGAGGGTTCCAGGCAAATTGAATTGGAAAAAGAACAGGGAAACAAACTGGATCAGGCTTTGATGGATTTTCTGGCAGGCAATCCTTTGGCCTTTATCCAGGAGGTCCAGAAAATACACAACCAGGATGAGAAGGCAAGCCTATTATTTAAATCAAACCTGGGTCAGCTTTCAAGCCGCCTTGAAATCATGCTCGGGGTTAACCGCCTGAAAAATAAGATGGTGCAGTTTCTGGGTTCCAATGATTCTTTGGTGGATGCAGATGTTAGTGGTCTGGAAGAGGCTATGAATCGACAATTGAATAAGGCCCTTGATTTTTTGAACACAGAAGTCCGGCTGGATAATGCCGGGCTTAAGGAAACCAGGACCCATGAACTGCACTATAAAACCCTTGGTGAGATTCCCTTTTCCAACCTGAGTTGCGGGGAAACCCAAATGGTTAAACAGATCATTGACAGACTGGTTAGAAAACTCGAAGAGATTACCACCAGGCGCTTTTCTGCTGCCAGTCGGGGCATGGTGGATGTGAAAAAAACCATTCAGCGATCGGTGAAATATCTGGGGGTGCCCCTGGAAATTGTGCACAAAAGCCGCTCTCCTCGCAGGGGAAAGATTGTGACCTTGTGTGATGTTTCAGGTTCCGTATGGTCGGCGGCCAGGTTTATGCTCAACATCTTATATTCTCTTCAGACCTGTTTTAGTCGGGTGAAAAGTTATGTATTCATCGAAACACCCCTTGATGTATCCTCTTTTTTTAAGTTCAATGAACCCAATAAAGCCATCAAGCAAATTCTCAATGATCCCAGGATTAATTACAATACCAGGACCGATTATGGCATGGCTTTCCAGCAGTTCAGGGACAATCATCTCCAGGAACTGGATAAAAAAACCACCCTTATTATTATCGGAGATGCCCGTTCCAATTATCTCAATCCCCGGGAACCCTTGCTGGAATCCATGCGGGAACGTTGCAAACGTCTGATCTGGCTCAATCCGGAACAGGAAAAATTTTGGGGAACCGGGGACAGTGAGATGAAAAAATACCGGAGTCATTGCAACGAGGCCCGGGCCTGCGGCAACCTGAACCAGCTCATCGATTTTATTGAAGCCTTGGTTCTTTAAGTGTTGCAGATGCCGGGCAAACCCGGGAAGGAAAAAAAATGAAAATCCCTTTGAAGACTGCTGTGAAAACCATTGAAGCACAATTTTCTGATTTTGCCAGGAACCATATTTTTCCTTTACCGGGCCTTGGGAATCGATCTGTTTTTCCGGAAGATCTCTGGAAAAAAATGGGGGAGAAAAACCTGTTGAATCCGGCCCTGTTCAATGGGCGGGATTTGGAAGCTGGGTCCTGCCTGGCAATTACCCGGGCCGGAAGAGCCTTGGTATATAAGGGTGGGAACCTTGGTATCTCCCTGTCTTGGATGATCCACCATCTGGTGGCACGCTATCTGTTTCTATTTGGGGATATTAAAGGTAAACAATCCCAGTTCATAGGCGGGGCAATGACCACAGGGGAGGCTACCATAAGTTTTGCCGTGTCTGAACCCAAGGGTGGTGCCCATCCCAAATATATGGCTGCCACGGCCAAACCTGACAAGGCAGGCTATATCCTTAACGGGGAGAAAACCTATCTTACCAACGGGCCCATTGCGACAGCCTTTGTGGTTATTGCCGTGACCGGGTATGATAAAGGCAAGAAACAATTTTCCGCTTTTTTTGTTCCAAGGGATACCAGGGGATTGACAGTCTTGCCTCCCATGGAAATCTCTTTTTTTAACCCCTCCCCCCACAACAGCATTTGTCTGAAAGATTGTTGGGTGCCGGACAATGCCCTTCTTGGAAGGCGGGACCATGCCCATGGGGATATGGTGCTTGCCTTTAAAAAAGTTGAAGATGCTGCCATGACCGGGCCTGTTACAGGGGCCATGGCCTTTCTCCTGGATGCAACGGTCCGGGAAATGACTATCCGGAAAAATACCGATGGGGAAAAAAAAGGGGATGGGGATGTCAAAGAACTTGGGGGGCTATCGGTGATGTTGGAAACAGCGCAATTTTTGTCCTGGAATGCAGCGTTGGCTGTGGATGATCTCGTTTCTTATTCCGGTAGGAGTTCAATTTTGTTGTATTTTAAAGATCTGGTCAGTCACTATGTGGCAGCCCTTGAGGTCCTGGTGGAAAGAAGTTGTCTGATTTTGCCTGATCCTTGTGGTATTTTGATCCATGATCTTAAATCTTCGGCCCGGATCGGTAAAAATATTTCCCGGATTCAACAAGCTAAACTTGGTAGGTCCCTGATGCAAAAGAACCTGGAAATTTAAATTTATAGAGTACAACATTATTTTTATTGACAAAATAAAAGTTGAACCCTATAAAAATTAAATGGTTATAGGATAACCCCGGATAAATTAATTAAAATTTTTAATAAAGGTAATGAATGACATTAAGTAAAACCCAAGTTCGAAAAAAAAATATTATTGATACCGCCACCAAGGTGTTTGCCCGAAGAAGCTTCCAGGAAGCCACTATTACTGAAATTGCAAAAGAGGCTAAAGTTTCTGAAGCCTCTATTTATGAATATTTTTCAACCAAAGAAGGATTATTGTTTTCTATTCCGGCAGAATCCAGTCACACTCTTTTTGAGGTTATGGCCTTCCATTTAAAACTGATCCGGGGAGGGGCCAACAAACTTCGGGCCATTGTTTTTCTTTTCATGGACTCCTACCAGAATAATCCGGATTTTGCGGCGGTTCTCATGTTGTTTTTGAAACACAATAAAAAATTTCTGGATACCAGTGGGCACCATGCCATTAAAGAGGGTATCAAACAGATTACCCAGGTTATTGAAGAGGGGATTGAAAATAATGAGTTTAAAAAGGATCTGAATCCCTACCTGGTGAGATCGATGATCCTTGGCACCATTGAACATCTGGTGACCAATTGGGTTATGACCGGGAATCCTGAAAACCTTACCGAATTTGTGGACCCCTTGATTGACAGCATTATTCAGGGAATTGAAGCTCAATCTTAAAAAATGATTTCATAATTATTAGACCCGGGCAAAATTTTTAAAAAAGAGACAGATGTGGATGCCATACTTTTCAAATATAAATTGTGACCCTATTTATAAGGAGATACATATGGAAGAAAATTTGCGGTATGAGGATAAACCCTGGCTTGATTTTTATGATGATGGTGTTCCGGAATCCATTGAATTTGAGAACACCTTGCTCCATGAATTCCTCGAAAAAAATTCCCAGAAAATTCCCGATAACCCGGCCCTTATTTTCCAGGGATATAAAATCAGTTTTAAGGAATTTGATGACATGGCCAATGCATTTGCGGCTTTCCTCCGGGATAAGGGGGTGAAAAAAGGGGACACGGTGGCCATACTTTTGCCCAATGTGATTCCCTGTCCCGTGGCTTTTTATGGGATCATGAAAATCGGAGCCATTGCTGTGATGAATAATCCCTTGTATGCGGACAGAGAGCTTCTTCACCAGCTTAACGATTCAAATGCCACCCATTTAATCACCTTGGATCTTCTGGGGAACAGGATGATTGATCTTCGGCCAAAAACAAGGATTGAAACCATAGTCTACACATCAATAGGTGATTATCTTCCCTTTCCCAAAAATGTTTTGTTCCCCCTTGTGGGTAAATATAAAAAGTTGGCTGCCTCGGTGAAGCAGGCTCGTAATCTGTATAAATGGAAAGAGATCATCAAGAAATATGGAACAGATTCTCCCGGTGTCGTTCCCGAAGGACTTGATTTTGATGATGTGGCCATGTACCAGTATACCGGAGGTACCACAGGGGTTTCCAAGGGAGCTGTCCTGACCCATGGCAATTTAAGCAAGCAGGCCCAACAGATCAGCGCCTGGCTTCCTGATTTCCAGGATAACACAGAAGAAGTGGTCCTCGGAGCTTTGCCTTTTTTCCATGTCATGGGGCTTACTGTATCCATGAATTTTGCCATAACCAAAGGATGGACCAATGTATTGGTTCCCAAACCCCAGCCGGGACCTTTATTGGAAGCAATGGAAAAATTTCGTCCCACGGTAGCCCCCCTGGTCCCCACTATGTTTATAGGTATTTTAAATCATCCTGGCGTTGAAAATGCCGATTTAAGCTCCATCAAAGCCTGTGTATCCGGAAGTGCTCCCCTTCCCCTGGAGGTGATTCGGGGTTTTGAAAAGAAAACAGGCTCTACCATCATCGAGGCCTTCGGCATGACAGAATCTTCTCCTGCCACCCATGTTAACCCCTTTGGTATAGGGAAGCGAAAGGTGGGCAGTATTGGGGTGCCCCTGCCGGATACCCTTTGCAGGATTGCAGATCTGAACGATTCAAAAAAGGATATGCCCGTGGGTGAATCAGGAGAACTCCTGGTTCAGGGCCCACAGGTCATGAAGGAATATTGGAATATGCCCGAAGAAACCTGTGCCACCATTGTAAATGGGTGGTTGCACACAGGGGATATAGCTTATATGGATGAAGACGGGTATTTTTATATAGTGGACCGGAAAAAAGATATGATTATTTCCGGGGGATATAATGTTTATCCCCGGGATATTGATGAAGTGCTATTTGAGCATCCCAAGGTGGTAGAAGCCTGTGCCATCGGTGTTCCCCATTCCACCAGAGGAGAGCAGATTAAGGCCTTTGTGGTACTATCCCCTGGCCAGACTGCAACCCAGGAAGAGATGATCGATTATTGTATCGGAAAATTGGCAAAATACAAACTGCCCACCCAGATTGAATTTATTGAGGATCTGCCTAAAACAAATGTGGGCAAGGTTCTTAGAAAAGATTTGAGAGCCCGTGAGCTTGGCCAAAGGAGTTGATATGTATACCCATTTGTTCAGCCCCATCACTATCAGGTCCCTGGAAATCAGAAACCGGATTGCCTATCCTTCCCTGGGACTATTGTATTCCTATGATACTCAACTCAATGATAAATATTATCGTTTTTATGATGAGATTGCCCGGGGCGGAGCCGGTATTGTTACCATAGGTCCCGTGGGAGTGGATTTTATCGGGGCGGGATTTGTTCCCTTGTCCCTTGCCAAAGATGAATCAATTGACAGCTTTGCCCGGGCCACAAAAATGATAAAGGCCAGGGGGGCCAGTCCCTGGATTCAGCTTTTCCATGGCGGTGCCTATACCCACCCTTTTCTTATCAATAATGACACCCCCATGGCACCGTCTGCCGTGTTTTCACAATATTCCAAGACAACTCCCAGGCAAATGACCCTGGAAGATATTAAAGGGGTTCAGGATGGTTTTGCTAATGCAGCTATAAGAGCCAGGGAAGCTGGCTTTGAAGGAGTGGAAATCATAGGATCTGCTGGATATCTTATTACTCAGTTTCTCTCTCCCTTGAAAAATTTGAGAGAAGATGAATATGGGGGTAGTTTTGAAAACAGGGTGCGGTTTCCCAGGCAAATCATTGAAATGATCAGGGAACGGGTGGGACCGGATTTTCCCATCGGGGTGAGGATGGCAGGCAATGATTTTGTGCCAGGCTCCACCTGTGATGAACAAATGCCCGCCATTGCAAGGGTGTATGAAAAGGCCGGAGCCGATGTGCTCAATGTTACCGGTGGCTGGCATGAATCTAAAGTTCCCCAATTGCCCATGGAGTTGCCAAGATCCGGGTTTTCCTTTCTGGCAATGAATATCAAACAGGCTGTCTCCATTCCGGTTATGGCCTCAAATCGGATCACCACACCGGGGCAGGCTGAAAAGATTCTTGGGGACGGGCAGGCTGATATGGTCAACCTGGGAAGAGTTCTCATTGCAGATCCATTTTGGCCGGCTAAAGCCAAAGCTGGCAGGGCCGAAGAGATCAGGCCCTGTGTGGCCTGTTCCCAGGGATGCACCGATGAATTGTTCAATGGAAGGCAGGTTTCCTGCATCGGTAATGCCAGGGCGGGGTTTGAAGGAGAACGCAAGATTATAAAAACCACCAGCCCAAAACAGGTGATGGTCGTTGGTGCCGGGGTAGCAGGTCTTGAAGCGGCCATCACCGCCAAGCAGGCAGGGCACCGGGTGCAAATATATGAAAAAACAGGGGATATAGGGGGGCAGATATGGATTGCGGCAGCTCCCCCCCACAAGCAGGAACTACTGGAATTTATCCGCTACTACAGGGTCATGGTAGAAAAATATGAAATCCCGATCCATTTGAACACCAATGTGGATTTGAAATTAATTAAAAAGGTTAATCCGGATCATCTGATCATTGCCCAGGGGGCAGCTCCCCTTATCCCGTCCATGGACGGAATAGATGACAAAAGTGTACGCTCTTCATGGGAAGTGTTAAGACAAAATCCCTGCCTGGGTAAAAAGGTGGCCGTCATCGGCGGTGGGGCAGTGGGGCTTGAAACCGCTCTTTTTGCTGCCCAAAAAGGAACCCTTTCTCCGGAAATGCTCCACTTTCTCATGACCTACGATGCCCTGGAAATGGAAAGAATCAAACACTATATGTTTAATGGGGCTTCAAGGGTGACGGTGTTTGAGATGCTTGAAAAGGCGGGTCAGGATGTGGGCAAATCCACCAAATGGATACTCATGAATAATCTGAAGCGCCACGGGGTGAAGATTAATACCAGTTCAAAGGTGGCTTCCATTCAAGATGGCCAGGTGACCTATGAGCGGGATCAAAAAAGTTTCCAAGAGCAATTTGACACCGTGGTATTGGCCCTGGGATCCCGGCCGGTCCAAACCCTGGAAAAGCAGGTAAAGCAGCTTGATATTCCTTTTACCGTTATTGGAGACTGTGTTAAACCTGGCAAAATTAACGACGCTATCCATGGTGGTTTTTTAACGGCAATTGATCTTTAAATCGATATAATACCAAATATTTATTTGATTCTGAGAGTTCTTCAACCCTGGGTCCGGCAGGTTTATGTTGCCGGGCTCTTTTTTAAGCTCCCCATTAGATTCTCCAATCAATTTTCAGGCAAGGAGGAATGAATGAAGAAAACTATCTATACTTTAATCATTGTTCTCATCTTTATTGGCAGCGAATTGGGATACTGTGCCCAGGTCAAATCGTCTATCATCGAATCGAATTTAATGGTTTCAGCTGAAAATGCCACCCAGGGAGGAAGCTTTCTTAATGTGGATACCGAGGCTGCAAAGGCGGTCCATCGCGCTGTAGCGACCCAGAGTGAGAATTTGAACACCCATTCCCAGCTCATCCTAGCCCATGAAGGGCAACCCTTGGATACCAGTTCAGGAGGGCTTCTTGATCAATTGCTCAATGGCCTGAATAGTGATAATCCTGATTTTACGATGATTTCCCTGATTCGTATTCTTTATTTTACCAACGCCTATGACAGCATTATTTTACCGGAGCTTCAAAATTTTCTTTATTGGCCTGAACAGGGCAAATCCGTTGATTATTGTTATTGGTCAGAAAATCATATGATCATGTGGCTTTCCACCGGCTATCTTTTACAGCAGCGGGAAGGATGGGCCATGGATAGTTTAATGGAAGATCGTCTGCGTCATTGGCTGGACTTAAAGTTGACCTATGGATTTTATGAATGGCACGCGCCGATCTATTGGGCCTTTACTCTTTCGGCTCTCTTAAATCTGGCGGATTTTGCGGATGATGGTGATATTAAAGCTGATGCCGAGGCCGTCGCGAAACGATTATTAAAAGAGATGCTGCGTCTGACCAATGACAAAGGTGTCTATTTTCCCGTGGCCAGCCGGGGCAAGTATAATAAATACAACACCCCTTATAATTATTATTTCAGCCCCGTTATTCACATGCTTACCCAATTAAACGACCCTCCCACGGGGGCTTCTCTTCCCAGTTCTTTTGTGGCGACTTCCAGCGTTAATTTTGATGATGTTTCGGACAGTTGGTCTTTGGTTGAAAACACCTTTTTTAATTTTGGTCATCATATTAATGATAATGTTCACTCAGGTTTTCCCAGGCAGGATCGAACTTTATTTCAGTGGAGCGCTGGAGGCTATTATCATCCTGATGTAGCCGATGATACAGCTTATACTGTCAATTATTATGATTTTGACGGAATTCCCGGAATTCCTATTTTTTTGGCCAATTGGACGAGCAGTTTGGGCGCTACTTTCAGTCGCAGTTCCGTCATTTCCCAGGCGACATTTCATATTTATAAAAACCAAGGAGTGGCTCTTTCTTCAGTGTATGCCTATAATCCAGGATACTTTGGATATCAACAATTTCCGTGGATGGCCACGGTGGATGATTTGGCTGTTTGGACTCAATCAGGAAAGGTTTATAGCGACTGGGGGGATAGGAGCAATGACAATGTCAACACACATCTGCCCCGTGTGATGCAAGATGAGAATATAGCTCTTATCATGTATTGGCCCAACACCAGCATTGTTGCCACTCAAACCACAGATGTGACTCTGCATTGGAAGGACTCGGATTTTGACCAAATTGCTAGCTATGACAGGTGGATAATTGGCAAAAGAAATGACAGCTACATAGCTGTATATCGTCACCGAACAGGGACGAACAATGGCTGGTATTATTCTCAAACCAATAATGGCCGTCAATACTGGGCAGTGGTTGTTGGCAACTTGTCTACCCATGGCAGCTTTTCCGATTTCGTGAACATGGTGGAGCAGGCCAGTACAAGGGAATCTTATACCTGGTCGTTCAGTTCAGGGTTTAAATATTATGCCAGAGTGACAATAGATGGAAAAACGATCAGCCATACATGGGATTGATTAAATTGTTTGTCGGTGTTGCCTGAAACCATATATCATTTGTAATAATATCGGGTAACAAAAGTTGGTGGAGTTGCCTATCCGGCAACGGGATTAATACCCCTGTATACAGTTTCCATTGCAGTCTCCAATGTGCTTTTTACAAAATCCTTTCTGTTGTTTAACATGCGCTCGTTTTCTGCCAGAAGAATCAGGGCTGAAAAAATTCCCCAGAGGATGTCAGCGATAACAATAGGATTTTGTTTGTGAAATATCTTGTTTTCCATCCCTTCCTGGATCGTGGTGATGAGTATATTAAAACATTCGCTGGAAAGATCCTTAATCTGCCGGGCGATTTCAGGTGTCATGCCCTTCAAGGTATCCGTGGATCGAGAAGGGATAAGGTTGATCAATATTCGTTTGTCGGACCTGTAGATTTTGAAAAACAGTCTTCTCAAATCCGATAGTTTTTTTTCCGGGGATAATGTTTTTTCCCGGGAGACTTTCATTATTTCTATTTTCATATATTCCAGAAATTCTATGGTTAACAGTCCATAAAGTTCCTCTTTGTTTTTAAAATAAAGATAGAATGTTTCCGTACTCAATGATGCATTTTGGGTAATCTCCTGAATGGTCGTATTTTTGTACCCATTTTTTAAAAATAACAGTCTTGCCGCCTTGCAGAGTTCTTTTTTTTCCATATAAAACCTCTCTAATGATCAATAGGCTGATTCCAAAGCAAATGTTTTTCTAGGACAAAAAATTTTTTGATTCCGAGAGTTTGATCTTGGCTTTAACCGGTGGAACCATCAAGGCAGAAGCCAGAAGACCCAGACCGAGGAGGCAGCCGATAAATATAAAAGCAAAATCATAATTACCGTAATACTCCTTTATATATCCTGCGGAAAAGGGAACGACAGCAGCAAAAGGAATCGAAACCGGCTGAATAAAACCGTTGATTGAAGGGAAGGCATCGGGGCCGAAATAATTACCAAGCAGGATCGGATTGATAGTGATTACGGTACCGAAACCAAAACCGAAACTAAAACCTGCAACAATTAAGAGGGTAAAACCAGGGGCTTTCCAAATTATCATCATGGCCGGTAACATGATTAAAAATGCCAAGGTAAGAATCCAGCGGGGTTCAATTCTGTCTCCTGCAAAGCCCATTGGCAAACGGGAGAAAACGCCACCCATTAACATGGCGCTGATGACGGAAGCTGCATTCATTTTTGTATATCCTATATCTGTCAAATGAAATACTCCATGTACCAGCAGCAGGTACAGGGACATCAAAAGAGCAACCACTAAAAGGATATCCAGCCAGATAACCCGTGTTTGAATAGCATCCCGCAGTTCCCAGTTTTCCGATGTGCGATGGGTAAGTTGGAGGTTTTCGGAATCTTTCCCGGTTTTTTTATCTGTTTTCGGGTCTATTCCGTCGGGAAATTGACCGATGTCCGCTGGTTTGTTTTCCAGCCAGTGGAGTGCAATAATACTGATTATAACAATACCGGCACAGGCAAGCCACCCGGTTTGCCAATTGTGGGTCTGCTTCATCAGCCAGGTGAGGACAGGGGATGCAAGGAAACCGGCAAGGGCTGCCCCGCTCATGACAAAGCCCATGGCCGTTGCCCTATTCTTGTTAAACCAGAATAATGTGGTTGTCTGTACATTCATCTGGCCTGCAAAGGCAAAACCTATGGGCATGGCCACTCCCCAAATGATTGTCCAATGCCATAATGTTGTGGTAATGGTACCCAGTAAAATTAATGAAACAAGGGAGGTGGATAGTCCAATTAAAAAGGTTTTTTTACTTCCAATTTTGTTGATGGAATAGGAGACCAGGGGGGCTAAAATACCGACCATTAATCCTCTCAAACTGTGGGGAAGTGCTGCATGACCACGGTTCCATCCCATTGTCTTAACCATTTGGGGAAAAATAACGCTAAATCCGTAAAACACAAAGCCCAGTAAACAAAAGTAAAGAAAAAATAAAATGACGGCATTTATGCGTCCGTAAAACGGCCCGGTGTTTATTTGATTTTCCATGATATCCTGGCTCCTGGTAATGTATGGAGAGTGAATTAATAAATGACCTTTTCATCCTTTAATTTTTGTATTTTTTCATCCGATATTCCGAGTAACTCTTTAAAGACATAATCGTTGTGTTCCCCAAATTTGGGTGCCTTACTCACCTTTATTTCATCCTGGGAAAAGCGAAAAGGCGGGGTGATGGCAATTTGACTGGTACCGCTATAATTTAGTTTTTGAAAAAGATTTCTTGCCTTCAGATGGGGGTTTGCAAGTAAGTCGATATTGCTCAAAGAGGGCATTGCGGCGACGCCTTCGGCCTGGAGTATTTCCATTATTTCATACTTTGTATACCGGCTTGTCCATGTTTCAATCTCTTTGTCCAGTTCGGTCTGGTTTTCCCACCTGGGGGCTTTATCGGCAAATCGTTTATCCGCCGCCAGGTCTCTGCGATCCATGCATTTGCAAAGGGCCTGCCATTCTGAGTTTTCAGCCACGGAGATACTGACCCATTGATCCTTGCCCCGGCAGGGATAACAATTATTAGGTGCAAACCCGCTCTCCCTGTTCCCGGCTCGCTTTTCCACTTTCCGGTTCAGGCTGTAGGCCATTAATGCTTCTCCTGCCAGAAAAGAAACTGTTTCAGATTGGGCCAGGTCTATGAATTGCCCTTTTCCTGTTTTTTGCCGGTGGTTCAAGGCAATTAGAACGGCCATGGCACCTGCATATCCATTCCAGATATCGGTCCCGGTGGTTAAATTGTTGGGGGGCATGTCAGGGTAGCCGGTTAAATGGGCAAGCCCGCCGTGGCAGGCAAAGTTCCACGCATATCCGCCATATTCCCGATAGGGGCCGGAAGCACCAAACCCGGAGGCTCCCAGCATGATAAGTGCAGGATTTATTTTTTCCAGGGTGTCATAGCCCAGGCCAACTTTGTCCAGAACCCCGGGACGTAGATTGTGGATCAAAACATCCCCCTCCTTGATGAGCGATTTTAATAATTTTACGCCTTCGGGGGTTTTTATGTTCAAGGAGGCTGATAACTTGTTGTTGTTTACAAAATTGAAGGGGGCGGACTGGTCGAAGCCGTCGGCATCCGGATCATACCCCTCAACAGCATTTCCCATGGCAATTGTCCTTAAACCAAGGTTATCTCTGTTTTCAATTTTGATGACCTGGGCCCCCATCTGCCCGAGGAGCATAGCAGCAGCTGGGCCTGCAAAAAAATCGCTGATTTCGATAATTCTAATTTTTTCCAATATATGACAATCCATATTATCTCCTTTTTGTTAAATGGTGTGTGATTCTCTCAGGGTTGTCATATCTTTTTTTGTGTATCCCAACAGGTCTTCATAAATCTGGGTATTATGTTCTCCTATGAGAGGAGCTCCCTTCGGCGTAAAGGGGGATATGTTGGAATACTGCATCGGCGCAAAAGGATAGTCTAACTTTCCTGTTTTGGGATGATTTATAGTTTCAAAAAAACCCCGGTGTCGCATCTGTTCATTATTGAACAGCTCTTTGGTCGTCCGGACGGGTGTTCCGGAAACGCCTGCATTCTGACAAATCTGGAATAACTCTTCTTTTTCATACCGGCTTGCCCACTTTTCAATGATGGGTTTGATCTTATTGTCCCAATTGTCGTGGCGGGTCAACGATGACAGGAACTTTTCCTCGTTAAGGTCGGGGGCATTTATCAATTTTAATAATCTTCGCCATTCCCTGTCTTCTGTGTTGAGGCAAAGCATGAAATATCCGTCCTTACATTTAATAGGTTCCCGGAAAGACCTTTTTATGGGTTTATGCTTCTGGCGGCTAAATTCCAGATTATAACAATCACCAGAGACAAGTCCTATTCCTTCGACCAGCAACTGGCTGTCCTGCTGGGATACGTCAATATGGCATCCCCGGCCGTTTTTAGTTTGGTTAAAGGTTGCCGCCAGGGTTGATAATGCCACCACCATACCGGAAACACTGCTGACAGCTTTTCCCCCTGGTTTGACCATGGACCGGCTCATATCCGTACTGAAATAGGGCAGCATATTGCCAATGCCGCCGCATTGGGCGATGTTTAATTCATTGGCTTTAAATGACTTGTAGGGGCCATGCTGTCCAAAGGAGGTGATCGATGCCATGATCAGTTCAGGGTTTACCAGTTTGAGCGATTCATAGGATAATCCTAATTTTTCCAGGGTGCCCGGGGGAAAATCTTCCACCACCACATTGGCCTTTGCAATAAGTTCTTTAAACAGTTTTTGGCCCTCTAAAATAGTGATATCAAGGGTAATTCCCAATTTATTGGTGTTGTAAAACAAAAATGGTCCGCTAAGATCTGGATCAGGCTGATCATTTAAAAAGGGGCCACAGTCCCTTAAATTATCTCCTTTTAGAGGGGATTCTATTTTAATGACCCTTGCGCCAAAATCGGCAAGAATTTTACACCCCATGGACCCTGCGATCGTATTAGATAGTTCGACAATGGTTAAGTGTTCCAATGCGTTTGCCGCCATGAATCCTCCTCGTTTCCATAATTATTATTCATTTCAGAATGAACAAAAAAATCGCTTTAATTTTTTGAGACAGACCGGCTTTGGTACAATTTCAACAGATTTTTTTTGAGAATCTTGCCTATTAAGTTCCGGGGCATGGAATCTATAAAATGAATCTGCTCTGGACATTTAAATTTAGCCAGGTGATCGTGACAATGGTTTATAATCTGTTCTTTGGTTGCAAAACTGCCCGGCAACAACGAGACATAGGCTATAATTTTTTCTCCCATGATCTTATCTGGTACCCCAAAAACGGCTCCTTCATCCACTGCGGGATGAAGGTACAAAACATCTTCAATATCCCGGGGAAATATGTTGAAGCCTCCTCGAATGATCAACTCTTTTTTCCGGTTGACAATAAACAGGTAGTTGTCTTTATCTATCCTGGCCATGTCGCCTGTGTATAACCAATTATTTTTAAAATTTGCTGCAGTCTGATCCGGCAGGTCGTAATAACCTGGGGAGACATTATCTCCCCGGACCAAAAGTTCGCCCACTTCATCTTGTTCCAGTCGGTTTCCTTTATTGTCAACAATCTGGATCTCCACCCCGGGCAGAGGTTGTCCCACAGACCCTGGTTTGCGTAGTCTCTCTTTATAATTTCCTGCCACGGCAGGGGCGGCTTCAGACAAGCCATATCCTTCCAGAATAATGCAGTTGAATCGCTTTTCAAATGCCACAAGGATATTCCGGGGCAGGGGAGCCGATCCACAACCGCATTCGGTCAGGCTTGACAGATCGTATATTTCAGACAAACGGGGATGATTGAGCATGAGGGAAAAAACCGTCGGAACTCCGGCAAATTTAAATATCTTGTATTTTTCAATGAGACGGCAAGCGGCTTCCAGTTCAAATCTGGCCATGATCACACTTTTATTGGGAATTAAAAAGCCCAGATTCATCATGGTCAGGCCAAAGGAATGGGAAAGGGGTAAAAAAAACAGACTGGTGGTCTTCGGGTCGCGATTGGGATCCATTTGGCTGAGACTGACTGCATTGGCATAAAGATTCTTGTGGGTCAACATTACGCCTTTTGGGATTCCGGTTGTACCCGAGGTATATAAAATAACCGCCGTGTCCCCATGGGAGATGTTTATTTGGGGGGCAGTGTCGGGATAGGGATGTGTTAATTGCCTATAGTTATGGGTACCTGGGCAATCCTTTTTGTCCATGATAATGATATGCTCCAGGGTCTTAAGAGATCTGCAAGCCTGTCGGGCCTTGTCCAGAAAGGCTTTTTCCGTGATTATGGTATTAGCTCTGGAGTTTTTTAAAATATGGCGAATTTCTGTTGTGCCCAGGGTATAAATTACCGGTATAACAATAGCTCCGGCCCGAAGAATGGCCTGGTAGGTAATTACGACTTTAGGTGAGTTCATCATCAGGACCAGAACCTTGTCAAGGGGCTGGATACCGATACCCGCCAGCCCGTTGGCAAATCGGTTGGCTGATGATATGAGCTCCAGGTTTGAATAGGCCCGATCCTGAAAAATCAATTTGGTGATTTCACCAAAGGTTTCAACACTCTGGTCTGCCAATTTGACTAGGTTCATAAATCCCTCTCCAAGGCTTTTGCCGGTTAAAAGATCAACTCCCGGCGTCTTGTATTTTTTCCGGCGCTGCCGGCCCGGGGGGCCGGGCACCGGAAAATTTTTTATCTAATCATCGCAAAGTTCGAACAGGGCTGCAGCCCCCATACCACCGCCAATACACATGGATTCCACTCCATATTTTACTCTTAGCCGCTTCATATTGGCCAAAAGTGTTGCACAAAGCTTTGCTCCGGTGCATCCCAGGGGATGTCCCAGGGCAATGGCCCCGCCGTTGACATTGATTCTGTTCAGATCAATTTTCAGTTCCCTGGCACAATACAGGGCCTGGGAGGCAAAGGCTTCGTTCAGTTCAAAAAGGCCGATATCGTCCACGGTGAGTCCTGCCAGGCGCAATAATTTTGGAATGGCATATACGGGGCCAACCCCCATTTCATCGGACTTGCAACCTATCGTGGTATAGCATTTTACCTTGGCCACCGGCCTTAAACCCATGGTTTCCACCGCATTTTTACTGGCTATTATGGCCATGGCAGCCCCGTCCGTGGTCTGGGAGGAATTGCCTGGTGTAACTGTTCCATTGACGGCAAAGGCAGGATTTAGTTTGGCTAAACCTTCCCGCGTGGTGGTGGGCCTCACCCCGTCATCCAGGGTCTGGATAAGGTTTTTTTTCGCATAGGTGCCGTCTTTAGTTTTTACGTAGGTGGTAGCCGGAGTGGGAACTATTTCCGTAAAGAGATTTTCTTTCTGGGCCTTTGCCGCTTTGATCTGGGAATTATAGGCAAATTCATCTTGCTGTTCCCGGCTGACATTATACCGTCTGGCCACGTTTTCTGCGGTGATACCCATGGACATATAAAGATCGATGTCCGATGAACTGCACAGCCCTGGATCAGGTCGTCGCTTGTTACCGCCCATGGGGACAATGCTCATGGATTCCACTCCGCCGCCCACGGTAATGTCCGACCAGCCGGACATTACCCGCAAGGATGCCTGGGCAATAGCTTCCAGCCCGGAAGAACAAAACCTGTTCACCGTGGCTCCGGAAACCGAATCCGGTAACCCCGCCTTCTTGGCGATGATCCGGCCCAGGTTGAATCCCTGTTCCGCTTCCGGAAAGGAGCATCCTACCATGACATCATCGATGTCACCGGGTTCAAGATTTTTGGTCTGTTCCACCGCTGATTTCAGGATGAATGATCCCAGATCTTCGGGGCGGGTCTGTTTGAATGCACCTTTGCCCTGTTTACAGCCGGGAGTTCTGACAGCTGTTACTATATATGCGTCTCTCATTATAATTTTCCTCCACTTGGGATTAATTGCGAAGCGGTTTGCCTGTGGCCAGCAGGTGGGTGATTCGCTCCATGGTTTTTTCCTGGGTCAGGTTTTCAATAAAGGTTTTCCTTTCCAGTGTTAGTATCACCTCTTCATCAACGGGGGTAGCATTTCCAACCTCCCCACCGCTGATTACCCGGGCAATCCGATTGGCCAGAAAGGCATCATAATCACTGATAAAACCACCTTTGGTCATGTTCATGAGATAAGCCGCCACAGGCCCCTGGGCTGCATCTCCCAATACGGTGATATCGGTTTTAAGGGGAGGACTATAGCCGTCTTCCACCATACGTAGTACTTCTTTTTTAGCTTCGGCTATGAGGCAATCCCGGTTGAAGACAATGCGGTCGGTTTCCCCTAAAAATCCATTGATCCTGGCTTCGGCAGCAGAGGTGGAAACTTTGGCCATGGCAATGGCGGAAAATACTGGCATGAAAGCCGCCATGAGATCCGCCCCATTGATTGGTGGTCCCAGGCGCTTGGAAACCTTTTTCCAAAGGTTTAAGCAGCCTGCCCCGGCGGGTAAAAGGCCCACACCAACTTCTACAAGCCCCATGTATAGTTCGGTATGGGCCACGATCCTGTCTGCTCCCAGACAAATTTCGCACCCCCCCCCCAGAGTCATGCCAAAGGGAGCAGCCACAACCGGGAAGGGGGCATATTTGGCTTTTTGTATCACGGCCTGGAAACTGGCAACGCCTCTGGAGATTTCATCAAAATTTCCGGCCTTTGCCCTTTTTGCCATGGCTTTGAGGTCAGCCCCGGCAGAAAAGGCTTTGGCAGCCTGGTTCCCGTATATAAGTCCCTGTCCATTTTCATTTACATAGTCCAGACATTCATCGATGAATACTTTTATCTCCGGGCTCAAGGCGTTCATTTTGGTATGAAATTCACAGCAGAAAACCCCGTCGCCAAGATCAATGAGTGAGGCTGAGGCACAGGATTTTACAAGCCCGGTACCGGATTTCAGGACTTTTAAGTCCAGTTCCTCTTCCTGTACAAGTTTTGCCAGATATTTTTGGCTGGAAAAATCATAGTAATATTGGATTGAGTTTTCGGTTTTATAAAATGTTTTACAACCGTTGTTTAGCATCTTCATCACAGCGTCAGGCACTTCAAGTTTGTCGGATATCATCCGTTCCACGGCCGTTTCAACTCCGGCAGCATCCCACATTTCAAAGGGGCCCATGGCGGCATTAAATCCCCAGCGTACCGCCTTGTCTATTTCCAGGATGGTATCGGAAATTTCAGGGATCCTGTTGGCCGCATAGATCCAGGTGCGGGATAGACATTTCCAGACATAGGCCGATCCCCTATCCTTGCCAAATACCATGGCCTGAATTTTCTCAGTCAGGGTCCCGGCCTTGGCAGCCTGGTCCAGGCAGGGAAAATCGGGTTTTTCAAAGGGTTCATATTCCAGAGTATCAGGATTGATGACAAGGATGGTTCTTTGTCCGTTTTTGTCCGTTACTTTTTTGTAAAATCCCCCCCGGGTCTTGTTGCCCAGGTATTTTTTTTCCACCATGGCACCCAGAAAATCCGGAGCCTTGAATCTGGCTTTTTCGCTGTCATCAGGCAATAGGGCATGGGTGTTTTCCGCAACTTGATAAAGGATATCCAGTCCCACCAGGTCTCCGGTTCTAAATTGTGCGGTTTTTGCCCGTCCAAGGGCGGGACCCATGAGGGCATCGACTTCGGGAATGCTTAAGCCCTGCTCCATCATGGTGTGGATATTGTTGAGAGAATTAAATATGCCTATGCGATTTCCAATAAAATTAGGTGTGTCCTTTGCCCAAACAATGCCCTTGCCAAGCCTTTTGCTGCCAAAATCAGCTATGAAATCCAGCACTTCTTGTTTGGTTTCTTGTCCTGGGATCAGCTCCAGCAGGTGCATGTATCTAACAGGATTAAAAAAATGGGTCCCAAGGAAATGGGACTTAAATTCCGGGCTTAACCCCTGGGTTATTTTTTCCAAAGGAATGCCCGAGGTGTTACTGGATACTATGGCATCTTTTTTCCGGACTGCCTGGATACGCTTGAATAGTTTTTGTTTGACTTCTAAATTTTCCAGCACCACCTCAATGATCCAGTCACAGTCGGCCAGCCGGTCAAAATCATCTTCCAGATTTCCAATGCTGATAAATTTTGCATCTCCCGGGGTCATCAGGGCGGCGGGTCTGGCCGTCAATAGATTATTAAAACCCTGCTCTACAATTTTGTTCCTGGCTTTTGGATCTTTTTTTTCATCCCCTTTCAGGTCAAAGGGGATTATATCCAATAATGTGGTTTTTACACCGGCACTTGCTAAAAGGGCTGCAATTGCGCCGCCCATGACGCCTGATCCCAGGACCGCCGCCTTTCTGATCTTTTGTGTCATGATCTTCTCCATTTTAAGTTTAGAGTCCGCCAAAGGCTGCATCATCCATGGTCACTGCTGCATCGCACATGGCTTCTACCGAATTGATTTTTCCGAGGGTCACCGGTAAAAGGGAGGAGATAAAAAAGTTAGCCGTATGGAGTTGTCCTTCATAAAAGGATTTGTCTTTTTTTCCGGCTTTTTCCAGTTTTTCTTTTGCCGTAACTGCCCTCCATAGCATCATCCATCCCAGGGTTACATCCCCCATTATATGGAGAAAGGGAACCGAATGGGCAAATCCTGTTTTGATATCCTGGGACATAATGGTGGAGAGAAGTTTTTTGGTGAGCCCGGCCAGGCCATCCACTGCCCCATCCAATTTTTGGGCCAGGTCGTAAAGTTGGGTTATCTCTTTTGCCTTGGCAATGGTTTGTTTCATCTCTCCGATATAAGCCCTGAATAAATCCCCATTTTCCATGGGAATTTTCCGGGCCACAAGATCCATGGACTGGATGCCGGTGGTACCTTCGTAGATTGAGACAATTTTGCAGTCCCGGGTCAGGGCTTCCACAGGGTAATCCTGGCAATAGCCTGCCCCTCCATAAATCTGCATGGCCTGGACACAGACATCGTAACCGACTTCTGAACAATAGCCTTTGACGATGGGAGTCAATAACTCCACCATGCCGGTAGCCCTGGTTTTCTGGGCCTGGTCTTTGCTGGCCTTGGCAAGATCAATATTCTTGAAAAGATAGTAGATCAGGCTTCGCATGCCATCCACATAGGATTTCATGGTGATCAGGTTGCGACGAACATCCGGATGTTGGATGATTGGTACCGAGGGGCCTGTAAAATCACTTAAATCTTTTCCCTGGATACGTTCCCTGGCGTAGTTGAGGGCATAAAGATAGCAGGTGGAGGCGTAGGCCTGAGCCTGGAGGGCTGTACCCATTCTGGCACCGTTCATCATGCGAAACATGATCTTCATCCCCCGATTTTCCTCTCCTAAAAGGTAGCCCGTGCATTTTCCTTTGGATCCCATGGACATGGTACAGGTGCCATTACCGTGGAGGCCGTGTTTGTGCTCACAATTGGTGCACACAATATCATTTCTTTCTCCCAGGCTCCCGTCTTTGTTTACCAGATATTTTGGTACAATAAAGATGGAAATTCCTTTTGTGCCTTCGGGTGCGCCCTCCACCCGGGCCAATACCGGATGAATGATCTGATCCACCAGATCATGTTCTCCGCAGGTGATAAAGATTTTAGTGCCGGTCAGGGTGTAGGTACCATCATCATTTTTTTTAGCTGAGGTGGTCAGGCGGCCCAGTTCAGAACCGGCATCGGATTCGGTGAGCAGCATGGTGCCTCCCCACTTGCCGGAGTACAGGTTCCTGATATAGGTTTCTTTTTGTTCCTGGGTGCCGAAATTTTCAATCATCCCTCCGGTTCCGGCCCCCATGGATCCATAGGCCATGATGGACCAATTGGCGCCGGAAAAATATTCCTTGGCGGCTCCGGAGATGGTGGCGGGAAGACCCTGTCCTCCCCACTCTTCCGAGGCTATTGGTGCTGTCCACTCGTTTTCAACATACAATTTATGGGCTTTTTTAAAACTGTCCGGGGTGGTTACTGTGCCGTCTCCATTGTAGCTCACTCCGGTTTTGTCGCCATCCTCGTAGGTGGGCAATAATTCTTTTATTGCCAGATTCCTGGCCTCATTGATGATCATATCAAAGGTCTTTTTATCAAAATCCTTAAATGCTTCAAATTGGAGCAGCTCTTGGACATCAAACATCTCATAGAGATTGAAATCGATATCACGACGATCCGAAATAAGTTGTGCCATCTTTCCCCCTTATCGTTTCAAATTTAATTTATAATGGCCGATTAAATCATCATCCGGGTATCCAATTGGTGGTTATGGGATACCTTGTTTCCAACTTTAGATACCCTAAAAATAGCAACAACCATGCCGGATCAATTTACAATTGGAAGCCATTGGTTAACTGATTGTATTTAAAGGAAAAATATCGGTTTTTAAAATATTTTGTAATAATGACCATCGTCCTTGTTAACGAATAGAATCTGCTACAGTTTTTTGGAAAAGGATGGAAATCATGCGGTATAGGTGATTTTAATTATCTGTAGAGAATATTATGCATGTATATTATCCTCTACAGATTTTTAGTTCAGTCTTTTTTCAGAATATGGGGTGAAACCATGTTGGCATACCTCCATTTCGAACTCCGACTCAAATGATAGACAGATCTGTTTTCCCCAGGCTTTGAAGTTTAAAATAAATAGTTTAATTATCACGAGCTTTCATGGCCCTGTCTGAAATTATCCGCATTAAATTATCCGCTTTTGAATCATAGGGAGGCCAGAACATATTCTCTTTAAAAAAGTTGGGGTCAGCGTCCAGGAGAACATTATGTTTCATTAAGGTAGAAGCTGCAACCATGCCAAGGTGTTTGACAACCCTGTCCTGTACTTTTTTGCCTATAAAATAATTTAGAAAGATTTCTGCCGCTTCCAGTTTTCTTCCCGTCAGATCTTTGTGAAAATTAATGGTATCAAGCCAAACTGTATTTCCTTCTTTAAAGTTTATCAGCTTCCATTTTCCACCCCTTGCATTTTCAGCAGCAGCACTAATACCATAGGAGGCCACCAGAAGAAATTGGTCGGAAAATTCCGGTTCATTTTCCCAGAACTTTCCAACCTGTGCGTACAATGCGGTTGTTTTTTTTTGTAATTTGCCATTGGGGGCGCCTTCACGAATAAGAACTTTTTTGTTTCCCGCTAGATCATTGAGATAAAACGGGGGTTTGCCAATGGCCAGTAAACTCAAGGCCAAATTGGGTTGAACCTGTCCTTTTGTGAGGGATAACCTTCCTTTCCATTTAGGTGCCCAAAGCTCATTTATAGAAATGGGAACATCAGTTATTTTTACCTTCTTTCTATTTATCCATATGCCATAAGCTCCGCCTCCAAATGGGACATAAAGATGTTTATCCTTGTCCATGCCCATGGCAATATTTGTCAGTGATTTAAGAAGAAATTTATAGTTTGTAAGTCGCGGTGAGTTTATATTGATCGGCTGTAGTAGTTTTGCTGTTCTGTTCCCTTGCATTTTAATATAATTCAGGGTTAAAAAACTTATATCCGCCCTGCCGCATTTTAATACATCAAACATCTGTTCAGGCCCTTCAGCCCAAGGTTGAATCACTTCTATATTGTAATCATACCCTTTGTATTTGAGTAGTTTATTTACCGCCGCAACCTCCCGGGCAATGACATATCCGTCCCATGTAAAAACCCTTAATTTATTATCGGCGGCGGATAGATTGCCAATGGATACAGTACAGCCGATTAAAATTGCGATCAATAAATTTTTACCGATTAAATGCCCCATGTTTTCCTCCCGATATTATTCATAGATTATTGCACTATCGATTATAACGCGTATTTTGTTTCATGATGCATAGGACAATTTTCAGGCAAAAACTTCAATGGCAAGGCAAATTGTGATGAATTTATGATTCTGAAAGTTAAGTTAGTAAAGAGACCATAGGTGGCCAATTAATCCAATTTGTCGCATTCCTTCAATCACCTCAAGTATTCCAACTATCCAGATAAACCATAATGCACTGAAAATATGTTTCCTGTAAACAATGGGATTTACAATATAACTTTCAGGTTCTTCAAATATAGAAAAACGTGGGAAAAATGCAGGTACTTTTCTGGTATATTCTTCAAATTGAGTTCCAAAAATTTGTTTGAGGCGATTTTCTTCACTTTTGATAACAAATGGATAATAGAGTATAAACAAAAGAATAAAGACTATCGGAAAAGTAAAAGTTTCGGTGGCAAACCCAATGCCGATCACTCCTATCATACTAAAAAAATACAAGGGATTTCGACAAATAGAGTAGGGTCCTTTTATAATCAATTGATCATCTTTATAACCGGCAATATAAAGTGAACACCACATCCTTCCCAATGCAGAAATAGCAACAAGGATTATGCCTATCAAAAATAAAAAGAATCTGATTATTTCATATTCAGTTTCCCAGTAACTTTGTGTAGTACAGAAAAAAAAGAGAACCACGGCTGCTGTAATACGAGATAAAACTATACGATATTTTTCAGCTTTAAAGTTCATTTTCTCCTCCTTATCACGTCGTCTTGTCATGGGAAATATTGACAGATAATATCTTCCCATTTTTTTTATGGATTTCCCATGGTTTTGAATGATTACCATATCATAGGGATTTAAATCTTCTATCAAAGATCCCATGGAGTGTACTTCAATGTCAAGATCCAAATTCACAACCTGTTTTTTGTGGCCCATATTGACCATACCAGAAAAAGATCCGGAGATTTAAGGGGTTTTGGGATTTTTTCTCCGATATCCAGGTGGTTGGGCAACCAGGATTCTGGTACGCTGGATTAGAAATTAATCTGCCATTTTATACCGTAATATATAACATCGGCATTGTTTTGATTCATGTTATATCTGCCAATTTCCGGGGTTAAAGATACCCCGGGTGCAAGATAAATGGTTGATTGGATATAATAACTGTCAATATCATCTTTTTCAGCGCCTGATGTGTCTAACTTTGTTTTCACATATCCGTAATCAGCCTCCAGGTAGAGGCCTTTCCGGATTGTGTATCCTGCCACAATCAGTGCCCCTAAGACCTTTCTATCAGTCACTTTAGTGCCGTTGAACACGGCATAGCCAAGTCCGTCGCCATCCAATTGGTCCGGAGCGGAGGCGATGGCGTTATTTACCATACTTGTATTCAAGTTGCCAGTATTTTGTCCTCCCCAGAAATTGCCTTTAAAATATGCAGGCCCGGCATCAAAACGTCCGCCTACCCCGATTACCCACGAATTTACGGTATGATTTTTCCCTGCATTGACAATATCAAAGGAGCAGAATCCCCCGGCAGCTTGGAGATGCCAATTATCCCCTTGATATTGGTGCCGATACAGGCGTTGCCATTGAGATTCTCTTCATAATTTTTTGTGTCTGTGCCGCCGTTGAAGGGATCCTTTTCATAGCCGGTATGGAATGTTGAAATACGGGCTGATCCGTAAAAATTCCAGTCTGCAGCCGGAGCAGAACCTGTGATCAGTATAAATATCGTAATCATGGCCAACGATTTTTTCACCTTGTACCCTTTGGTTGGAATTGAACAATTAGTTCACTATCTGGATAACCTAATAAAGGGTGTTGAAATCGACGGTCAAGCGTTTGATAAAATAATAATAAATTCAGTTATTTGTGTTTAAAAAACCTCTGTTTAAGTGTATGTTCTTTGAGATTCCAATCAAAAAAAATAAACACAAAAATAGAGGCTTTATGCAAGGATTCTAAGCAAAAGGTGTTTGATCTTCCCCGGCAGTTCTGCCGGGGAGCTGATTTCCTAATATGCCTGGTTATAAAGATCGATCACTTCCTTAAGGGATGTGACCGGATGTGCATTGAACATGGCGGCTGCATCTCCCATGGTATGTATGGCACAGTTATCGATGGATTCTTTGGGTACCTTGACATCCCGAAGTCGCAGTGGGTGGTTGACTGTTTTTAAGAGGGATTCTATGGCATCGGCGGCAGCCAGGGCGGCTGTCCGTTCATCTTTTTCCGATATGTTGACTCCCAATGCCTGGGCCGCCATGCTTAGTTTGGATGCTGCCGCATCAACATTGAAACGCATTACCTTGGGTAAAATAATCCCACAGGCAGCTCCATGGGGAACGTCGTAGAGTGCGCCGATGGTGTGAGCCATGGCGTGGACCAGGCCTACCTGTGCAATGCCGAAGGCCCATCCCGCCATGGTTGCCGCCAGTTGAAGATTGCTTCTGGCCTGTTCGTCCTGACCGTTTTGAACCACTTTGGGAAGGTTTTCATGGATCAGGCGGATGGCCTGAAGTGCCTGGCCATCACACAGGGGCTGGGAACGGGTACTGGTGAGTGCCTCGATGGCATGGGTCATGGCATCCATGGCCGTTGTCACGGTAAGCCCCTGGGGTAGACCCATTGTGAAACGGGGATCAAGAATGGCGGTATTGGGTATGATGCGTGGATCGAGGAGATAAACTTTGCGTCCTAGATCTTTATTTTTGATTACTGCTACATTGGTTACTTCACTGCCGGTACCGGAGGTGGTGGGAATGACGATGTGGGGTGTCTGGGGTTCCTGGAGCCGGACCATGGTAATGTGGTCATTGGCGCTGCCGCCGTTTTTCAAGGCTACGCATACCACTTTTGCCGTATCAATGACACTACCGCCCCCTACACTCACGATGCAGTCGGCTTCCAGGTCCCGGGCCATTTTGGTAGCTGCATCGACAGTGTCTAGGGAGGAATCCTGTTCAATCTGGTCAAATACTCCCACGCAATAATCTACAAGAGCATCTTCCACCATCTGGGTTAATCCTGTTTTTCGAACGCCTTTATCTGTGATCACAAGGACTTTCGAGGCACCAAGTTTGTTGACTTCTTTGTAAATGGCCGGCAGGCATCCATGACCAAAAATGATATTGGTGGGACAATTATATTGCACAAAGGGATTTTTTCTTTCATCGGTGATGATACCCATGGCATTATTGCTGCCCAGGGCTTCGTAGTTGCTGAAATGAATTCTTTTGATTTGGACAAATTCAGACAGGCCGGCTTGCCCCATTTCTCTTCCAAAACCCGATTGTTTATAACCACCAAAGGGACAGAAATCTCCAAATGCGTGGTAGGAGTTGATCCACATGGTGCCTGTGCGAATTTGTCTTGCAATTTTTTCCGCCCGTTTGTTGTTTCCGGAAAAGATTCCCCCTGCCAGGCCATACTTGGAATCGTTTGCAATGGCAATGGCTTCGTCTTCATTTTTGTAAGGGATTACAGACACCACAGGACCGAATATCTCTTCTTGTGCAATGCGCATCTTGTTGTTTACGTTGGCAAAAATGGTGGGTTCATAATAGTATCCGCCGTTGATGCCCTCTATCTCGGCTCGACGGCCTCCGGTGATGAGTTCTGCGCCTTCTTGCTTTCCAATTTTTACATAGTCTTCTACGATGGCCAGTTGTTGGGCACTGACCAGGGGGCCCAGGTGGTTTTGGGGCATGAGCTGGTACCCCACACGAAGGGCTTGGGTTCGTTTTTTCATTTTATCGATGAATTCATCATAAAGAGAGTTGGGAACCAATACCCGCGTTCCCGATTCACAGACCTGGCCCTGGTGAAAAAAGGTACCGAACACTGCACCATTGACTGCAACATCCATGTCTGCGTCATCTAGGATAATATTTGCCGATTTGCCCCCCAGTTCAAGGGTGACTTTTTTTATGGTTTCAGCTGCCATTTTCATGATGGTCTTACCGATTTTCGTGCTTCCGGTAAAAGAAATTTTATCCACAAAGGGATGGGTGCACAATATTTTTCCGATCTCATGCCCCCGGCCTGGAATAATATTTATGACGCCATCGGGGATACCGGCTGCTTTGGCTGCTTGTGCAATGAGTAGGGCACTCAAGGGGGTCTGGGTTGCCGGTTTTAAAACGATGGTATTGCCCATTATGATGGCATGGGCAATCTTCCAAAATGCCATGCTGGCCGGAAAATTCCAGGGAATGATTCCTGCACATACTCCCAGGGGTTCACGGAGGATATAGTCCCGGCCGGGAGCTGCAACATTTCCAGAAAAAGGGATCTCCTCTTTCCATGGAAAATTGTTGGCGGCAAAATAGGCCAGGTTTCGTAATAATCCAGACCCGCTGGAAGCCCAAAATTTGGTCAACCGGATTACCTGTCCTGCATCCATGGCTTCGGTCACGGCAAGGCGCACTCCTAAAAGAGTCACCTGATCGGCAAAGCTATACACTCTGGTTGCCCGTTGGGCTGGGGTAAGATTTGGCCATTCTCCATGGTCAAAGGCCTTTCTTGCAGCTTCTATGGCTCTGAGGGCATCACTTTCGCCTGCCTGGGCCACCGTGGCAATAGGTTGTTCATTTCCTGGATCATAGGTAACAAAGGTCTTTTTGTCTGCGGCATCCATAAATTTTCCATCGATATACATTTTGTATGAATCCATGTTACTTCTCCTCAAAGAGTTGATCCTTTTTAATTGCGGGCATTATCATAGAATGATTTTAGATTCTTCCGATCTTCATTGATATGCTATAATTTGTTATAAGTAGAGCAATAGGTGTGCCAATCTGTTTTTTTTGGAAAACTTTTGGTTTAACGACTTGTATTTAAAGGCAAAAAAAGTGTTATGGTAAAATTGTACCAGGGAATTGACTAACTTTTTTTGCGAATAAAATACACTACATTTTTTAAAAGTTTTAACAGCCTTTCCTTGATTATTACCGATCCCGGGTGATTGTATATTAATTTATACATGTAGAATTTTTTATACATATGAAACTACCTTGATAATTAGGATTGAAATTTAAGTGAATCCGGTTAAATTATATTGTATTTTTTCATTTTCTGATATAAGCCGGTCCGATGGATCCCCAGCAACTCGGAGGCCTTTATTTTATTGTCGTTGGTTTGTTTTAACGCCCGGATAATGGTTTTGCGTTCCGTATCTTCCATAATAGTTTTCAGGGAGGTCAAAGGAGGAAGACAGGCTTTGGAGGTAGGAATTGCGTCTTGAATAGGGATGGGTAGATCTTTGAGTTTGATACAATTGTTTTGGTGGAGAATGATGGCTCTTTCTGCCACATTCTTAAGTTCTCGAGCGTTGCCCGGCCAGTCATATCTTTGAAGTGCTGTCAGTACTTCCGGCGCCACGGTCGGAGCCGGGTGTTTATGGTTGGATAATAGTTTTTCGATGAGATGTTTGAAAATAAGGGGAATATCCTCCGGGATATCTCTCAGGGCAGGTAAATGAATATTGATAACATTGAATCTATAATAAAGATCCAGGCGAAATTTGCGCTTGTTGATCAGTTCTTCAAGATCCTGGTTGGTGGCGCTGATGATTCGAAAATCGATTTGTCTTGGTTTATTCTCCCCGATGCGTTCCACTTCTTTTTCCTGGAGTACCCGCATGAGTTTTACCTGCATTTTGAGGGGCATATCTCCTATTTCGTCTAAAAAGATGGTGCCCTTATCGGCCAATTCAAACTTACCGGGTTTGCCCTTGGGATTGGCTCCGGTGAAGGCCCCCGGTTCATAACCAAACATTTCCGCTTCAAAGAGTTCTTTGGGAATGGCAGCACAGTTAACCCGTACAAAATTTTGTTGCCGCCGCTTGCCGGCCCTGTGAATAGCGTGGGCAAACAGCTCTTTTCCTGTACCGGATTCTCCGGTAATGAGGACAGGGGAATCATTTTCCGCGGCCAGTTGGGAAAGTGCTTTGGCATCCTTAAGAGATGGTGAGTTACCGATGATTTCCGAAAAAGAATATCGAATATCGTATAATAGACTCAGTTCATCTTTATAATGGTTCAGGTTTTTTTCAAGGGATTCAATGCGCTTGTAGAGATTTTTTACTTGGGTGGGATTGGAAAACATCAATTTCCCGACGGCCCCGATGACACGGCCGTTTTTTTTTAGTGGAATCTTTGCGGTAATTCTGTTTTCTCCTTTTACGGTTATGAAATCACCGATTTCGGCTTTTCCCGTTTCGAGAACACGGGATAATTTGCTTTCGGGGATAACATCGCTGATATATTTCCCACGGGAGCTTGCCGCTGATACAGGGTAATATTTTTCATAGGCTTGGCTCATAAATCGAACCTTGCCGTATCGATCGATGATGATGATATGCTCGTAGGGGTTATTCAGCACTGCTGAAAGCAAATCTTTGGAGAGTTCGTTTTGTGTATCACCCATAGTAAAAGACACCTTTTCTTTTTACGGTTGACCCAAATACTTAAATTCCATTTTTTTTGCAAAAATCCCTATCTGCATATCATGTTATTTCATCAAGGGGAAGTCAGTATCTATAGATCTGTTTTTCCGGGGCACCGAAACCGGATATTAACTCCCGGGAAAAATAGAGAAAATCCCAATCCAAATTTATTATCAAATAATTTTTTGAGGATTGGGATTTTGAGCCTGTGTTTTTATTTGTTCCTATTGAATCAATGTCATCCCCTGGTCCAGATATTTCAGGGCCAGATCCACATAAACTTGTTTGCCGTAATTCCATAGTTCCTGATCTTCGGCCGTGACATCTCTTATTACTTTGACAGGATTTCCCACTGCCACCACTCGGGGTGCAATTTTCTGGTTGGCCCGGACAAGGGATCCTTCTCCAATAATGGTCCACTCCCCTGTTTGAGAAAAAATACTCAGGATGGCTCCCATACCGATTACACAAAAATCTCCTATTTCATTGCCATGGAGAATGGCCCCATGCCCTAAGGTGACACTTTTACCGATGTGATACTGGCCCCCGGGAGGAGAATGGATTACCACGGCTTCTTCCACGGCTGTGCCGTCTCCGATTTCAATGCGGCCGTAGTCCCCCCGGAGGATGGCTCCATGCCCCACATAACAATTGTCACCGATTAACACATTTCCGATTACCTGGGCGGTTTCACTTACATAGCTGTTCCTGCCGATTTGAGGTGAATTATTGTCAAATGCAAAAAGCATGGTTCTAAAAACCATAGGTTTTGGTGATGATTTCGCTCATGACCTCGCTGGCGCCGCCGCCAATGGAGAGCAACCGGGAGTCCCTGAACAACCGGGAGATTCTCATGTCGTTCATGAATCCCATGCCGCCGTACATCTGGAGACATCCCGAGGAGACATCATTTAAAAGATCTCCCCCCAATAATTTACCCATGGAGATTTGTCTTGTGACATCCTGGCCTTTCATTTTCATGCGTACTATATGGTAGGCCAATTGCTGGAGACTCTCAGCCTGGGCCAGCCAATGGGCAAGGCGGTGGCGCAATACCTGTTTTTTGATCAAAGGTTTGCCAAAGACAATCCTGCCTTTCAGATGTTCAATGGTTTCAAAAATCATATCCTTGACGCTGATATAGGTGAGGGGCAGAACCGCGAAGCGTTCGTGCTGAAATTGCTGCATCTGCTGGATAAAGCCTTCTCCTTCAATTCCAATGAGGTTTTCAACCGGAATTTTCATGTTGTCAAAATAGAGTTCCGCCGTATCGGAACTGCGCATTCCCAGCTTGTCCATTTTTTTTGAAACCTGGAAGCCTGGCAGGTTGGTGGGCACCACAAAGAGGCTGAAACTGTGGTAGCCGGGGGCATCGGAAGTTCTTGCCAGCAGGGTGAGAAAATCGGCCTGGAGTCCGTTGGTGATAAAGGTTTTTGACCCGTTGAGAATATAATGATCCCCTTGTTTTACAGCGGTTGTTTTCAGGGCGGCCACATCGGATCCGGCATCGGGTTCGGTGACGGCAATGGCTGTCACCATATCTCCCTTCAGAGCCGGTTTTAAATAGGTCTGTTTTAAATATTCGGAGCCGTATTGGGCAATGGCAGGAGTTGCCATGTTGGATTGAACCGAGATGGCCATGGGAACTCCTCCGCACTTGATCCTGGCACATTCTTCTAAAACAACGGTTTCATACCAATAATCCAGGCCTTCTCCTCCGTATTCTTCGTTATAACGAATGCCCAGAAAACCTAATTCTCCCATTTTTTTGAACAGTTCATGGAGGGGGATCATCCCTTCTTCTTCCCAGTCATCCACATGGGGATTTATCTCTTTTTTGACAAAATCTCTGACAGCCTTGCGAACCAGTTCATGTTCTTTGTTAAAGTATATTTCGCTTCCCATTTGAACTCTCCCTATAATAGTATTTTTATTCTGGTTTATTTGTTTGATCCAGTATCAGATTTTAAGATGGATACAGGTACTTTAATGGTTTTAGCTCTTAAATATTCCCCTAGAGTTTTGGCTTGGGGATCACTTCTCATGGAAGCTGCAACTCCGTGCCCCAATAGCCCTTTTATATAAAAATTTAGGGCCAGAAGGTTGGGCAATTCGTATCTTTCAATTTCATAGATACAAAGATCCGGTAAAAGTAATTTTAATCGGTCAATGGTTAAAAATCGGGATAAGAATGAAAATTTTTGGGTATCTTTTGCCCATACTCCCAGGTTGGCATTGCCGCCCTTATCTCCTGACCGGGTGGCAAAGAGGCGTCCAAAGTGGATCTCTTGTGTTGGAACTGCTTTATTTAATAAACTTTCTATTTGATTTTGCAGGGCTTGTTTTGGAACATAGGGTTTTGCGGCGTCACTTTTTGTTCCCAAGGTGGTTGGTTTGATATCAAAAATTTGATCCTTTAGATGGACTTGTTGCCGGATCAACTTATTGTTTATCAGGGCAGGCCAGTGGCGGATGGCGGGGGTCCCATGGGAGGGAGGGCCTGTCAGGGTAAATCCCGGGATGCTTGCCAGGGCCAATTCCACTAATTTACTGGAAAATAGCTTGCCTGCCTTGCCGGAATCCGGGTCCATGACAGATATGCGAAGGTGTGCAAAGGCTAGATCATTGGTGTCAGGATTTTGTTGATCCCACCGGATGAGCTGGGTTTCAACCTGGGCAAACTGGTCTTTTCCTCCCATTAAGTCAAACAGGTTTTCTTCAACAAGCTTCGCTTTTTTTTCAATGTCCAGGCCCGTAAGCACCACGGTCATGGTATTGCGATGGCCCCAGAGGGTATTGATACAGACCTTGGTCTGGTTTGTGGGTGGTTCTCCTTTTATATGGGAAATTTTTACCCGGTCTTTTCCCTCCTGGGTCATTTCAATGGTATCAAATCTTGCTGTGACATCAGGGGTAAGGTAGCCGGGTGTGCGGATTTCATACATGAGCTGGGCCGTGACCGTTCCCTTTGATACCAGACCTCCGGTACCGGGATGCTTGGTGATGACAAAGGAGCCATCCTGGTGCATTTCGGCAATGGGAAAGCCCATGTTTTTATAGGAGGGTACTTCATCTATAAATGAGTAGTTGCCTCCGGTGGCCTGGGTGCCACACTCAATAATATGTCCGGCTGCATAGGCGCCGGCAAGCTTGTCCCAGTCGTTTTCTTTCCAGTTAAATTTCCATGCGCAGGGTCCGGATACCAGGGCTGCATCGGCAATGCGTCCACCTACCACAATGTCAGCTCCCAGGGTGAGAGCCCGGGTAATACCCCATCCCCCCAGATAGGCATTTGCCGTTATGGGGTTTCCCTGGGCATCTTTTAAGGCCGTCCCCGTGTCCAGATGGGTAAAAGCCTCTCCTTTTTTTTGGAAGTCTGAAAGTTCCGGCAATAGATCGTCGCCGGTAATGGCGGCTACCACAGGTGCAAGACCCAGGGTCTGGCTGATCTTTTTCAATTCATTTGCAAGCCCCTGGGGATTAAGCCCTCCGGCATTGGCCACAATTTTGATTCCCTTGTCCAGGCACTCGCCCATGACCTCTTCCATCTGTTTGAGAAAGGGGGTTGCATAACCTTTTTCCGGAGATTTCATCTTCATTCTAAACAGGAGTGCCATGGTGAGTTCTGCCAGATAATCTCCGGTGAGCACATGGATTTTGCCTCCTGTTACCATTTGCTTTGCCGCTGAGAGTCGGTCACCTAGAAATCCGCTGCAATTGGCTATGATTAATTTGTCATTCATGGGGGCTCCTTTATTCTCCGATAAAAATGGGGTCTCTTTTTTCAAGAAAGGCTGTGATTCCTTCAGCAGCATCTTTTGTGGCGGCTACTTTTACAAGTTTTTGGCTCAAGGTTTCAAGGGCCTGGTCAAGGGGTAATCCTTCAACCCCATGGAATGCTTGCTTGCCGATTTTGATACCCACGGGGCTTTTGGCTGCCAGGGCTCCGAGGATCTTTTGGGTCTCTTCTTCAAAATTTTTGGCGGGGAAGATTCGTGTGATCATACCCATTTCCATGGCCTTGGAAGCGCTTAATTTTTCACCCAGAAGAATCATTTCCATGGCTTTTTTCCGGGATACGTTTCTGAAAATCAAGGCGCCTATCATCATGGGGAAAAGGCCTACATTGACTTCCGGGGTCCCGAAGAGGACATCATCTCTGGCAATGACCAGATCACATGCCAGCATGAATCCGGTTCCACCGGCCAGGCAATGGCCATTTATTTTTGCCAGTGTGGGTTTGGCAAATTGGGATATCCGGGTTAAAAGCCGTGCATATTGGGTAAACATCATCGTTTTTGTATCCGGGTCTTCCTGCATGGCCCGGCCCAGATCTGCCCCGGAACAAAAAACCTTGTCCCCGGCTCCGGTCATGCAGACCACCCTTACCTGGGGGTCTGCTTCGGCCTGGTCTAGAAATTGTAAAAAAAGTTGGATTGCATCGTAACTGATTGCATTTCTCTGTTTTTCCCGGTTAATGGTAATCCAGGCCAGATGGTCTTTTACTTCATATAACAAGTCTGTCATAATTCCCCCTGATTGATCTGTTCTTAAGTTTGATCGCCTGGCTCAGTTAATCTCAATTTTATCGACCTCATTTTTTTCAATATCAATGAGGATATCGCCGGGCATGACCTTGTCGCCTTCATTGATCCCTATTCTGGTGATGGTTCCTCCATGGGGAGCCACCAGGGATGTTTCCATTTTCATGGCTGAAACCACCACCACGGTGTCTCCTTTTTCGACAATATCCCCCAGTTGTACCGGAACATTAATCACCACCGCCGGCATGGGGGGGGTGACTTGATCAGGACCTTTGTCAGTTCTTGGGTTTAGGGTTTGAGTCTGGGCCAGTTTGTCCTTGTCTTGGATGAAGAATCGCTCTCCGCCTATAATAATGGTTTTGCCATCGGTCTGGTCTATAATCCAGGCATTGATCTGTTGCCCGTTGACCATGAGTCGCACTTGGTGATCCGATATCCGGCCGTATTGAATTTGCTCATAATCGGTCCTGTCATCCGGGCTGTTTTTGATGGTTGCACTTAGCCAGCAATCTTGTTTGAGTGTCATCTCCACGGTAATGGTTTTATCTTTAATCTGTAAATTATATTCCATGTATATTTCCTTGTATTGTCAAAACCATTTTTTGCTGAAACTTACGGTTATAAGTTCCAGTTACCCAATGTATGAAACGGGCCAGGGGGCTGTTTTTTTTCATCTCCGTCAGTGGATCTGTTTTTCTTCTTGCATACTTCATCCACCAGAAAGGCAAGACAGGCAAGATCCCGATTTTTTTCGGTTGGTTTCCAGGTGGAAAAATGGGTATCGATAAAATTGGTGAACACATCACCTTCTTTGAAGGGAGGTGATGAAAGGATATCTATTAAAAAATCGATGGGGGTTTTGACGCCCAGAACAATATAGGATTTTAAGGCCTTGATCATTTTGGCAATGGTCTGGTCCCGGGTTTCTCCATGGGTGGTCAGTTTTGACAGGATGGGGTCATATTCCACCGGTACGGTACAACCGGAATAAATCCCGCTGTCATTTCTGATCCCGGGTCCCCCGGGTTCCTTAAAAAATTCGATCTTGCCGGGACTTGGGAAAAAATCATTTTCCGGATCTTCGGCATAAATTCGGCACTCAATGGCATGGCCCCGGGCAGAGATATCGGATTGGGTTAGTGTCAGGGGGTTGCCGGCGGCAATCTCAAGCTGTTGCCGGACCAGATCAATTCCTGTAATCATTTCGGTCACCGGGTGCTCTACCTGGAGTCGGGTATTCATTTCCAGAAAATAGTATCGGTTCTGGTCATCTAAAAGAAACTCTATGGTACCGGCATTGACATATTCAGCCGCCTTTGCTGCGGTAACGGCAGTATTTCCCATCTCTTCTCGCAGGGAAGGGCTTACTGCAGGGGATGGGGTTTCTTCAATGATTTTTTGATGTCGTCTTTGGATGGAGCATTCCCGCTCCAATAAATGGATGGTGTTTCCAAAATTATCTGCAAGGATTTGAAATTCGATGTGTCGGGCCCGGGGGAAAAATTTTTCAAGATAGATATCTGGGTTTCCAAAGGCATTTTTTGCCTCCCTGGATGCCGATTCACAGGCATCTGACAGCTCTTCTTGGGAGTGAACAATGCGGATTCCTTTACCCCCGCCCCCGGCTGTGGCTTTGATCAGTACGGGATACCCAATTTCATCGGCTTTTTGTCCCATTTCATCCAGGGTGTGGTGGCTGCCGGTCAGTCCCGGGGTTATAGGTACACCGCCTGCCATCATGATTTTGCGGGAAGTGATTTTATCGCCCATCTTTCGGATTGCCTGGGCAGATGGTCCGATAAAGACTATTTCAGCCTGGGTACATTTTTCTACAAATTCAGGGTTTTCCGATAAAAATCCATATCCGGGGTGGATGGCCTGGGCCCGGGTCTTTAGGGCGGCCCCAATGATTTTGTCCATGGCAAGATAGCTTTGGCTTGGGTCCGATGGGCCGATATGCACAGCCTCATCCGCTTCCAGTACGTGGAGGGCTGTTTTGTCAGCATCTGAGTAGACGGCAACGGTTTTAATGTTCATATCCTTGCAGGTCTGGATGACCCGGACAGCAATCTCGCCCCTGTTTGCAATGAGAATTTTTTTAAACATGATATTTTCCTGTCGGTTTGTCCTGCATTACATTCTGAATACGCCATATCCATGCACATCATCCCGCAGGGACGCATTCAGGGAGGCGCTGATTCCTAAACCCAGTACATCCCGGGTTTTGGCAGGATCTATGATGCCGTCATCCCAGAGCTGTGCGGTACTATAATAGGGATTGCCTTCTTTCAGGGCATTGGCTGTCACAGGTTCTTTGATGAATGCCATCTCTTCTTGGGTCATAGGGTCTTGACCCATTCGTTGGCGCTGGTCATTGGTGATTGTGATCAGCACATCCGCTGCCTGGGCGCCGCCCATCACTCCGATCTGGGCATTGGGCCACATCCAGAGCATCCGGGGAGAATAGGCTCGGCCGCACATGGCATAATTGCCCGCCCCGAAGGAGGCTCCCACCACCATGGTAAATTTGGGTACAGTTGCAGTGGCCACGGCATTGACCATTTTGTGTCCGTCTTTGGTGATTCCTCCTTTTTCATAGGCCTTGCCCACAATAAATCCGTTGATATTCTGGAGGAAAACCAAGGGGATTTTGCGTTTATCGCATAATTGAATAAACTGGGTGGCTTTTTGAGCACTGTCTGAAAATAAAATTCCGTTATTGGCCAGGATGCCGACGGGATATCCATGGATGTGGGCCCATCCCGTTACCAGGGTGGGGCCGTACATCTCCTTGAATTCTAAAAATTGACTGTTATCCACGACCCTTGCGAT
Organism: Desulfobacteraceae bacterium; assembly: GCA_024226935.1. Lineage (GTDB taxonomy): Bacteria > Desulfobacterota > Desulfobacteria > Desulfobacterales > Desulfobacteraceae > NBML01. The sequence goes on from JAAELK010000309.1 coordinate 39,534, forward strand.
GACCTCTCGTATATCATATGGTTTGGAAAGGTCAGGGCTGACAATGCCGTAGAGTTCCTTGGGGTCGTAGAGGGGAGGGGCCACAGGTTTCATGGACAGGGTGGCTTTGGTAATATCCGGCAAATTTCCTACAATTTGGCGTATGATCCGGATAGCGTGTCCATCATCTTCGGCATGATAGTCCGACACACCTGATTCCCGGCAATGGACCATGGGGCCTCCTAGTTCATCGGCGGAAACTTCGTCCCCGGTGGCGGCTTTGACTAGGGGTGGGCCTCCTAAAAAAATTGCTCCGTGGCCTTTTACATGGACAATTTCATCGCACATTGCTACTCCGTACGCACCACCGGCTGTGCACAACCCCATGACCCCCACGATCTGGGGAATTCCCATTTTTGACATCATAGCCTGGTTGTAGAAAACTCTTCCTCCATCATCCAGGTCCGGAAAGATTTCCGATTGCATGGGAAGAAAAGCCCCGGAGGAATCCATGAGATTGATCAGGGGGAGTCGGTTTTCCATGGCAATGGTTTGGCATCGCAGGCTCTTTTTGACGGACATGGGATACATGGCCCCGCCTTTGATAGTGGCGTCGTTCATTGTGATCATGCATTCTTTTCCAGAGATTACACCAATGCCCGTGATCAAACCGGCCTTATGTATTTTGCCGTCATAGAGTCCCTTGGCGGCCAGGGGGGCGATTTCCAGAAAAGGAGTGTTTTTATCCAGGAGCAACTCAAGTTTTTTTACGGCGGGTAGTTTGCCGGATTCCCCATGGCGCTTTATGGCCTTGGGGGAGCGTTCATTCATGGCCCGGTCAAGTTCAAGTTTCAGGTCTTCAACCAGGCCGGTCATTTCTTTGTAATTGGCTTTGTATTCTTCGGAATTTGTATCAACCTTGGTTTGGATCACATCCATGTCGGGTTCCCTCGTCTTTGATATGGGTTAATACATGTCTGACAATGGTTGACATGTAAGGATAAAATATCATTTCCATTGGATTTTCATATCTTTTTTAAAAAACTATAGCATGACTTTTTTATTGTCAATAAAAAAAGTGTCAAACTTGTATTTATTCTTATATTATATCGTATATCTCTTTTTAATAGCCTTATTCAGACTGTGATAATAATCAAACCGTGGCAGGGGAAAGATCGGATAAGTTACTCTCCAATTGTTAATGGGGTGGGTCTAAATGTAGAGGCAGACGGTCAGGTTCGGAATTGTTACACAATGGGTATGATTTGTTTTGTTCGGTGAAATTCTGGTTTGTAAATTCATCAGGCAAATTGAGAGGATAGCCAAGGACAATTAATTTCATTATGGCTTCCCGTAATTGCCGATCCTGGTCTTTGTCCGGGCCGGCATCCGGTTGTGGAGGAAGGTTTCGGATTATGGTATTGAAAAATTCCCTGGTCCATTGGGTATGGATAAGCTGTACTCCGGCGATACGGGCCTGGCGCCAGATGAGCTTTCCCTTTGCCAAATATTTCGTTCCCATAAACTGAATATTCAGGAGTCCTGATTTTGTACCCAGGCTCCTGGGCAGCCCTTCAAGCCGGCATCCGTCTTTGGATATATTTCTGGTAATACAGGAAACAGGGGGATATCCTTCGAAAAAGGTAAGTAATTCCATGGGGAAAGGCAGTAAGTGTTGGCTGCGTTTTCTATTGCCGGTATTGAGTGTTACCGTTGCGTGTGGTTTGTTTTTAAGGATATTTTCGATCAGGGGAGTTACCTGCTTTTTTGGGCCCAATTCCACAAAGGTAAATCCTCCGTCCCTGTGGATGTTTTCGATGATTTCACTGAATCGAATTGGTTTTACGAGGTGGGTGATGAGCATGTTCCGGATTAGCTCAGAGTTTTCAGGATAGGGTCGGGCCGTAAGGTTGGAATAAACCGGTCGATCCGGGGGTTGAAAGCTTTCGGATGCCAGGGAGAGGGCAAATTGTTTTTTGGCGGTTTCCATGAGTGGAGAATGAAACGGACCTGAAACTGGCAGAACAAATGCGGTAAATCCTTCGTCCTGAAGGGTGTATTGGAGGTCTTCAATACGGGTTTTAAGTCCGGAAAGAGTCAATTGATTATTTGAATTCCAGGATTCCACGAAAACATCGGACAGGGTCCTGATTCGTTCTGAAAGCTCTCCCACTCGTTTTCCGGTTATGGCCATCATGGTACCTGTCATTGTGTCATGGGCCATGGCAATTCCCCGGGATAGGACTACCTCCGGAAAGCTATGATTTCTTATTGCCCTGGATGCCCAAAGCCCCAGTACTTCTCCGAAACTGAGGCCGGCAAGAAAATCCGGGTTAAATCCCAAATTTTTGATAACCCGGTACAATCCCGATATAAACACCCCCAGGGCTGGCTGGGTGTACTGGGTGTGGTGAAGACGGCTTTCAAGGAAATATTTTTTTGTCCTGTTCATATCAGCAGGAGGGAAAAGAATTTTTGAAATGGGGATCAAACCTTTAGCTTTCATGAGACGGTCCATGAAATCAAGGTCTTTGCGGAGAAAAGTGAATTGTTTGAATAATTGTCTGCCCATACCTGGATATTGGGTGCCCTGGCCGGAAAATATGCCGACAAGCTTTTGGACTCCGGGGAGAACGCCTTTGTTGCGGTATATCCCCGTTGAGTTCTGCCATTCCCCTGGGTTTTCACTATGGGATGTCAGAAATTGAATAAATTCCTCCAGGGAAAGCAGGGCCTCTTCTCTGGAATCCCATACAAATCCGACCCGGGGGGAAAAGACCGGGCAGGCTTCTTTGTGATTCTCAAGGTTAGCATAAACCGTTTTTCCTTTTGGAGAATGAAGTTCTGCCCTGAGTTGGCGAAGTTTTTTCTCCAGTTGATTTGCGGTTTTGGCATGAAAGAGTATGGATTTTCTCATGATATTTTCCATGAAACTGTCCAGATCTGTTTAGGATTTTGGGTGATTATTTAATTTGTAAACGGCTCTCTTGGCCCTGGGCAAGCCTTTGGTAACTTGGAATTCCTTTGATTTGTGTCATCCCTGGAATAATATGTTGCTTTTTCCTTGGGATCGATGGTGCTCGGCACCGGTTCATGGTGGATGTGATCTGCCTGGATAGTACTATTTTGTTGTTGTATTCTTCCGGGTATCGGTGGCATCGATCTGTCTGGTGCTTACCGGAATGATGTCCGATATTCCTGGTCGCCACCGGAATGACGGCGACCAGGAGTTTTGTTCAAAAAATCATGGGGTTTCATTCCTTAATCTATAACGGTTGCCGCCTGGAGAATGGAATAGGGTAAGTCAATTCCGAGTTTTTCCGATGTTTTCAAATTAACAAAAAATTTAGGATCAGTATCAAATTTGACGGCCACGGCTTGGATTGGTTTTCCATTGACCAACACGTCCACCACGGACTGGGCCAGCATATAACCCAGTTTTTCGTCATCGGCGACAAACCCTCCAAGGGCTCCATGTTTTACTGCCCTGGCCGAATATGCCACCACTGGGGTTGACCCGGCCGCCGTTACCAGCTGTTGGGCGTTGTCAAAAAGAAGGCTTTGGTTGCCGAGGATAATGGTGGTATGATCATTCTTTACGGTTTTGATCGCTGCTAGGGCATCGTTGATGTTGGAGCACCCAACTTCGGCATAGGATAATGCCAGCTTTTGACAAATTTGCCGGGTTCCCTTCTGATCTACCAGGGCAGAAGGATTTCCCTTGGCCACAAGAAGCAGGGTTGATTTCATTTTTGGCAAGATGGTTTGGAATACTTCAAACTGGCTTTCAGGTGGGATATAATAGGTGACTCCGGTGATATTGCCTTCGGGGGCATTAAGATTTTTTATTGTACCCAGTTGTTCCGGATTATTGCAGCCGCCGATGAATGTTGGAATAGTTGGGGGGTTATTTCCCAGCCATTTGGCTGCATTGGAACGCAGTAGGACCATGCCTTGTTTCTGGCCTTCCCAGGTTTTTACGATCTGGGCCAGTTCTTCCATTGAACCCAATTCTTTTTTGGTCTCAATATTAATTTGGGGAGCCAGCTTTTTGATGCCTTTTTCAAAACCTTGGTAAACTCGATTGGCCATACCTGATTTGCCGCTCCAGGCAAGGCCGATGTCGATGGCGCTGGCGGTTGTTGGAATTAAAAATAAGACGAAGATTAGACAAAAAATGATGGAATGGATCTGTTTCATCTTTTTACTCCTTAGGAAATAATTTTTGATGACTACCGGTGTTTTTAAATGAAACTTTGGTTTAAACAGGTTCAGCTCAGTTAATTTCTGAGCTATCAGGGTACACAAGAGAATGAATATCGAAATTTTGAGATGGCACCCAATAGTTAAGAGCATAGCCTTGATGCTTTGTCAAGTCAATGTATAAATGTGATTTTGATTCCATTGCCCAAGGTTGATATATTGCTTTAACTTTGTCCGGGCTTGATTGTGTGTGTAATTATTTTGTCGGTGATGGTTTTTGTGGAAAGGGTTAAAAAAATGAACGTTCGTTCGCATTGTCTCTTGATAAACCATTTTTCCGGGAGTATGGTGGAAATATGAAAATTTTGGTTTGTATCAAACAGGGATTGGATGACGGCAAGATGAGCAGGTTTGACGAATTTGCCCTGGAAGAGGCCCTGGCCCTGAAGGATAAACTAGGAAAACCGGGAAGCCTGGATGTCGTGGTGGATGTGATCACAGCGGGGCCAGTCCATGCCGTGGCTGTTCTTAAACGGGCTTTTGGGATGGGGGCTGACCGGGGGATTCATATTATTACCCGGGATATAGGATATATGCCCGCCTTTGTCACCGCATCAAATCTGGCGGTTGTGGCAGGAAGGCAGGATTATGATTTGATCCTGACCGGGATTATGTCCCAGGATATGATGGAGGGCCAAACTGGTCCCATGCTGGCGGAATTTTTAGGTATGCCCTGTGCCACAGCAGTTGTAAAAAGTAAAATGGGAACTGTTCCGGGCATTGTACGGGTGGAACGGGAGATGGAAAATGGGTATAAAGACTGCCTTGACGTGCATCTACCTGCCGTGCTGACCATCCAGGCAGGTATTAATATTCCCAGGTATCCTTCCCTGTCTAAGATGCTGGTAGCAGCAAAAAAGTCTATCACCACCCTGGTTGAAGAGGATCTTTTTTCAAATCCTGTCAGTCCCAAAGAATTTTTAGTGGCCATTGAGTATCCAGACCAGACCAGGGCTGGCCAACGGCTTGATGGAAGTCTGGATGATCAGGTTCGACAATTTCAAAGTTTTTTACAAGAAAAGGGTCTGGTATGAAACCTATATTGATTATTGCTGAAGTGATGGATGGTAGTATTCGGCCGGTGACATGGGAGCTTATAGCTGCAGCCAGGGTAATAAAAGAGCTGATGAAAAATAATGTTGGTGGTAAAAAAGATTCTTTGAAGATTCAGGTGATTGTTCCGGCTCAAAATCCTCTGCCCCTGGCCAAAAAAATTTTATCACGTACAGGAGTGGATGTATTGGCCTTGCAAATACCCGAGGATACAGCTTATACCAGTGAGGCTTATAAAAACTGGCTTAGTCCTTTAGTCCGGGTGTGTGACCCTTCCCACATCCTGGTGGCCCATACCTCCCAGGGTCGGGATTTTGCTCCGGGGTTGGCAGTTCGCCTGGAAGCCATTTCCCTGGCCGGGGTCAACAAAATTTGCTCGGATGGTGATCTCCTCTTGTATTACCGACCGGTTTTAAATAATACCAGGAATATGGTACTTGGGTTGGAATCAGATCTTCTTGTGGTGTTGACCTTGATGCCCGGTATTTTTTTTCCCCGGGTCTCTAAAGTGAAAAGTTGCGGTTCTATTACTTTTAAAAAAATTTGCCGTTGGTCAGGGCAACCGGTCCGGATGGTCCATCAAAAAATTTTGAAACAGGAAAATAATCACCAGATTTTGAAAACGGCCCCAATTATTGTGGCTGCCGGACGGGGTATTGGAGAAAGGTCAAATCTTGAGTATGTTTTCAGGTTTGCTAAATGTTTTTTGGCTTCGGCTGTGGCTGCTTCCCGGCCATTGGTGGACATGGGGTGGATCGGGTATGATCACCAGGTGGGTATCACCGGTGCCAGTGTTGCTCCCAGGCTTTATATCGCCTGTGGTATTTCCGGATCCTCCCAGCATCTGGCAGGCATGAAAGAATCGGATTGGGTGGTCAGTATTAACAAAAACTTTCAAGCTCCCATTTGTTCTAATGCGGACTTGTGTATTGTAGCGGATGTTCTTCCCTTTATTCTGGCCTTCCTGGAAAGAGAGTGAGTTTTTTTATAGGTATTTAAACCCTGAATTTTCCGACCAATGTAGTGAGTCCTTCTTTGACAAATTCTTCGGAAGGATTCATTACTTCTTTAAAAAATGCCTCCTTTCCATGGACAAACGCTTGGTAGGAAAAAAAGTTTTGTTCCGGGATGTTTATAAAAACGAACATTCGTTCGTTTTTAATCTTGACTTCAATGAATTTCCCTGTTTAAGATAGTCCAGTTTTTATCTAACTATTCAAAGGAGAAGTCATTGGATTTTCAAGTCTCAGATAAAATTCAAACTATTGTTTCCATGATCCACGAGTTTGTGGATGAAGAACTGATCCCCTTGGAACCGGAATTTATGGTAAAAGATTTCAAGGAGCTTTTGCCCGTCTTGCGTGAAAAACAGGCTATGGTAAAGAAGATGGAATTATGGGCACCTAATTTCCCTGTGGAATGCGGGGGGATGGGACTTTCCTTATTGGAGCACGGCCTGGTCTCGGAAGCCCTGGGGAAATCTCCCCTGGGCCACTATGTGTTCTGGTGTCAAGCCCCGGATGCAGGGAATGTGGAGATCCTTCATGCCCATGGAACCCAGGCCCAGAAAAAGTGTTTCCTCAATCCACTGGTCCGGGGGGATATTCGCTCCTGCTTTGCAATGACCGAGGTTGATATGCCGGGATCCAATCCCGTGATGCTGGAGACCACGGCAAAGAAAGAGGGAGATGACTATGTGATCAACGGTCATAAATGGTACACCACGGCAGCAGATGGTGCTGATTTCGCCATTGTCATGGCTGTCACAAACCCCGAAGCTCCCACCTATTTGCAGGCCAGCATGATTATTGTGCCCACGGCTACAAAAGGATTTAACCTGGTCCGGAACATCCCGGTTATGGGACATGAAGGCAGCGATTATTCCAGTCATGCAGAAATTCTCTTTGAATCCTGCAGGGTGCCCCGGGAAAATCTTCTTGGTGCAGAAGGTCAAGGGTTTGTCATGGCCCAGGATCGCCTGGGGCCAGGAAGGATACACCATTGCATGCGTTGGCTTGGTATCTGCAGGCGGGCCTTTGATCTCATGTGTCACAGGGCCAATACCAGGGTGATTTCTCCTTCGGGTAAGACCCTTGGTTCCCGGCAGACAATCCAGAATTGGATTGCCGAATCTGCAGCACAGCTTGAGGCTGCCAGGCTGCTTACTTTGAACTCCGCCTGGCAGATTGATCAAAACGGGGCTTCCAAGGCCCGTGATAGTATTTCCATGATCAAGTTTGTTGTGGCTAATACCATGAATCAGATTGTGGACCGGGCCCTCCAGATCCATGGGGGCCTTGGTATGACCGATGATACGATTCTGGCCTGGTTTTTTCGTCATGAGCGTGCCGCCAGGATTTATGATGGGGCAGATGAGGTTCATAAGACTTCTCTGGCTAAACGGATCTTAAAAACTTATTATTAATATCATATTGGCGGGCAGAGTGTCGCTGTCTGCAATCCACAAGGACCCATAAAAATCAGATGAATTACAAGGAATTTAAAAAATTATATACCGCTTCGGATAATGATATCTCCCGGGCGGTTTTTCTTAAGAATCAGGGAGTCATGCGTATTAAAAAGGAAAAAACTGCCGTGACTAATCTGAACAAAATTTTTGCTGCAGTCTTCAGTATTTCCTATAACAAAGGATACCAGGCCATGAGTATGCGGGATTTAAGTCTTAAAACCGGCATGAGTCTGGGGGCGCTCTATTCTTATTTTCCGGGTAAAGATGAGCTTCTGGCCATTATGCAGACCCAGGCCAGGGCCATGGTAAAGGGTACTTTAAAAGAGTTTTCCAACGCGAATCAAGAACCTTTGGCAAGATTACGGGCAGTGATTAAGGCTCATATTTTTCTATCGGAATTGTTCCGGCCCTGGTTTTATTTTACTTTTATGGAGGCCAGAAACCTTACCACCAAAGGTTTTGAGGCGGTAAAATCCATTGAAGAGCATACCCAGAAACTTTTAAGTGATATCCTGGTTAGGGGGGATGAAAAAGGTGTGTTCAAATCCGGAAATCACGAACTTACTGCCTGTATGATCAAGGCTATGCAGCAGGAATGGTATTTGAAACGCTGGAAATATACTAAACAAAAAATCTCTGTGGACAAGTTTAGTGATCATGTGCTGGAAATGGTGGAAGGCTTTTGTCTGGCCGACTAACATGATTATAGTCATGATTCTTGTTTAACCCTATTTTGATTGAATGAGGAAATTTTTATGCAGGTAACAGATGTTCCAACTATAGTCAGGCCGGGAGAAGAGATTGATGTCGCCGGGGTTAAGGTATTTTTAAAAGATCATATTGATGATCTTGATGGTGAGATCAGGATTCGTCAGTTTCCCAGCGGTTTTTCCAATCTTACCTATCTTATTACGGCGGGGGAGCGGCACATGGTTCTTCGGCGTCCCCCCATCGGGGCGAATGTCATAGCGGGTCATGATATGGGGCGCGAATACCGTGTGCTGTCTGCCCTGCATCCGGTCTTTCCTCGATGTCCAAAACCTTTGGCATTTACAGAAGATGAAAGCCTGATCGGTGCTCCCTTTTTTATCATGGAAAAATTGTCAGGAATCATCCTTCGGAAAAATGTACCCGGGGGAGTTGTTTTTTCAGATGATCAGGCTAAAGGACTTTGTAATAATCTGGTTGATACTCTGGTAGATATCCATACCATTGACGTCCAGGCTGCCGGACTTGATTTTATAGGCAAGCCCCTGGGGTATGTGAAACGTCAGGTGGACGGCTGGAGTAAACGATATCGCAGGGCTAAAACCCAGGATGCCCCTGATTTTGAAGCGGTTATGGCCTGGCTGGTTGAAAAAATGCCCCAGGATTCGGTCCGACCAACCATGGTTCATAATGATTATAAATTTGATAATCTGGTCCTGGACCCTGATCAGCCGGGAGAAATCACCGGTATCCTAGATTGGGAAATGGCAACCTATGGAGATCCTTTGATGGATCTTGGAAACAGTCTTGCTTATTGGGTGGAGAAAAATGATCCCGAAGAGATGCAGGTGATGCGGACCATGCCAACCAATATTGATGGAGCCCTGACCCGCCGGGAGATTTTGAATAGATATGCCCAACAAACCGGTTATGATATTGGGAATTTTGATTTTTATTATTGCTTCGGCCTTTTTCGTTTGGCCGTCATTGCCCAGCAGATTTATAACCGATATTACCAGGGGATAACTAAAAATAAACGGTTTGCCATGCTGATCTTTGGCGTCATTGGACTTGAAAAAACCGCCCGACGTTTCATGGAATCTTCCCAGTTATAAAGTTGAGAAAAAATTTTATAAGAATGGATGAAAACTACATTAATCATAGGTAACTCAAGGTAAATTAAGGAGAATTGGATGAAAGAATTTGATTTAAGTAATCGAGTAGCAGTAATTACCGGTGCCAGTCGGGGGATTGGTCTGGCTGTGGCTCAAAAACTGTCTGCCTGTGGTGCCCGGTGTATCCTGGTCAGCCGGAAAGTGGAAAGTCTGGAAGTTGCGGCTGCCGATATAAATAAGGCCGGGGGCAAGGCTATAGCCATGGCTTGTCACACCGGATATCCGGATCAGATCCAGGCCATGTATGAAAAAATTGAAGAAGAATACGGCTGTCTGGATATTATAGTGAACAATGCGGCCACCAATCCCCATTTTGGGGAAATGATTACGGCGGATGCAGGGATCTGGGACAAGACCATGGATGTGAATATTAAAGGTCCCTTTTTTATGATTAAATACGGGGTGCCCCTTATGAAGGAGGGTGGGGCCATTGTTAATGTTTCTTCGGTCAATGCGGTCCGGCCGGGATTATTTCAGGGGGTATACTCCGCCACCAAGGCAGCTCTGGTCAGCATGACCCAAAGCCTGGCACAGGAACTGGCTCCCAGGGGGATACGGGTCAATGCGCTTTTGCCCGGGTTAACTGATACCAAGTTTGCATCGGCTATAATCTCTTCTGAAGAGATCTGTAATCATGCTGTGTCCCAGATTCCTTTAGGTCGGTATGCCAGACCCGAAGAGATGGCAGGGGCTGTTCTTTATCTGGTATCGGATGCAGCCTCGTTTACTACTGGTACCAGCCTGGTTTGTGACGGGGGGATGCTGATTTAGTTTAAAATAACGGCCATGGGCCGCCTGGGAAGTTCCATCGTTTTGCCCACAACAAAACATGAAAGAATCCGATAAATTGACAGGTTTTTTCATATAAATACTGGATAAAAGTAAAAATCCAGATAATTAATATGAGATGGAGAAAATGGAGAAAAAAATTGAGAAGGTGTTGATTCTTGGTGCCGGGACCATGGGCCTTCAGATCGGTCTTCAATGCGCTGCATGGGGATTTGATGTGATTGTCTATGATCTCTTTGAACAGGCCCTTGAAAAGGCAAAGAAGAAAATGAATAAATTGGCTGATTCTCTGGCAGGTCATAACCGTGTGAGCCAAGAACAGGCGGTGGCTGCCCAGGGTCGTATCCGGTTTTCATCGGACCCAGAATTTGCCGGCAGGGGTGCTGATCTGATTAATGAGTCTGTCCCTGAAGATCCGAAACTCAAAATGGCAGTGTTTGTTCAATTTAACAAGATTTGTCCGGCCCATACTATTTTTACCACCAACTCGTCCACTTTGGTTCCTTCCATGCTTGCCAAGGCCACGGGCAGACCGGACCGATTTGCAGCCTTGCATTTCCATGATCTTTTGCTCACCAATGTGGTGGATATCATGCCCCATCCCGGTACTACAACCCGGACCATGGATAAAATCAGGAGTTTTTGTAAGGCCATAGAGCAGTTTCCCATTGAATTGAAAAAGGAACAGCACGGGTATGTGTTTAACGTCATGCTTTCCGGATTGTTGGAATCGGCTCTGACCCTTGCGTCAAAAGAGGTGGCATCGATTGAGGATATAGATCGAGCCTGGATGGGAATCATGAAAACCCTTGTGGGGCCCTTTGGTATAATGGATTCCATCGGTCTTGAAACCATTTATAAGGTTACCGATTATTGGGCAGGGGTGAAAAATGATTCCCAGGCAAAGGCCAATGCAGTTTTCCTTAAAAAACGATTGGAAAAAGGGGAGTTGGGGGTCAAGACGGGTAAGGGCTTTTACCAGTATCCCAACGCAGCATTTCTAAGTCCCGGATTTATGGAAGGCATTCGTTAACCAAACATTTAAGGAAATCACCATGGCAGATAAATTTATGAGCATGAAAAACCTTATTTTCACGCTTTTCTCCCGGGGAGGAAAGTATCGATCCCTAACCCCGGATTATTTAAATGATCACACTCCAAAGAGCATTGATATGGTTTTCAAGGCGGCCTTTGATCTGGGAAAAAATGTTTTGTACCCCATGTTTGAGGAGATGGATCGCCACCCGCCGGAGTTTATAGATGGCAAGATTCACGTTCATGAAGGGGTTCGCCCCATGCTGGAAATCCTAGGGAAGGATGGTTGGATTTCAGCTACTTTTCCTGAAGAGTGGGAGGGGGAGAATATGCCCACATCCTTGCTCCTGTGTATTAATTTTATTTTTGCCACGGCCAATTATTCGGCTTCCGTCTACGCCGGCTTGACCATGGGGGCTGCAAAGCTGCTTTTAAATTTTGGATCAGTCGGTCTTCAAAATACCTGTCTGCCCCCCATGCTGGCGGGTAAATGGCAGGGCACCATGGCCCTTACCGAGCCCGAAGCCGGGACTTCTCTGGGAGATCTTTGTACTGAAGCCATCCCCTTTAAAGATGGGCAATACAAAATTCTTGGGGAAAAAATCTTTATTTCGGCAGGGGATCATGATGGGGTGGATAATGTGGTCCATCTCATGTTGGCTAGGATAAAAGGAGCCCCGGTCGGAGTAAGGGGCATTTCTCTTTTTGCCGTGCCTAAATTCAGGCTTGATGCCCAGGGTGAGTTTATGGATAATGATGTTGTTGTCACCCAGGTGTTTCATAAACTGGGCTACCGGGGCGCACCCATTACCGGAATATGTCTGGGAGAAAAGAACAATTGTATCGGGTATCTTGTGGGTAAAGAGCATCGGGGGCTTTCCCATATGTTCCAGATGATGAATAATGCCAGGCTGGAGGTGGGTGTGGGTGCCACTGCCATTGCCACAGCGGCCTACCATGCGGCTTTGGATTATACCAAGGTTCGATGCCAGGGCAGAAAAGTTATTGCTGCCAAGGAATCCAGTCCCATTCCAATTATCGGGCATCCCGATGTGCGACGTATGTTGCTCTTCCAGCGGGCTGTTTCCGAAGGGGCCCTGGCTCTGATACTTCAATGCGGTATGTACGAGGATATCTTTGCCAAGGATCCGTCCCAGACAGATTGCCACCTGCTCCTGGAACTTCTCACGCCGGTGGCTAAGGCCTATCCATCTGAAATGGGAATTTTGTCTACCAGCACTGCCGTCCAATGTTTCGGTGGATATGGGTATTGTGAGGACTTTCCCGTGGAACAGTATTTCAGGGACATGCGCATTCACGCCATTCATGAGGGGACTACCGGTATCCAGGCCATGGATTTGCTGGGCAGAAAACTGGTCATGGAAAATGGCCGGGCTTTAATATTGCTCAAACAGGAGATGGAAGCCACCATGGAGTTGGCACAAAAACATGGTGGGCTCACCCAAATGGTCCAGGATCTATCAGGGGCTGTGGTAAGCCTGGAAAAGACTATCCATGCCCTGGGGGCTGTGGCAATGGAAAAAGGATCGGATGCTTATCTGGCCGATGCGAGTCTCTTCCTTGAAATGTTCGGGATACTGATCATTGCCTGGCAATGGTTGATCATGGCCGAGGCTGCCCTGGTGGAACTGGACAAAGAGGGACTAAAAAAAAGGGATATCCTCTTTTATAAGGGTAAGCTCCATGTGGCCCGCTACTTTTTTTCATATGAATTGCCCAAAATGGAAGGGTTGGCCAGGACCCTTGAAAATTCAGCCCAGATGACATTGACAATGCCCGAGGCTTGCTTTACCGATTAAAGCAAACTTTGATTCAAATAAATATCATAAGGAGATATCATATAATATGAATGATAATACAAAAACAATAGTTGAGTCCCCCCCGTTTAAGTTCAGGATTGAAGCTAATATCGGATATCTGACTCTGGACAGGGCAACCACTTATAACGCCTTTGATCTCTCAATGGTAGAGGCCTTTGAAACTCTTTTAAGAGATTTGCGCTATGATGAACAAACCCGGGTGATCATTCTGGACGGAGGAGATGCCAAGGGCTTTTGTGCAGGACTTGACACCAAGGTTTATGCCCCGGAGATTTTTAAGATGACCCCTGTCCAGGCCTATAATGCCCAGGTTCGTATGAGCCGGCTTTTTTTAAGCATGCGCCAAATCCCCCAGCCCATTATTGCCTGTGTTCACGGAGCAGCTGCCGGTATTGGATTTTCCCTTGCCATGGCTTCGGACTTGAGGATCTTAGCCGGGGACGCAAGGTTTTCTGCTGCCTATATTAACATTGGTCTTGGCGGGGCAGACATGGCTTCCAGTTATTTTCTTCCCCGGCTCATCGGAGCCGGCCGGGCCTATGAATATCTGCTGACGGGCAATTGGATGGATGCAAAGACCGCAATGGAGTTGGGATTTGCGTCCCGGGTGGTGGAAAAAGATGAGATGATAAAGACAGCCGAAGATCTTGCCAAAACCATGGTTGGGAAAAACCCCATGGGTATCCGCATGACCAAAGAGGCCATCAATTGCAATCTGGACTGCCCAGGTCTTGAAGCGGCCCTGAACATGGAGGATCGCAATCAAATCATGATGTCATATACCTATAGGATGAAATAGGGTTGTTTTTATACCTAATTGATGGATCTTGTGTGATTATGTTATTTTTTGTCTGGATTGTTTTATTAATAAAAGTTCTCTTGTAGTGGGTATTGAAGTCTGTATTTTTTTAAATTGCTTGATATAGATAAAAAAAGAGTATAAAAATAGACTTAAAAATCAAACACATAAGAGAAAATAGAAAAAAAACAAAAATAAGGTTTGACATTGGTTTTAAATTAATGCATTATTCCCCGGTCTTCAGGAGGACAGACCTTACGGGGTCGCTTCGGGGGACAGGAAAGAGATTTTAGTTTGATCTTTGAAAATTGGTCAGTGAGAAAAGAAATGAGCGGGTCGTAAAGACCTAAAAAGTTTTATCAAAGGATTATAAC
>JAAELK010000310.1 GCA_024226935.1 Desulfobacteraceae bacterium
AGGGTTGTGCTCAAATAAAATTTGATTTATTAGTACTTTTGCAGGGCTGGCCAATCGAATGGATGAGATATGACTCAGGGAGTGATATTATACCATCGACTTGACCAGCCTTCTTTCTTTAAAAACTGGATCATCGAGTATTATGCCCAAACAAACAGATACAGCATTGCCAAAACATCCCGCCTGAACTATTTCACAATTTCAAGTCACCACTCCATATATGAAGACCTGAAATCATTTTATCTTGAAGAAATAGTCCGGATCGATCATGAATCATTCAGTAATCTCCCCTATGGGCGCAGTATTTCATCAATTCAAAGGTCATTAATAAGCCATGTAGCAAAAGAGCAACACAAACAGCAGCAACACCAACGGCACCAAGAAAAACAACAAAAACAATACCTGTTAAAAAAGCAACTCAGAGATTTTGTCAGAAATATCAAAGATAGCTCATCGGGGTGGTATTCGGGCTGGGGCCATTCAAATAGAAAAGGTAAAGCATTTCAACAAATATTAGATTTTTGCAACCAGATACTCAAACTGCAAGACTGGGATACTAATAAAATTATAAATATACTTAAAATTACAATAACAATAGCTTTAATACCCCGGGGAAAAACTAATAATGCAAAAAAAATTGGGGCTAAAAAAGATATAGACCAGACAAATTCTGCAAATGCAGCATTAAATGCAGCATTAAGAGTATTCAAAAACAAAAAATTTTACGTATTAAATAATTTTCTTAATCTTAGAATTGATAACTATGAAGATTTATTAACTTTTGCTGAAATTGATAATTTTCACATTTTATACAATAATGTCAATAAAGTTCTCTGTTACAGCCAGGCCGAAAATTTAACCAACGTATACTAAAAGCATTTTTGTTGAGAACTTATCCAGATCATCAAAAACAAAAAAAATAATTGTTTTATGGGATAGGCAGATGTAAAATATAACCTCTTACATTAAAGAGGTTATAAAACCATCCTACTAACGAAAGAAAAAAAATAGTCGGCACATACTGAAAGTATCAACTTATAAGGAACTTGAAAGCTAATCCCAAAAAACAGAGGACATCATCAAAAATTTTATTTTATCTATTTTTGTCTGGCTTTTCCTGGTCCTTCCCTGTTTTGCCCAAGACCATGTAATCGAATTTATTGAAGAATATTATAAAGAAACGCAAAACCAATCCGCTGGTACAATTAACATCTACCACGCCATACTAATAGAATCCCAGGCTGGTCCAAAACTTCTCATTCTAACAGGAAAAAACCCATCCTACCGAAAATGGTTACGGCAATATCTATCAAAAAACAACAGATTCATTGCACGGGTACCGGATAATGAAAATGACAACTTTATTTCATCAATGGCCTTTGAAATTGATCTTACCAAGATACAGCCAACCAAACAATTTTCAACCAATTCTCCCCCTTACCAAAGGTTGTCAAAAAATTTAAAACCCACCGGGAAAAATCATAGATCCATGACAAACAAGGATACAAAACCATCCAAACAAGAAAAAACAACTAAAGAAAAGGTTTTATCCAAGCCACAAAAGATTAAACATTTAGAAAAAAAACAGAAAAGTACTCTGGAACAGGAAATTGCCCAACAACTGGAACGGACAAAAAGAAAACAAGAATTACTTGAACAAGCCAGAATCAATCATGAAAACACTCTGAAACTGGAAATTGAACAAGCCAAAACTAATCGTGAAAACATATTGAAAATCGAAGCTGAACAAAATAAAATTGCATTGGAAAAACTCTGGCTGATCCAAGAAAAACAACAAGCAGATCAACTTCAAAAAAGACAAGAGAATACAAAACTCAGATGGATAGATCAGGAAGAACAGCTTAAAATCAATGACAGGCTTACTACCCAGGAACGAAAAGAACGAAAACAGGCAATAGAAATTCGATGGCTTGAAAAAGAGAGAATACGGCTTCTAAGAAAATAAAGTTAATTTACTGATTCAAATAGACAAATTACCACCAAAACTTTCTTATTCACGATGCCATACGCACAAAAATAATATTTATTTTATATCAAGCTGTGCAATGGTCTCTAAGAAATCGGCGGGCATCCTTGCCTCAAAACTCATTTGCCGACCAGAATAGGGGTGACGAAATTTAATCCGCCAGGAATGGAGCATCTGGCGGCCAGTTAATGAGCTATTTCGACGATTCCTGCGGTATTGATAGACCTTATCTCCTAAAAGGGGCATACCCATGGCATGGAAATGAACTCGAATCTGGTGAGTACGTCCGGTATGGAGACGAACATCAAGCAGACAAGCCTCGGCAAATCGCTGCCGAAGCTGCCAGGATGTCCTGGCAAATTTCCCCGCCCCATGGTCCACAGCCATTATCTTTCTTCGGATTGGGTGACGACCCAAAGGAAGCACAATCTCTCCTTTAGGGGCAATATCTTTACCCTCCACCAGGGCAAGATATCTTTTTTCCACCCGCCGCTGTTTAAACTCCTTTTGAAGAAATGACAGACTATTCAGGGTTTTTGCCACCACAATCACCCCGGAAGTATCTTTATCAAGCCTGTGGACAATACCTGGCCGCAACGGATCCCAACCTTTGCCCTGCAAGGCAGGTACATGACTCAAAAGACCGTTAACAAGGGTACCACAAAGATTTCCAGGTCCAGGGTGAACCACAAGATCCGCCGGCTTATCTATAACAAGGATATGGTCATCTTCAAAAAGAAGAGAAAGATCCATGGACTCAGGCCCAGAAATTTTCTCATCCACAGGTTCCGGGATTTGAGCCATTATAGCTTCCCCTAGTTTAACCCTATATCCCGGCCGTTTTTTCATACAGGATACCTTGACTTGCCCACGGGAAATAAGATCAGCGGCCTGGCTTCTGGAGCAGTTTTCAACTGCCCTGGAAAGAACCTGATCCAACCGCAGATCAACCTGATTTTCAGCAATAATAAACTTTATTTTCATACCTAAAAAAAACCGGCAAGCTATACTAACTTACCGGTGCCATTCTTTTTTTATAAATAGAGGGTGATTAATTGAAAAGGTTTTCAATCTCTATCATCATTGATTTTTCATCAATATCCTTTGCCATGGAAAGCTCTTGAACCAGAAGATTCTGGGCCGTATCAAGCAACTTACGTTCACCAAAGGAAAGATCTTTTTCAAGCTTAAGCTGAAACAGATCCCGAAACACTTCAGCCACATCATAGATAGAACCGGTCTTAATCTTATCCATATACTCCCTGTATCTACGATTCCATGTCTGATTATCAGCTCCCTGCGCTTTTTCCTGCATGATCTTGTAGACTTCCGGAACCTCAGTTAAGGGGATCACTTCCCGCAACCCGACAGATTCCACATTCGAAGTAGGAATCATTATCACCATGCCATTTTCCACAATTTTCATCATGTAAAAATTCATGGTGTCCCCGTTTATCTCTTTGCTTTCAATTGACTCAATATAGCCAACCCCATGCGCCGGATAAACAGCTAGGTCCCCTTTGGAGAATTCTCTTTTACTTGAACCATTCACATCTGCTTTGACATTTTTGGATTTTTCACCCATAGATTCCCACCTCAATTTTTTATAAAAACAAGTCGCCCATTCTCAGGCAGAAAACCATATTTTAACAGTATTGTCAACAAAAAAATTCTGAAACGCCTGAAACTATAAGGGTTTACCCAAATTTATTAATCAGATTTTTAATAAAAATAAATACTATTTAAAACAGATACCACTTCCAAAAAAACAAAAAAGACAGAAAAAAACAGAAACTTCAACGACTGCGAATAGTATCAACGGCGGGCATTAACAGCATTCATGGCCTTGGTAATCCCATCCCCAAGAATAGACAGACAAGCATCAACAGCAGACCCTATGGTAAGATCCAATTGACTTTGTTCATCGGGAGTAAACCGACCCAACACATAACCTGTCACACCCCTTTGACCACCCGGATGCCCTACACCAACCCTCACCCGTATACACTCTTTTTTACCAAATGAATCTATGATGGACCGAACACCGTTATGTCCACCATGCCCTCTTCCCTGGACAATTTTAACTTTGCCAAAATCAAGATCCATATCATCATGAACAATAATGATATCTGGAAGCTCAATTTTATAATAAGCGGCAAATTTTTGGATGGGCACACCACTCCTGTTCATATAGGACATGGGCTTGACAAGAAAGACTTCCCTGCCTTTAATCCTGCCTTTTGCATAGGCAGATTCAAAGCGGTTTTTATTCAACTCCAGACGGGAGGCCGACGCAAGAGCATCAACGATTAGAAACCCGATATTATGACGGGTCTGGGCATAATCCTTTCCAGGATTTCCCAGACCCGCAATAAGCTTAAAACTTAAATCTGACATTTACTATAAAATTATTCCCCAGCAGGTGCAGCTTCTTCGAGAAGATCTTCATCTTCTTCTGAAACTTCAGATTCATCGGTTGTCGGCGGAACAATAGTGAGTACGGTAAAATTCACATCATGGGGAATCTCAACCGCATCACCCAGATTAATATCTTCCACGTGAATGGAATCACCCACATTCAACTCGGAAATATCCAAAACTATACTGCTGGGCATATTCTTAGGTTTACAAAATACATCCAACTCACGACGAATAAGCTGGAGCATACCACCTTCTTTAACTCCCAGACAGTCTCCAGTTGTTTCGATGGGAACTGTAACAGTAACCGAATGACCCATATCAACTTCATGGAGGTCCACATGCAGATGCTCAAGACCAAAAGCATCCATCTGCATCTCCTTGAGCATAACCGCTTTTTCGACACCACCCTCAATCTTCACATTAAAGAAAAGACCGGTACTACCGTGATCCCTGATAATCTTGATAAATTCAACGGTATCAAGAGAAAGCATAACGGGGTCTTCTTTTACCCCATAAACAATAGCTGGTATGGCATTAGCAGCCCTTAATTTTCTGGCAGCGCCCTTGCCCTTGGCTTCTCTTATTTTTGCGTTTAATTCAATTAATTCCAATGTTTTACCCTCCGTTTCTGCCATTATTCAGCAGAAAACTAATCTATAATTTTATACAAATAGCGAATTTACAGAATCACCCCGATAACTGCGCATAATTGCTTCTCCTACCAACTTGGCAATGGAAAGCGTTTTAATCTTATCACATTTCTTTGCTTCCTCGGATAAGGGGATGGTATCCGTCGCAACAAGAGAACTTAAAGAAGAGCTATTGATTCTGTCAATGGCAGGCCCGGAGAGAACCGGATGGGTACAATAGGCATGAACTTCCTTGGCGCCCTTCTCCCGGATCACACTGGCCGCCTCGGTCAAGGTCCCTGCTGTATCCGCCATATCATCTATAATAATAGCGATTTTATCCTGAACATCTCCAATAATAGCCATGGCCTTGGCCTGATTCGGAGCACTCCTTCTCTTATCGACAATGGCAAGACCGGCATTAATACGCTTGGCATAGGCCCTAGCTCTTTCAACCCCGCCCGCATCAGGAGAAACAACCACCAGGTCTTCGGAAAAACGGGTCTTAATATCATCAATAATAATGGGAGCAGAATACAGATTATCCACGGGCACATTAAAAAACCCTTGGATCTGGCCTGCATGGAGATCCATTGTAATAACCCTGTCAACACCGGCCCCATCCAGAAGATCTGCAACAAGCTTAGCACTAATGGGCACCCGGGGAGACACTTTTTTATCCTGACGAGCATATCCGAAATAAGGAATCACAGCAGTAATTCGACTGGCAGAAGACCGCCTAAACGCATCGATCAAAAGCAAAAGTTCCACCAGATTATCGTTCACAGGATAACAGGTGGATTGAATAATATATATCTCTTTTTTCCTGACATTCTCGTGAATTTCAACCTGGGTTTCCCCATCACTGAAACGGTTGACCTTCAACCTCCCTAAAGGTTTTGCAAGATACTCTGAAATCCTATCCGCCAGCATCGGATTGGAATTTCCTGCAAAAATGGACAAGCCATTCATATCAAATCTCTTTTTTTTATTATATTAAGTTTGGCTGGGGCGAGAGGACTCGAACCTCTGAATGCAGGGATCAAAACCCTGTGTCTTACCACTTGACGACGCCCCAGTACATTAAACTCAAATCATAGCGCTTTAACGGGGCCAAAAAAACCTGCCCCCTGGACCATTGCTTTGCAAGCAACTCATATGCTTTCCTTGCAGCCTCCGGCCCTGAAAAAAGAGCAAAAAGAGATGAACCGCTTCCAGACATATACACATCTCTTTTCAGCAAAAACTCCATCTCACCTTTAGCAGAGGCAATCTCGGGATACAACCTACACGCTGACACTTCCAAATCATTATGCAGTTTCCCCCAACCATCACCCCCCTGCTCTCCCAACAGCACATTCGACCCGGTATTCCTATTACATTTACGCCCGGATGTCAATCTAAAATCTATATTTTTAAAAACATCTGGTGTTGAAGCCGCCACACCGGGATCACATAAAACAACATACAATTCCGGCAGCTCCGGATATTTTTCCAGGATTTCTCCCACCCCCGTTGCCAAAGCAGGAACCCCAAAAATAAAAAAAGGGACATCTGCTCCTAACTTCAAACCCAGGACCATAAGTTCCGACCGGGAAAAAACAAAAGCACAATATTCATTCAAGGCCATCAAAACAGTTGCGGCATTACTGCTACCACCTCCAAGCCCGCCCCCGGGTGGAATCTGCTTTTTAATTCGGACGGCTACCCCCCCCAAGGGGAACCTCCCCTGATGTTTCTCATAGGCACAAAAAAACAGTTCCGCTGCCTTATATGCCAGATTTTCCTTCCCCCCCGGCACATGGGGATGATCACAAAAAACCCTGATACCGTTTCCTTCAAAAGAAAATTGTATTTCATCCCAAAGACCAATCTGTACCATTAAAGAACAAAGTTCATGATACCCATCATCCCTTTTCCCGGTTAGATGCAAAAAAAGATTAATTTTAGCAAAAGATTTTTTTGTTAACTTCACCCCTTTGCCTCAACATAGGCCAAACGAATCTCACTGAGCAGGTTTTTTAAAAGATTTTCCTCATCACCGATCAAATTGCCCCTGGTTTTTTCCTCCAACATGGCAATCATATCAATGGTGTGCTGAGCCAAACTAAAATTTATGGATTTTTCACCCGTTACCGGATCTCCCATCTTACCCAGCTGGACAAGCCCGGATGAATACAAAGACAAAATAAAACTTGAAAAATCGATTTTGGGCAAAGCCTCCCCGGCTTGGGATTCCTGTGCTCCCTCCTTCATTGTAAAACCATTTCCCTTGGACATTTCATCCCTCCTTAAGATTTGTTCTTTTTACGCCTCATATTCAAACCGGATAACAATATCAGCCACAATGCCCCCCCCCTTCTTTCATCCTCCATGGACAAGAAAACGAAGTGATATCCAATCCCACAATAGCAGGGCAATATTATTATATATGATATTATCTTTAGACCGTAAGTAAAGGGAAGGGGCATAAAAAAAATAGTTGAGCATAAAAAACCGGTATTCCACACAAAAAAACGCCGATATCACCTGGGGTAATACCGACGTTTTTTTAAATTTCAAACGAACAAAGACTGCATAAGGATGTTCATCTTCTTACTCAATAGTTCTTATCTGAGACTCAATTGTGCAGACTTGAGGGTGTTTTTCATCAGCATGGCAATGGTCATGGGTCCAACCCCACCCGGAACGGGTGTAATCTTACCGGCAATCTCTTTGGCAGCGTCAAAATCAACATCTCCTTTAAGAATTGCTTTTCCAGTCTTTTCGTTCATACCCACCCTGTTCACACCTACATCAATAACAGTAGAACCAGGCTTAATCCATTCAGGTTTAACCAGATCAGGAACACCTGCAGCCACAATAAGAATATCAGCCCGTTTACAATGAGCAGCAAGATCTTTGGTCCGGGTATGGACGATGGTCACAGTAGCATTGGCTCCCACCCCTTTTTGAGCCATCATCATGGCAATGGGCTTACCAACAATATTGGATCTACCGACAACCACGACTTCTGCACCAGATGTTTCAGTTCCAGAACGAACAATCATTTCCTGGATACCCGCAGGGGTACAGGGCAAAAATCTGGCCTCATCTCCACCGATCATCAGCCGTCCCACATTGACCGGATGAAAGGCATCCACATCCTTATCAGGATTAATAGCTGTAAGAACCTTTTTATCATCAATCTGCTTGGGCAACGGCAACTGAACTAGAATACCATGGATATCCGGGTCATTATTATATTTTTCAATCAAAGCAAGAAGATCTGCTTCAGAAATATCTTCGGGCTGATCATCCTGAATTTCATGAAAACCAAGACCGATTGCCGTTTTAACCTTTAAGGTCACATAACTGATGGAAGCAGGACTTGACCCCACGAGAATGGTGACAAGACCCGGCACCTTTCCGTGTTTTTCTTTCATCTGATCGACTTCCTCTTTGATTTCTGCAAGGATAGTCTTTCTTATTTCAGTACCGCTAATAATTTGCGCAGTCATTATTTTATCTCCTGATGGCTATGGATAACCGGTCTTGGAGCTATTACTTCCAAGACCGGTTATCATTGATGTAATCCGATTTATCGCTATATAGTGTAGGGAAATTAGAATACGCCCTGGACCTTACCTGTTTCCACATCCACATCAACTCGCTTGAATGCCGGATTGGAGCCGGTACCAGGCATCAAGCTTATGGCACCTGCCACAGGAACGATAAAGCCGGCTCCGCCATAAGTAAGAACTTCCCTTATTGTCAATCTCCAATTCGTGGGAACTCCTTTAAGAGCCGGATTATCAGATAAAGACAGATGAGTTTTTACCATGCACAATCCAAGACCCGCAAGTTTCGGATCGGCCTGGATTCTATCAAGGGCTTTCAGCGCCTGGGCAGAATAGTCAACACCATCAGCCCCATATACTTCTTTGGCAACCAGCTCAATTCTCTCTTTAACCGGCATATCCAGTTCATAGAGAAATTTAAATTCACTTTTCTCTTCACAGGCTTCGACAACGGCTTTGGCAAACTCAACGGCACCATCACCACCTTTTTCCCAATGACGGGAAAGAGCGACTCTTGCACCCTCTGCTTCACATAATTCGCGAACCTTTGCAATTTCGGCATCTGTATCTGAGTAAAAAGCATTAATACAAACAACCGGAGAAATTCCGGCTTTTCTGACATTTTTAATATGGTGAAGAAGATTACAACAACCCTTTGCCACCCATTCGACATTTTCGGTACTATATTCTTCAGGCATTGCTTTACCGGGAACAGGCACTGGAGCTCCACCATGGCATTTAAGCGCACGAATAGTGGCAACAATAACGGCACAATCTGGTTTAAGCCCGGAATAACGACACTTAAGATTCCAAAATTTTTCAAATCCTATATCCGCGCCGAATCCAGATTCAGTAACATGGTAATCAGCTAATTTCAGTCCCACTTTATCGGCAATGATGGAACTTTGACCAATGGCGATATTAGCAAAGGGACCAGCATGTACAATCACAGGCTGCCCTTCAAGGGTTTGCATCAAAGATGGATTGAGCGCATCCACCATCCAGGCTGTCATGGCACCGGCCACCTGAAGGTCTTCCGTGGTGACAGGTTTACCCTTTTTAGTGTAAGCCACAACGATTTTACCCATTCTTTCACGCATATCTTTCAGATCATTTGCAATGGCCAGAATGGCCATGACTTCTGAAGATACAGCAATACCAAATTTTGATTTCATCATAAAACCGTCAGATTTACCATTAACCCCATCAATACCGATGATGATATTACGAAGGGATTGACAGCAAAAATCCATAATCCATCCCATCTCCACGTTGGTAGGATCAATATCAAGACGTTTCATACCGGAGAGTCTTTCCAGTTGCTCATCTGTATAATTTCTTTCATGCTGCAGACGGGAGGTCAAAGCAACCATTGCCAGGTTATGGGCATTCATGATGGCATTAATATCACCGGTAAAGCCCAAGGAAAACGGTGTTAAAGGGATACATTGAGCAAGACCGCCACCGGCAGCAGAGCCCTTGATATTCATGGTAGGACCGCCCGATGGCTGACGAATGGCAGCACATACACTTTTACCTATTTTACCAAGCCCTTGAACAAGCCCCATGGTGGAGGTAGACTTGCCTTCTCCCAGAGGAGTAGGTGAAATCGCGGTTACATCAACATATTTCCCATTGGGCTTATCTTTAAGCCGGGCAAGGACTGCTCTAAAATCTATTTTTGCAATATAGTGACCCTGGGGGAGAAGCTCTTCTTTGGTAAGCCCCAGTTTATCACCTATTTCGTAGATGGTGAGCATTGTTTTTTCTGCGTCTTCTGCAATTTCCCAATCTAAATGTTTGGTTGGATCTAGTACCATAACTTACTCCTTTAGTGGTTTAGACTCTCTGGAACGAGCCTGTGATAAAAAATATAGTGAAACATAAGTTTATCATTTTCTTGATCTTAACAAGCCTAACTGAATATCCTAAATATATAAATAAAAACAAAAAATCAACTTTTTTCAATAAAAAAACTTCCCGAGTTTATTTATTGAAAGTTTTTTATTATTTGTAGTATTTACATAAAAAATCCTTTTTTTTTATGTAAACAAACAAAAAAAATAAGAAAAACCGATTAATAACTATAAATTTTATACATCATATATAAAAAACTTAAAACCTCTTTTCGCAACTAGTATTGGAATTTATAAACTAAATCAAATTCAATGGGCAGCAACATTATTTTCCCCCCGTGAGAATCCTTGGTATTCCCGGGGTTCAAGCATTTACACACCGGTTTCAATAAATACGTTAATCTATTGACAAACCCCCATACAAATTATAAAGCATACGCTGTTATCAACTTATCAACCTAGTAATTATAGGGTAAATATATGGAAACAAGTATCAAAGTTGTTTTATCTATGTTTCATTTATGCGTTTCTATTTATATTTGCTCTTTTGTGATGACCCTACGTCTTTTTATTCTTAACCCCCCCCAACTCATAAATATCTTTAATCTTAGGAGGTAAAAGTGGGATTTGAAATAACCAAAGAAACATACGCCGGCAGTATCAAAGGTATCACCATTGGAAAAGGTGATACCGCCCTTACCATCGGCGGCCAGACAAGTTATCCTTTCTACCAGTTTGAAGGGAAGATGCCCAATAAACCCGTGATCGCAATGGAGATTTGGGATATCGTCCCCGAAGACTGGCCTGAAGCCGCCCTGGCTCCGTTCAAAGATGTTGTATCCGATCCGGCAGCATGGGCTAAAAAATGTGTAGATGTATACGGAGCAAAGGCCATTGTTCTCCAGCTGAAAAGTACAGACCCCAATGACATGGACGCAAGCCCTAATGATGCGGCAGCAACCGTCAAGAAGGTTCTCGGAGCCATCAATGTCCCCCTGATTGTCTGGGGCTGCGCCGTACCGACCAAAGACGAAGAAGTACTTAAAAAAGTCAGCGAGGTTTGTGACGGTGAAAACCTGGTCCTAGGCCCCGTGGAAGAAAAAAACTACAAAGGCATAGGCGCTGCCGCCATGGGTTATGGCCATACAGTCATTTCGTCGTCTCCCATTGATGTCAACCTGGCAAAGCAGGTGAACATTCTTCTTGAAAACCTTGGAGTCTCCCTTGACAAAGTCCTTGTTGATCCCACCACCGGTGGATTAGGCTACGGTCTTGAGTACACCTATTCAGTCATGGAACGCCTTTCTCAAGCTGCCATGACCCAGGGAGATGACAAACTCCAGAATCCCATGATCAATAACCTGGGCAACGAAGTCTGGAAATGCAAAGAAGCAAAGCAAAGCGTTGAAGAAGCACCGGAACTTGGTGACCCTGAGACACGTGCCATCCTCATGGAAGCTGTAGGTGCCGTATCTTATCTAATGTCCGGTTCCAGTATCCTCATCATGCGTCACCCTGAATCCATCAAATTGACCCAGGCCTTTATCAACCTTATTTCCGACGGTGGTTCTGCCATGGATGTGGCTCCCATCACAAAACTTTTAAATAATGTTAACATCGATTTTTCAGCCATGGCACCGGCAGCAGATCTGACCATCGAAGAAGAGAAAAAGAAAGCAGCTCCTGCCAAAAAAGCAGCTCCTGCAAAGACCGCAGCTCCTACCCCAGCCGCTCCCAAAGCTGCTGCCCCCAAAGCTGAAGTAAAACCAGAACCAAAAGCCGAAATCCCCGCGGCACCGGCCATAGATCCGGAAGTGGCTGCTAAAGCCGCCGCCGATGCAGCAGCCAAAGCCGCCGCAGATGCAAAAGCTAAAGCCGAAGCCAATGCAGCCGCTGAAGCAAAAGCTGAAGCCGATGCAAAAGCTGCGGCCAAAGCCGATGCAGCTGCAAAGATTGAAGCTGAAAAACAGGCTGAAAAAGATGAAGTAGCAAAACGGGAAGCTGATGAACTGGCCCTGAAAGAAAAACGGGCTGCTGAAAGAGCAAAAGCCTCCGAAACAAGAGCGTCTGCTCCTAAAGGCGAAGTCAAGAAGACACCTGCAGCCATCAATAAAGGTATGCTCGAAAGAATCATCGACAACCTTGACAGGGTTCACAAGAGAGCCAGCTAATTAAAACACATTGTAAGACTGTAAAATGTTATTGCAATCCCTTATATACATAATCAAGAGGAGGAACCTCTAATGGCAGAAAAAAAAGTAAAAACAACCAAGACGCCAAAACTTGCTGATCCGAAAGAAGCGTCAGTTGATGTTGCAACCCAAAAAATGATCATCCGGTCCCACGAACTTGGTGTAGAAACTATATTTGACAGAGCTGTCAATATGAAGCAGTGTAACATCGGTGTCCAGGGCACCTGTTGTAAAAACTGCGCCATGGGACCCTGCCGCCTGCCGCTCCCCAAAGCCGGCATCGAAGGCGAAGACACAAGAAAAGGACTTTGCGGCGCCACAGCCAACACCATTGCAGCCCGTAACTTTACCAGAATGATTGCGGGCGGTGCTGCTGCTCACTCCGATCACGGTAGAGCAGTTGCCGAAGTATTTTATCAAGCCGCTAACAAGCTAACCGATGACTATAAAATCAAAGATCCCCTCAAACTTTTAGCCATTGCACCGCATTATGGCGTGGAAACAAAGGTTGACGTGGATGGTGAAATGGTTGACAGAGACATAGACGAAATTGCTGTTGAACTTGCCGATGTTGCCCTGGCCGAATGGGGTAAAAGTGGAAGTACAACACTGATTCCCAAACGCTTCCCCAAACCAAGATATGAGCTTTGGGAAAAAATGGGCATCCTGCCCAGAAACATCGACAGAGAAATTGTTGAGGTCATGCACAGAACCCATATCGGTGTTGACCAGGATTACAAAAACCTCATGAAACAGGGTGCCCGATGTGCCCTTGCAGATTTAAGCGGTTCCTGGATTGCAACAGATCTCCAGGACGTTATGTTCGGTACTCCATCTCCTTTGATTTCAGAAGCCAACCTCGGTGTCATGAAGCAGGACCATGTCAACATCATCGTTCACGGCCATGAACCAATACTTTCAGAAATGATTGTTGCTGCATCCCAATCTGCTGAAATGCATGAGCTTGCAATAAAGAACGGTGCAAAAGGCATTCAGCTCAGTGGTATCTGCTGTACAGCCAACGAAGTGCTCCAACGACACGGCGTCCCCAATGCAGGCAACTTTTTGCAGCAGGAATTGGCCATTGTAACAGGCGCTTGTGATGCAATGGTTGTGGATGTTCAGTGCGTATTTCAAAATCTTGCCAATGTGGCAAAATGTTTCCATACAAAATTGATCACCACCCACCCCATTGCTAAAATGGAACAATCCAATGTTATTCACATTGAATTTGATGAGCACCATGCCATGGAAGATGCCATGAGAATCGTTACAATGGCTGTTGAAAACTTCAACAACCGTGGTGCAGAAGTGCAGATTCCGCCTGAAAAACAATCCCAGGTAGCAGGATTCGGCGTTGAATCCATCAAATATCACCTGGGCGGTACCTTCCGAGGCACCTACTACACTCTGAACGATAATATGATAAACGGCCGAATTCGCGGCGTTGCAGCAGTTGTCGGGTGTAATAACGCCAGACAGCAGCACAACAATGCCCATCTAACCGTTATCAAAGAGCTGATCAAAAACGATGTCATTGTTCTGACCACAGGCTGCGGTGGTATCACAGCTGCCATGGACGGCCTGCTCCAGCCGGATACTGCGGCGGCTTACTGCGGGCCTGGTCTTGCTGAAATTTGTGAAACTGTCGGTATTCCCCCGGTCCTTCACATGGGTTCCTGTGTGGATAACTCCAGAATTCTTAATGCTGCCATAGAAGTCGTAAATGCCGGCGGCATGGGCAATGACCTTTGTGACTGGCCTGTAGCCGGTTCTGCACCTGAATGGATGAGTGAAAAAGCCATTTCCATCGGACAATATGTTGTCTGTAGTGGTATTTATACTGTATTTGGCGGCACTCTCCCAATTGATGGTGCTCCGGTATTTAAAGAGTACCTGAAATCAGGCATGGAAGAGCTCTACGGCGGTATGTGGGATGTTGAAGCAGACCCCATCAAACATGCCCATCTCATGATTGCCCATATCGATAAAAAGAGAAAAGAACTGGGTATTGATAAGGCAAGGGAAAGAGTCATGATGGACATGGCTTCTCGCCAGGCACTTGAAGGTTAATGGGATTGTTCTATTTAGAAACTGATAATACAATAAATCCTCAAAGAAGGAGGAAGAAAATATGTCAAAATTGATCGCATTTGCTGCCATTCAGGGTGGATACAAAGTAGTTGCCCAGGCAGAAGGACAACTGGAAAAAGCACTTCAGACCTATGATGCCAGTACAAAAGTCGGATTCCCCAATACCGCTTACTATTTGCCGGTAATTTATTCACTTACAGGACTGAAAGTTGAAACCCTGGAAGATCTTAAAGCCCCCCTGGAGTTTGCAAAGGGATTGTTACCCCCCCACATCAAGTTGAAAAACTGGCTTCCTTACCTGGGGCCACTCCTTGACGCCGGTATGGCAGGTATCATTTCCTATGAAGTAATAGAGGCCTTAAGATATCTCAATGAACCTGATTTCTACATTGCCCAGGAAGATCCAGATATTGAAAACGGAAAACTGTGGGTGGGTGCTGCCGATGATACCATCCTGAGAAAACGTGGTGTTGAATTTGTTGATGGGTCAGCTCCTGGCTTTGCCGCCATGGTAGGAGCGGCGCCCAACAAAGAAATTGCCAAGATGATTGTTGAAGATTACCAGAAAAGATCTCTTTATATCTTCTGCGCAGCCAACCATAACGGCAAAACTCTGATCCAGCAATGTCTGGATGCAGACATGCAAATTGGTTGGAATACCCGTATTGTTCCCTTTGGTCCAGATATTTCTTCTGCTGTATTTGCCCTTGGATTTGCCAACAGAGCTGCCATGGCATTTGGCGGTGTTCAGCCAGGTGATTATAAAACTATTTTAAAATACAACAAAGACAGGGTATTTGCATTTGTAAACGCCCTGGGGGATGTTGGAACTGAATGGGGTGTAGCTGCTGCCGGTTGTGTAAACTGGGGTTT
This sequence comes from Desulfobacteraceae bacterium, assembly GCA_024226935.1. Taxonomy (GTDB): domain Bacteria; phylum Desulfobacterota; class Desulfobacteria; order Desulfobacterales; family Desulfobacteraceae; genus NBML01. The sequence continues at coordinate 15,613 of JAAELK010000310.1, forward strand.
TCCCACAATTGCCGATACACCGATTCCAGAAATTCTTCCCACAGGTATTTGTACCTACGAGCACGTAGTGGCCCCTGTTGCCCATGAAGACATGGTTCAAAGATCCGTCGAAGTCAGGGGCCTCAAGGTCCAGGTAGCCGATATTGAGATTCCCTGTGCCTTCGGCCCTGCCTATGAGGGTGAGCGCGTAAGAGGCGCTGATCTTTATGCCCAGTGCGGCGGCGGAAAAACCCAGTGTACAGAACTTGTAAAAATGGCGGATATGAACGAAATCGAAGATGGCAAGGTCATAGTTGTTGGTCCTGATCTTGCCGGAATCAAAGAAGGCGGCACCTTCCCCTTGGGAATCAAGGTTGAGATTGCGGGCCGGGAGTTCCAGGAAGATTTCGAACCCATCATGGAACGCCAGATCCATCACCTGGTTAACTATATCCAGGGCATCATGCACATAGGCCAAAGGGATATCTCCTGGGTTCGTATTTCTAAAGCCGCCATTGAAAAGGGCTTTACCTTAAAAGACATCGGCGTGGTTCTCCATGCCAAATTTCACCAGGATTTCACTAAAATAGTGGACAAAGTACAGGTAACGCTTTTCACCAAGAAAGAAGATGTTGACAAGATGACCAAAGTGGCACGGAAGAACTACACCACCCGTGACGCCCGTGTGGACAATATGACCGATGAGGATGTTGAAACTTACTATTCTTGCACCCTCTGCCAGTCCTTTGCTCCCTCCCATGTATGTTCAGTATCCCCGGAAAGAACAGGGCTGTGCGGCGCATACAACTGGATGGACTGCAAGGCTGCCTTTGAGATCAGCCCCACAGGTCCCAACCAGCCCATTGAAAAAGGTGAATGTATTGATGCAAGCCTTGGTCAGTGGAAAGGAGTCAATGAGTTTATCTACAAAGCTTCAAGGGGTGCTGTTACCCATTACAACTTTTACTCTATGGTTATTGATCCCATGACCACCTGCGGTTGCTGCGAATGTATCGCTGCCATGCTGCCGGCCTGTAACGGGGTTATGACCGTTGGCCGTGATTATTCAGGAGATACCCCCTGCGGCATGAAGTTTACCACACTGGCCGGTGTTATGGGTGGTGGTGCTTCTTCTCCGGGATTTGTGGGTCACTCCAAACACAACATCACCCAGGGTAAATTTATCCTTGGTGATGGAGGGCTTTTAAGAATGGTCTGGATGCCCAAGATGCTAAAAGAAGAGCTGAAAGACCGCATCGACAAACGCGGTGCCGACATGGGTGTCCCGGGACTCTATGACATGATCGCCGATGAGACAGTGGGTCTTACAGAAGAGGAGATCCTTCCCTTCCTCCAGGAAAAAGGCCATCCTGCACTGACCATGGAACCCCTTGTAGGATAATTATTAAACATAAGGGTGAAGCAGATTAGATTCTGCTTCACCCTTCCCATAAAGTTGTAAAAACTTAAGGAGATAAAAATGGCATTAACCGGTATACAGATATTCAAACTCCTTCCCAAAACAAATTGCAAGGAGTGCGGAGTCCCCACATGCCTTGCCTTTGCAATGAACCTTGCATCGGGAAAAGCGGAGCTGGACGCCTGTCCCTATGTTTCCGACGAAGCACAGGAAAAACTGGCCGAAGCATCTGCACCTCCCATTCGTCCTGTTGCACTGGGTAAAGGTGTTCGAAAAACAACAACGGGTGGAGAAACCGTTCTTTACAGACATGAAAAAACCTTTTTCAACCCCACTGTCCTTGCGGCTACAGTGGCTTCTGATGTGGATCTTGCAGCCCTTAAAAACACTTTAAAGGTTTATAATGCCTTCCAGTATGAACGGGTAGGCCTGAACCTGAGACCCGAACTTCTGGTTGTAAAAGATGCCGGTAACGGGGCCCAAGCATTTGCCGCCGTGGCGGGCAAAATTGCCAAAGAATCCGAATTTAACCTGGTCCTCATGACCCAGGATTTGACTGTCATGAAGGCAGGAGTTGAAACAGCCGGATTCAAACGGCCCTTACTCTATGCTGCAACCCAGGATAATGTGGATGAGATGGGAGCCCTTGCCAAAGAGATGGACCTGCCCCTGGCCGTAAAAGCTGATTCTGTAGAGGCACTTATTCCCCTGACTGAAAAACTAACCGGTATGGGTCTCAAAGATCTGGTATTGGATCCGGGTTCCAGGGAGATAAAACAGGTTCTTGAAGATCAGGTTGCCCTGCGCCGGGCAGCACTGAAGGCTGGCAACAAAGCCCTTGGTTTCCCATCCATTTCCTTTCCCAGTGAAATGGCCTCCAACCTGGACATGGAAACCATGATTGCCGGCATGCTAGTTGCTAAATACGGAGGTATTGTAGTTCTGTCCGACTTCACTTCAGAATCCCTCTTCCCGCTGCTCTTGGAAAGACTCAATATATTTACCGATCCCCAACGCCCCATGACGGTTACCGAAGGTATTTTTGAAATCGGTAACCCCGATGAAAATTCACCTGTTCTGGTTACCACCAACTTTGCCTTGACTTATTTCATCGTTTCTGGTGAAATCGAATCCAGTAAAGTGCCGGCATGGCTATTGATCAAAGATTCTGAAGGTTTGTCAGTCCTAACTGCCTGGGCTGCCGGAAAATTTGGTGGAGATGATGTGGGTCTCTTTATTAAGAAGAGCGGAATCATGGACAAGGTAAAACATACTGAGCTCATTATTCCAGGATATGCGGCTGCCATCGCAGGTGATATTGAAGAAGAACTTCCCGGTTGGACCATTACGGTTGGCCCGAGAGAAGCAGCTCACCTGCCGGCTTTCCTCAAAACAAAATAAGCAAAAAAAGGGGCGGGACACCCGGTGTGTTCCACCCCCTTTAAAGATTCACAATAGTAAAATTTAAAGGAAAATAGTATGATTCTTTTTGGTGAAAGTTTGAATGTAATTTCCACGGTAATTGGAAAAGAATTCAAAGAAGCAGATCCGGCCAAACGAAATCCAGAACCCATTCAGAAAGAAGTTCTCAGACAAAAAGAACTGGGTATGGATTATATTGACATCAACCTGGGACCGGCTAAAAAGTTTGGAACCGAGCTGATGCCATGGGTGGTTAATGTGGTTCAAGAAGCTGTTCCGGGAATACCCCTGCTGCTTGATTCCTCCAATATCGATGCCATTGAAGCTGGTTTGAAAGTCTGTAAACCGGCCGACAAACCCCACATAGTCAACTCCATCATGGCCCGCCCCGAAAGATACGAAAAAATGGTGCCCATGGCTGCCAAGTATGAGGCTGATTTTGTAGCTCTCATGTGGGGACCCGATGGGCTTCCTAGGGATGAAAACGAAAGAGCCGCTCTTGCTGTTGAACTGCTCTACTATGCCAACGAAGCTGGTATCCCCAATGAAAAAATCTGGGTGGATGGAATTGTTACTCCGGTCAATATTCAGCAGCAGCAGTGCATGAGCCTTCTCAACTTCCAGATGATGCTTGAAGATATGGCACCAGGCTCAAAATCCACCTGCGGTCTTTCCAATATTTCCAATGGACCTCCTGAACATTTACGTGGTATTTTAAATCGTACATATATGGTTATGCTGGAAAAATACGGCATGGCAGCGGTCATTTCTGATCCTCTTGATACCAAATTGACCGCCATTGCCAAGGGTCAGCGTCAGGACATTGTTGATCTGATTTATGGTATGATGGACGGCAACCAACCCGAGATTGCAAGTCTTGACAAAGAAATGCAAGACTATGCCAAAACCTATAAAGTGATCATGGGTGAAACACTTTACTCCGACTCATGGCTTGAAATATAGTCTTTTTTAAGTATTTATTTAAAAGGCCCCTGTCCGCTTTGACGGCCAGGGGCCTTTCTTTTTATTACCCCGCTTTTATTACCCTGAAAAGCTTTAATTTTTTAAATTATGCCTTATACTTGAAAAAAACACTCTTTTTACAGGATGGACTGCATTGGAAAATAAAAATACAGGTACTAAAGAAAACTGGTACTACATAATTATCCGGGACCCAGGCACCTCAACTGAGCAGTTTGTCGGTTTCAGTGATGGCAAATCCGAAGAAAAATTTATTCCGGCCTTTAAGACCAAAGAAGATGCAAGGGCCTGTTTTGCTATGATGCCAAAGGATCTTTTTAACGGAGACTATGACACCCAGGCCGTGATTGAAAATGATCTGCTTGACACGGCCAAAGAAAACAATCACAGGGTTTATCTATTGAATGAAAAAGGAACAATTCTTAAACATTTAAATTAAATATTTTTCATTTATATGGTTGAAACCCACTATTTTTAGGAGTAATGAACCTTGAGTTTAAAACTTGCATTCGGCGGAAAAGGCGGAGTCGGCAAAACAACTGTTACCTCTCTTATTGCCCGGACCATTGCCGCTTTAAATAAAGAAACCAGCGTTATTGCCATTGATGCTGATCCGGTTGCCAATCTGGCAGCAGGTCTTGGCATCGATGAAACCCAACCCATAACACCTGTGGCTGAACTGTCCGACCTTATTGCAGAACGGACGGGCGCAACTCCCGGCACCATGGGAGGCTTTTTCACCTTAAATCCCAAGGTGGATGATATCCCGGATCGGTTTTCCATTGAAAAAGACGGGGTAAAACTTCTGGTCATGGGAACGGTACAACAAGGGGGTTCCGGCTGTATCTGCCCGGAAGCCACGATTTTAAAAGCTTTGATGAACCATTTGGTCCTTGCCAGAAATGAAGTAGTTGTCATGGACATGGAAGCTGGCGTCGAACATCTGGGACGTGCTACTTCGGGATCTGTGGATGCTCTGGTGGTGGTGGTAAATCCTGGCAAAAGAAGTCGGGTAGCGGCTGATAAAATCCGAAAACTTGGCCGGGATATCGGCATAAAAAATATTGTTATTCTGGGCAATAGAATCAAATCGGAAGAAGACAAAGACCTGATCCGGGAAAGTATGTCGGATTACAAAATTATAGGCTTTCTGCCGGAACTGGATGAAATCATTCAATCCGATCGAAACGGCACCAGGCCCTTCGATGACCTTTCAAATATTCCGGAAGAATTAAAAATGATCACCAAAAAGCTAATGGACTTAGACAACCCCAAATAATTTTTTCTCAAAGCTTCCTGAACAATATTAAACAGCTTTCAGGAAGCATTTTTTTTACCTATCCTTTTCTCATGCTTCCAAAGCCGCCAGGGTGGTATCCAGCATCCTATTGGAGTAGCCCCATTCATTATCAAACCAGGCCTGGATTTTAATCAGACGTTTGCCTGAAACCCGGGTCTGGGGCAAATCAATAATAGCCGATCTTGGATCATGGTTAAAATCACAGGAAACCAACTGCTCATCACACACCCCAAGGATTCCCTTAAATGCAGTTTCAGCAGCCTGGGTCAGCATTTGATTGATGGCATTAACATTGGTATCAGATTTGCCCACCAGGGTAATATCCATAATGGAAACGTTGGTGGTGGGGACCCGGAGGGCAAGGGTTTCAAATTTTCCTTCCATTTGAGGTAAAATCTTTCCAATTCCCTTCTCCAGGGAAGTGGTCACAGGAATAATGGAATGCATAGCAGACCGGGTTTTTCTCAAATCCTTATTATAGGCGTCAATCACCGGCTGATCGTGCATGGCCGAGTGGATAGTGGTAATGACTCCGCTATCTATACCCAAATTCCGATCAAGAACATCCAAAATTGGAATCAGGCAGTTGGTAGTACAAGAAGCGTTGGATATAATAGTATGCCCAGGCCTCAGGGTATGATGATTGACCCCGTACACAATGGTAGCATCCATTTCATCCTTGGCAGGATGGGAATAGATCACCTTACCGGCACCGGACAAAAGATGAAGTTCGGCCGCTTCCCTATCATCATGCACCCCGGTGCAATCCAACACCACATCCACGCCAAGATCCTTCCAGGGCAAATTTACTATATTTTTTTCCTGGAAAAGATGAATGGTGTCTTCTCCAATCAAAAGTCCTTCCTTACATTTTTTGATTCCAAGGGGAAACCTGCCGTGGGTGGAGTCGGATCGGGTCAAATAATAAAGGGCATCGGCCGGGGCTGTTTCATTAATGGCAACCAGATTCAATTTGTCACAGAACTCTTTTGATTCATACAAAGCTCTTGCAACACACCGCCCGATTCTTCCATATCCGTTAATTGCTATATTAAATTTCATCTCATATCACCAAACTTCAAATATTGTTTAAATCAATGGGCCGCATCCATAAGGATACGGCCCCGGGAATTTCATACCATAAACCTGTATAAAATTTAAGCAAAAATGACAAAATTCCAATTGGATACGACCATACCCATTGTACCCGGGAAAGGAAGATGGCCTTTGTTTGACTTGTCACATACGAATATGATAAAACCTCGATCAAATAAAAAACATATTGTTAGAGTTAAAATAAAATTTTAGATATACTAACAATTTACCACTATAGTTTATACAAGGATCTGATCCAACGGGATGAAAATAAAATTTGGCATAACAAGCAAGCTGATGATGCTGTTTTTCGTTCTGATTTTTATTTTTTACGGAACCTTGTTGGTATTATATGTCAATGTCCAAAAATTAATGCAGACCTCTCAACAAATTATCAGCATCAATAACCAGGTTACAACCATATCAAAAGGAATGCTTGATAACCTCATCAGCATGGATGTTAATCACAAGAAATTCAACCTCCTTAAAAAACAGGTATATCTCAATTATTTTAAAACAGCCAATAAAAATTTTTGTGAAGAACTGGATAAAATCATAAAACTTGATTCCAGAAAATACCCCCTTGCCGGACAATGGCAATGGATCCATCAAAGTTTTACAGAAAATACCACAAATGCCCCTAAGGTTTGGGTTGAAGACAACTTGATGAGCAAGTGGATAGAAACTATTTCAAATGCCAGAAAAGATAACCAAGAAAAAATTGAACAAGCTCTGATTAAAATCAATGATCTTGGCAGACAAAGCGTTAGAAATAGCCTTCTAGGCCTTTTGCTCTCGATTATTGCAGGCATCTTAGGGGCAGTATTCATATCAAAATCAATGATAAGACCCATAAAAAAATTGAAACACGGGCTAAACAATATTTCCAACGATAATTATCATAATTTCATTGAGATCAACTCCAAGGATGAATTCAGTGAACTTGCCACAGCCTTTAATACTATGAGTCGCCAGCTTAAAGAAAATGACGATATCAGATCTGATTTCATCGCCATTTTAAGTCATGAAATCAGAACACCGCTTTCATCCATTCGGGAATCTGTGAACATGATAATTGAAAAAGTTTTTGGACCTGTTAATGATAACCAGAAAAAATTTTTAAAGATCGCAAGTTCAGAAATAAACAGGATAAATGATCTTCTGGATCATCTTCTTGATGTCTCCATGTTAGAATCGAATTCAGGAAAAATCACCCCCGGGCCCATTGACCCCAACCTGCTGCTAAAAGAAGTTTCCAACAGTTTGATCTCCAAGGGTAAAATTAACGATGTAAATATAAGGTTACACAAGCTGAGTGATGCACCAATGGTGATGGGAGTAAAAAAAGAGGTAATACAGGTATTGTTAAATATTGTTTACAATGCAATAAAATTTTCCGACACGAACAGTTTTGTGGATATTTATCTATTAAATCAAAAAAATAATAATGAATTAACCTTTAAAATATCTGACCAGGGACCAGGAGTGCCTGAAGAAGAGCAACCCCTGATTTTCAAAAAATACTACAGAGCCAAAAAGATGAGAAACAACATGGATGGCGTGGGACTTGGATTGAGCATTTCCAAAAGGATAATACATGCCCATGGCGGAATAATTTATATGGAAAACAACAAAGACAAAGGGTGTTCCTTCTTTTTCACCCTGCCCAAAACAAATGAACAAATAATAAAGCAAGGATAAATATAGATGATGATTAAATTCATGGGCAAAACCAAGATCAACAAAGAATGCTATATTTATCGGACTATTTTATTAATGTTTTTTTGTTTAACCATATCCGGGTGCTGTCTCACAAACCAGCCTGGAAAAATTCGCCCTGAACTAAATGAACTTAAAGCTGGGGAAACAGCCTTTTTCAAAAGAAAATACACCCAAGCAGAAACTATCTTCACTTCAATTTTAAACAAAAACCCTGATCCAAATATTAAAAACACCGCCCTATACAATCTTGCTTGCACGAAACTGGCCAGGTCTGAAAATAAAGCTGAATTTATTAAAGCAATGGAATTGTTAAACAAGTGGCTTCCTTCAAAACCTGCAAAAGCCCATTTTGAAAACCCCCAGCTTTTGATACAGAGTATTCGGGAAATAGAAGGTTTAAAAAAACAAGACCAATTAGAAAGTTTAGAAAAAAATAAAAAAATTAACGCCATTGTTGAAAATCAAACCGATAAAATAATCAAATTGGAAAAATCGATTAAAACCCTTAAATATCAAATTTCAGAACTTGAAAATATTGATCATGAAGTTCAGGAAAAGAGACAAGCCAATTGACTGAACAGCTGCAAATACTAATTGTTGATGATGATCCGAATATACTTGAGGTTCTCAATGCCAGACTAACAGCAGCAAATTTTCATGTTCATAAGGCAAAGAATGCTCAATCTGCTATTCAACTGCTCAAGCAAAAGCCAATTGCTCTCATGATTTCAGATATTAAGATGCCGGCCATGGGTGGCATGGACCTCTTATCCAGAATAAAGCAGACATTCCCGAATCTTCCTGTAATGTTTTTAACGGCCTACGGAACCATTCCGGGTGCTGTAAATGCTTTAAAACAAGGTGCTGTAGACTATATTTCAAAACCCTTTGACGGAAGACAATTGATCGCTAAAATCAATGATATTCTTACCAAGAATCCTCCCCCCAGAGAGAGCCAAAATTTCTCATTAATCCAAGATGATTTTTATTGGGGAAAAAGCCCGGCCATGAAAGAGCTTTACCTTGTCACCAAAAAAGTAGCCGCAAGCAATGCCAATATCCTTATCTTAGGAGAAAGCGGGGTTGGCAAGGAATGTATCGCAAAATTCATACACCATTATAGTTTAAAAAAAGACCAGCCCTATATTGTAGTTGACTGCGGCTCCACTCCTGCCGGGATATTGGAAAGCGAACTCTTCGGTCATATGAAAGGGTCTTTTACCCACGCTGTTCAGGATAAAACGGGTCTTATAGAAGCGGCAGATAAAGGCACCCTGTTTTTAGATGAAATAGGCAATATTTCCCAGGATATGCAGAGCAGATTATTAAGATTCCTTGAAGACAAGAAGATTCGACGGGTTGGAGCCATTAAAGAAACAAATATTGACTGTCGAGTTTTATCAGCCACAAATGCTGATCTTTCAGCTGATATTGAAAAAGGTAGTTTTCGCCAAGATCTTTACTATAGATTAAAGGTTGTCACCCTTACCATCCCGCCATTGAGAAAAAGACGCGAAGATATTCTGGCTCTGGCAAATTTTTTTGTAAATAAGTATACAGGACAACACAATCTTCCCAAGGTAACCCTTACCGACAACACCTGCAAACTATTGGAAAACTACTCTTGGCCCGGTAATATCAGAGAATTGAAAAATGCCATGGAAGCCGGCATTATCCTGTGTAAAAACAACAAAATACAGCCCTCTGATCTGCAATTGGAAACAACCAAGAAGCAAACAACACCAATCTTTGAAGATAACCTTGGTTTTTCCATCGAGGACAGTGAAAAAAACACGATCATACGAGCCCTTGATAAAACCAATGGAATCCAGAAGGATGCTGCAGAACTTTTGAAAATCAGTAAAAGATCAATGCATTACAAAATACAAAAATATGATATTAAAACATCTGAATTTAAAAACTGAGCCAAAATTTAAAAGGTGTGGAAAACTCATTATCGAGTTTTCCACACCTTTTAAGGTCAAGCAACAATAGGACGTCAATTCAAATTAAGTCAAGTCAAGTGAAGTGAAGTTTTATTTTGTCTCTTCTACTTTAACTTTAGCAACAATAATGGTGTTGGTTAAACCGCCTTCTATCAGCTTGCCACTAATAGTAACTGTTTTCCCAACCAGATCTTCAAGCTTTTCACCCTGAAGCAGATAAACCATATCTCCCGACATCAAGGAGATACCATTTTCTGTATTAATAACCACCCCCTTATAGTCCAGGCTAGCCACATCAACTGACTTGGCCTGGCTATCCACGGAAATCGCATCCGAAGGAACTTTTGTTCCCTCGGCAAAACTAAAACCTGCAATTCCGATTAAACCAATAATTTGTTAAACAGCGTGCAATAATGACCCCTTTTTAAGAAAAACAGCGTCGAAAATTGACCCCCCTGATATAATCCCTTC
>JAAELK010000311.1 GCA_024226935.1 Desulfobacteraceae bacterium
AGTTTGTTTCCCAGCCTCACCAGAAGTGTAAACTGCTTTTGGGCCTCTGTGAAGGATGAAGGATGCCAATTTTTCTTTAATATTTGACAGTTGGCCTGGTCCGACCCAATTTTAACCCAATTTTAATTCAAAATAAGCTCAGTTAACGCGCAAGGTACTGATCCCATTTGCGAAAACTACCCTGCCATTCCAGTTAAAAAAAGCACTTACAGCCCCAACGGGGCGAATTAATACAGCCCAGGGTAACGCCCTGGGTTCAGGGGTAAAAAAAACAGCAAGCCCTGAAGGGGCGAATTAAAATGAGTCAGCGGACGGATTTAACAGATTATCCCATTTGCGAAAACTGCCATTTAAATTTCAGTCTCATTGGAATCAGACTTAAAACCATTTGGCAGGGCAGTTTTCGCAAATGGGATTAACACCCTTGCCTCAAGAGGATTTTCGATCTGCTGATTATGTGATTCATTTCAATAAAGCCTTTTTACTGATTACAAATTAATTTGCAATACTAGCCATTTATTGATAAAGAGTCAATCGCTATTTTATCAAAGGAGCAAAATTATGGTTTACAAAGCCATATTTTACAAAGATTACAAAACAGCATCAAAAAGGCATCTGGAAA
>JAAELK010000312.1 GCA_024226935.1 Desulfobacteraceae bacterium
AGGGTTGTGCTCAAATAAAATTTGATTTATTAGTACTTTTGCAGGGCTGGCCAATCGAATGGATGAGATATGACTCAGGGAGTGATATTATACCATCGACTTGACCAGCCTTCTTTCTTTAAAAACTGGATCATCGAGTATATAGGCGGTTTTATTACCTCTCATAAAAAAACGCTTTAAGAATTGACGTTAATAACGAGGGAAAAAAAATGTTTAAAAATATGAAGATAGGTTTAAAAATCAGTGGTGGCTTTGGGCTTATTTTAGTCTTGTTGTTAATCGTAATGGGAATTTATCAGTTTGTTGTTCAAACAACCACTACCGATTTTCAAAATCTTTTGAAAGAAGAGCTTGCCATTACAAATCATGCGGATGAAATAACGGAGCTGATGTTGCAATGTCGGCGAAATGAGAAAGATTTTTTAATTCGATTGGATAAAAAATATGCAGGCCGGCTGGAAAAAAATGTAAACAAACTCATTGATGAGGCCCGGGCAATTGTGGAACTTGGAAAAAAATTGGATAAACCGGAGGTAGTTGATCAGGCACTCCAGGTTCTTAGCGATGCAAACATCTATCTTGAACTATTTAAACAGCTGGTTGCCTCATGGGAAATTCAGGGTCTCGATCATAAATCGGGGCTGCAGGGACAATTCAGAACCGCTGCCCAGGCTCTTGCCATAGAAGTGAACGAGCACCAGCTTGATAATCTTCATGTCGCCTTTCTTCAGATGAGACGATATGAAAAGGATTATATCCGTACAAAAAGCGATAAATATAAGCAAAAATTTCTTGAACGTATTAATTTTTATAAAAAACTATTGGGAAAAAGCAGTTGTGAAAAAAATTCGAAACAAGCTCAAATAGAGGCATTATCATCATATGAAACAAGTTTTAATAAATATCTTAATGATGAGAACTCACAAGATAAAATGTATCAAAGCATGAGATCAAAAGCCGCCCTTATGGAAAAAGCCATAAAAGATGTTTTTTTGCCCGATTCAAAGGCATTTGTCCTGGATATTCGTAAGAACGAAAAGGATTATTTACTTCGTGCCGATGAAAAGTATTTTAAAAAGACACAAGATTCCTTGAACAACTTGCTGAATGCTGCGACAAATGCAGGATTATTGCAAGAACATATTGATGCTATAAAAAGTGTTTTAGGCAGTTACAAAATCGCATTTGAGGGGCTGGTTGCAGAAAAACGTAAGAATATTATTTTAACATCAAAAATGCGTGATGCGGTTCACAAGATTGAACCCATGGTGGAAACTTTGCACAACACTACAGAAACGGCAGGTGACCAAAAGATCGTGACAACCATAGCGCAAACAAAAAGAATGGCCAAGATTGCGATTGGTACAGGTTTTTTCGCCATTATCATAGGCATTTTACTCGCATTTTTTATTACCCGAGCCGTCACAAAACCGATCAATCTCATCATAGACGGCCTTAATGATGGAGCAAATCAAGTTGCTGCTGCTTCCGGCCAGGTGTCGGCAGCAAGCCAGTCTCTGGCTTCGGGGTCGTCTGAACAGGCAGCATCCATAGAAGAAACATCCTCTTCAATGGAAGAGATGTCATCCATGACCAAGAAAAATGCTGATAACGCAGGTCAGGCAGATAATTTAATGAAAGAGGCAAATCAGGTTGTAAACACTGCCAATGAGTCAATGGATCAGGTTATCCAGTCCATGGAAGATATTTCAAAGGCAAGCGAAGAAACATCTAAAATCATTAAGACAATTGATGAAATCGCTTTTCAGACCAATCTGCTCGCTTTGAATGCTGCTGTGGAAGCAGCCAGAGCAGGAGAGGCCGGAGCTGGATTTGCAGTGGTTGCCGATGAAGTCAGAAACCTTGCCATGAGGGCAGCTGATGCTGCAAAAAATACAGCGCAACTGATTGAAGGCACCGTTAAAAAAGTCAAGGATGGTTCTGATCTTGTCTCTAACACCAATGAAGCGTTCAGTAAAGTGGCTGATAGTACGGCAAAAGTCGGAGATTTGGTTTCAGAAATTTCTGAAGCCTCCAAGGAGCAGTCCAGTGGCATTGAACAGGTAAATATTGCCATTGCTGAGATGGATAAGATTGTCCAGCAGAATGCTGCGAATGCTGAAGAAACAGCTTCCGGATCCGAAGAGATGAGTGCCCAGGCTGAACAACTTAAAGGTTATGTGGGTGAGCTTGTTGCTCTTGTCACCGGGAAAACGAATCAAGGTACATCGATAAAAAGGTACCAAGAAACCAGGATTGTGCCATCCCGGACAAAATTTCAATCCCTTGGAGATAACAAATTATTGCCACATTCTGACAAGGAAGTGAAGCCTGATCAGCTTATCCCTTTTGATAAAGAAGATTTTAAGGATTTTTAAATCGGATAAAACAGATGACCCCAGGGGCAGGTTTGTTCTGCTCCCTGTAAAAGCAAACAGTATTAGTTAATATGATAGATCAAAACTATTGATTAAAATAAGGTGGATGCAATGAATGAACAGACGACGGCATTTAAAGCGGGAACCACTGAAATGGAGCTTTTGACAGTATTTGTTGGTGAGCAGCTTTTTGGCCTTAATGTAGACAAGGTTCAGTCAATAGTGCAATATGATCCAAAGCTTGTGACCTCTTTGCCTGGGAACCAGTCCGGGGTGGCAGGTATGCTTTTATACAGGGACCATACCATCCCTTTACTGGATCTTGCCCGGATACTTGACATCGACCTCAAGGAAGAATTTGAAAACCAGATTGTAGTTGTAACAGAATTCAATAAAAAAATTAACAGTTTTAAAGCCCAGGGTGTTAAGAGAATATATCGATTGCCTTGGAAAGAATTTGTTCCCCTTGATCAGTTATTTGAAGATAATTCCTTTTTTACCGGTTCTGTTAATGTGGAGGATACACAGGTTTTGATTTTGGACTTGGAACATATTCTGGCTGAAATTTTCCCGGATGTTCTTATAGAGGATATTTCCCAGGAAATCTTAGATCAGAATGAATTTGTTCAAAGGGAACAATTGGACATTGTCTTTGCCGAAGACTCTCCCACCATGCGCAAGGCCATGATGAAGCAACTCCAAAAGGCCGGCTTTGAAAATATAAAGGCGTTTATAAATGGAGAAGAAGCTCTTGATCATTTGGTGCAAAATTATAAAAATCGTTCGAAAGAAACAATGCAAAAGCTTGTTTTGATATCTGATATTGATATGCCGGTAATGGATGGATTGACTCTTTGCCGACGGGTAAAAAACAACCCTGATCTAAAAGATATTTATGTGGTCATGTTTTCCAGTCTGATCAATGCCCAGATGATAGATAGATGTAGTAAAAACAAAGCCGATAACTATGTCAGCAAGCCTGAAATCAATCAACTTATTAAAATTTTGGACAAAAGATGTTGATCAAGCACATCCGGCCTTCGTACTGATCAATAATGATCGATTTCAATTTGAAATCAACATACATGATACTAGGATTTTCGTATGAGCAAAAAAAATAATCTCGATTATGAGCGGGCGGTTGAAATCGCTCCGGGAATATTCTGGGTAGGGTTTTACGACAAAGATTCCGGGCTTCATTGTAATCCATACCTTATTGTGGATAATGATGAGGCTGTAATCATTGACGGGGGAAGCAGGCCTGATTTTCCAACGGTTGTTATGAAAATTCTCCAGACCGGGATTTCAGTTTCATCTATTAAAACTTTGATTTGTCAGCATTCTGATCCGGATGTGTGCGGCAGTATTCCTGATTTTGAATTTATTATTGAAAAAGATGGTTTGGAGATACTCTCCCGCGAAGAGAATAACATGTTTATCCGCCATTATTCGGTTTCTTCAAAAATGAAATCAATTTCAGGGCAGAATAACACCTATACCTTTTCGTCGGGACGAACTTTGAAATTTATCCATACGCCGTATTCGCATTCAAACGGCAGTTTTGTCACATTTGATAGTTTGTCAGGTGTCTTGTTTACAAGTGACCTGTTCGGTAGTTATGGGCAAAAGTGGCAGCTCTACCTTGAACTGGATGATCATTGCCGGGTTTGTTCCTGTAAGCATAAATGTCCTTCTGGTGTTGAAATATGCCCCATGAAAGATATTACAAGGTTCCACCAAAAAATCATGACCTCAGAAAATGCACTCAGGTATGCCCTTGACGCCATAGCCGGAATACCTTTTAATATAATTGCCCCCCAGCATGGCAGTATTATTTCGGGGATCGGTAATATTGCCACTGTCTTTATCCATCTTTATAAACAGAAAAATATCGGGATTGATCAATTTGTTAAACAAGGCAAAAAAAATACCAGGACCGGAATGGATCTTTTGCTGGAAAGAGAGGGGGAAAATGGAAACGATCCGTCTGCTTGAAAAATTATCCGACCCTGATCAGATATCCAGACAGGATTTGGATCATCTTAAAAAAGTCCTGGTATCGTTTCTGGCCTCGGAAAGGGATAAGGGCACTCGTTTTGATCTGTTAAAAAAATTGATCAGGAACTATTCCAGGAAGGAAATTGAACTTTTTGAATTGAATCAACTCAAAAATAAATTTATTGGAATGGCAGCCCATGATTTGCGTAATCCGCTGATTTCCATAAAGGGCTTTAGCGATCTTCTTTTGACGGAAGATTATGGTTCAATGACAGATACCCAGAAAGAATTCATCTCTATGATCCAGTCTTCAAGTGGTACCATGCTGAATCTGGTCAATGATATCCTGGATATCGCGGTGATTGAAAGCGGTAAACTTTTATTAAAGGCTGAATCAGGACCATTTGGTCAACTCATTAAAGAAAAAGTCAAGATGAATCGGATCATCGCCGAGAAAAAATGTATAACAATTCATCAAGATCTACAGAAATGCCCAGATGTTTTTTTTGATAGTGATCGAATGGGGCAGGTGATGGACAATCTGCTCAGCAATGCCATTAAATTCTCAGGTCAGGGCACCAAGATTAATGTAGAAATGACACCATTTAAAAATTTGGTTAAGGTTAGTGTTTGTGATGAAGGGCCTGGAATTCCTGCCGAAGAGTTGGATCAACTCTTTGGTGAATTTACCAAGTTGAGCATCACTCCTACCGCAGGAGAAAAAAGTACCGGGCTTGGATTGTCAATTACCAAAAAAATTGTGGTTGCCCATAATGGGAAAATATGGGTGGAAAGTGAGCCGGGAAATGGAACTATTTTCTTTTTTTCTCTGCCAGTTTCAAAATCTGGCTGACCAGATAATTATAAATCGACGAAATAATCGAATATGCCGGGAAAATGAAAAATGACACAAAAAAGAAAATTAAAAATACTTATTGCCGATGATGAAGCGCATATTCGCTTTATGCTCAGAACATTAATGTTATCAATGAATGCTGAAGTTGTAGGAGAAGCAAAAGATGGTAAAGAGGCGATTGAATTGTTTAAGAAGCAAAGTCCGCACATTATGCTGCTGGATATCAACATGCCTTTTAAAAGTGGTGAAGAAGTATTAAAAGAAATTATAGATGAATTTCCCGATGCATTTATAATCATGATGAGTTCTGTTTCCGACAGTGAAACCGTTCAAAATTGTCTTGAAGCAGGTGCGGCAAGTTATATTCTCAAGGACACACCTATAATGGAAATGAAAGGAATGATTAGTGAGGCATGGACGGATCATAAGAAAAATAAAGGATAATGGTATGCGGGAAAAATTTGATTTGGAACAAATGTTAAAAGAGATCAGTCAAGAAGATACAGAAAATGATAAGAAAAAAAAGAAGTTGAGCCAGGACGATATTAAGAAGATGTTGGCAAAAAGACGAAAAGGAGTGAGAGAGTGAGCAGCCATCCTTCATTTTTAGATTTATTGATTTCAGAACAAATTCTTACCAGGGAGGATTCAATAAAACTGACTGCATCCTATGGTGATCAATTTGTAATTTTAAAACATCTTCTGGATGGAAAGGTTGCTTCAAAAGAGTTTCTGGGTAAACTCTGGGGGGACTCAATTGGAATTGCATATGTCAATCTTGATAGAACTTTATTTCAGTCAAAAGCTGTTGATATGCTGACGGAAAACTTTGCCAGGAAAAATCAAATAATTCCGTTGTATTTAATAGATGGTGTTGTCACTGTTGCTGCAGCCTTTCCAAATGACCGTAAAGTTTTAGATGTTGCCGCTCAAATTATGGAATGTAAGGTCAGCTCCGTTTTTTCGTTTCCTGAAGAGATAATCAACGCCATTGATATTCAATATCAGTCTGAAGATTCAATTAATGAATTTATAGGTCGCATTGCTGATAATGCATTGTTTAAAGGAACCAGTAGAATTACTGTCGAGCAAATGAAAAAAATTGCAGGGGACCAGTCGGTAGTTGAATTTTGTCGTAGCCTTTTATTGCTGGCAGTAAAGGAAAAAGCCAGTGATATCCATATAGATCCACAGGAGCGTGTTGTTTATGTCCGTTATCGTATTGATGGGGTTCTTAAAGACAGATTGAAATTGGAAAAAGCTATGCTGCTCCCGCTGGTATCCAGATTGAAGATTCTTGCGAAACTTGACATTACAGAAAGGCGAAGACCCCAGGATGGCCGAGTCAATCTGAGTCTGTCAAATAAAACCCTTGATTTCAGGTTGTCCACAGTTCCGACTATTTATGGTGAAAAGGTTGTGTTAAGGGCACTTGGAAATATGCAGCAGGATGAAGTGCTTAAATTAAATGAATTGAATTTGTCCAAAAAAAATTATCAGTTACTTAAAAAAATTATTACAGTGCCGAATGGTGTCTTTTTTGTTACGGGTCCTACAGGTTCAGGAAAGACCACAACACTTTTTTCTGTGTTACAATATTTGAATACCCCCGACATAAATATTATGACGGTTGAGGATCCTGTGGAGTACAGGCTTTCACGAGTCAATCAGGTGCAGATAAATAAGAGCATAGATTTTGATTTTTCCATGGTTCTCAGGTCATTTCTCAGGCAGGATCCAGATGTGATTTTGATTGGAGAGATTCGTGATCTTGAAACAGCAAAGATTGCCGCCCAGGCAGCTTTGACAGGGCATCTTGTCTTGGCTACCATGCATACTAATAGTGCACTTCAGGCAGTTACCCGTTTGGTGGAGATAGGGGTGGAACCTTTTCTGGTGGCCCCGTCTATCATAGGGGTTATGGCCCAGAGACTGGTTCGACAAATTTGCAGCTATTGTAAAGAACGTTATAAACTTGGAAGTGATGAAATAGAACAATACTTCATATGGGACAAAAAAACTGATGTTTATTTTTATAGGGGAAAAGGATGCCCTGAGTGTAATGGCCTCGGTTATTTAGGCAGGTTGGCAATACATGAATTGTTTATTTTGACCGATGAGGTCAGGTCGCTCATTGCAAAAAAGGCCTCAATTCTTGATATCGAAAAAACCTCAAAAGAATTGGGTTTTATGACAATGCGCCATGATGGTATGAAAAAGGTGCTTATGGGGCAGACAACCATCGAGGAGCTTGAACGTGTGACGGCTAATGATCAATAGTGATCAAGTATTGGTTATAGTTGTAGCCGTTTTTATACATAACTTTTCCAGGCAATCCCGTCCCGCAAGCTGCTTCTAATACTTTGCTTGATAACGGGATAAACTCCCTTATTACCTTGATTTTTTTCAAACTTTTGCATAATGTCAGAAAGTGTGGCAAAATCTTGATTTACATCAATTATTTTTCCCACTTTTTTCGTTATAATTGTCAGAAAATAACCAATGGGGAGTTGAACCATCAATCCCATTGAGACCATAAAGGAGGAATAATGACTTTCACGGTAAAAAACAATATTCAATGGGTAGGAAAAATTGACTGGGAACTGAGGAAATTTCACGGAGATGAATACTCCACCCATAGGGGATCTTCCTATAATTCATATCTGATCCAAGAAGAAAAAACAGCTTTGATCGATACGGTATGGGGACCCTTTGCAAAAGAGTATGTCGAGAACCTTAAGAAAACTATTGATCTTAAAAATATCGATTATGTGGTTGCCCTTCATGGGGAAAATGACCATAGTGGTGCGTTGCCCGAATTGATGAGACAGATTCCCGACACCCCCATCTATTGTACCAAAAATGGGGTGAAGATTCTCAAAGGCCTGTATCACCAGGACTGGAATTTCAATATCGTTAAAACCGGAGACACCCTGGATCTTGGTAATAATAAGACGATCACCTTTGTAGAAGCCCCCATGCTCCACTGGCCGGATTCCATGTTTGCCTATTTGAGCTCCGATGAAGTCCTGTTCAGCAATGATGCTTTTGGCCAGCATTTTGCTTCTGAATTCATGTTCAACGATCGTGTGGACCAGGCAGAGCTTTTTCAGGAATGTATAAAGTATTATGCCAATATCCTGACCCCGTTCAGCCCTTTGGTAATTAAAAAAATCAAAGAGGTTCTGGGGTTTAATCTGCCGCTGGATATGATCTGTACCAGTCATGGTATAATCTGGCGGGATAATCCGGCCCAGATCGTGGAAAAATATCTTGAATGGGCAGACAATTACCAGGAGAACCAGGTCACTATTCTTTACGACACCATGTGGGATAGTACAAGGATTATGGCAGAGCAGATTGCTGCCGGCATCCGTGAGGCTGATGATAATATAAGGGTAAAGTTGTTCAACTTGGCCAAAACAGATAAGAATGATGTTATAACGGAAATTTTCAAATCCAAGGCAATCCTTCTGGGATCATCCACCATTAATAACGGGATTTTGGTCCATGTGGCTGCCCTGCTTGAAGAGATCCAGGGGTTGAAATTCAAGAACAAGGCCGTCGGTGCCTTTGGAAGTTATGGCTGGAGCGGAGAAGCCGTAAAAATCATGTTGGAACGACTGGAAAAATCAGGGTTTAAGATCGTTGATAAGGGATTGAAAATGATCTGGGCGCCCGATGATGAAAAGATGAAAACCTGCAAAGACTATGGTAAGTCTTTCATAGATTCGTTAATCTAAACCCTTTTTCCGGCGGAATGTTATTTTTAGAGCACCGGTTGTTTTAATACCGGTGCTTCTTTTCTCCGATACATTGCTCGTTCTTCTTACCAACTCAAAAATTTAATCCATAAGTTTTTTTTCAAATCGTTTTAATCTTAAAGAGTTTCCCACAACGGTTAATGATGAAAACCACATGGCAATGCTTGCCCATTCGGGTTTCAGGGTCAGGCCGTTATAAAAATATAATATTCCGGCAGCAACTGGAATCATCATGATATTGTAGAAAAAAGCCCAGAAAAAGTTTTCTTTTATGGTTTTTAATGTTTTTTTACCAAGTCTGATTGCTCTTTCAACATCAAGAAGGTTGTTTTTTACAAGTATAACCTCACCGGTTTCTCTGGCGATATCTGTTCCTGAGCCAATTGCTATTCCTATGTCAGCCTGGGCTAAAGCAGGAGCATCATTTATTCCGTCTCCAACCATGCCAACTTTGTAGCCCTTATCTTGATATTTAATAACAGCTTTTATTTTATCTTCAGGAAGAACTTCAGCCTCAAATTCATCTATTCCAACCATTTTTGCAACCAATCGGGCTGCGTTATAGTTGTCTCCTGAAATAAGAGCCGTTCTTATTCCCATCTCCTGAAGAAGTTTCACGGCTTTTTTTGAATCTTCTTTAATAACATCGGAGAGTGCAATTATTCCTGTTACCTCTTTTTCCACTGAAAGATATATTAAGGATTGTCCTTTGTCAGATAACTCTTTTCCTGTGTTTTTAATTTCATCACTTATTATCTTGTCTTTGAAAAATTTAATATTTCCCGACTTAATTTTTTTTCCATTAATTATACATTTGATGCCAAAACCGCTTATCTCTTCAGCTTCTGATGTTTCAGCAAGTTTAATGTTTTTATTTTCAGACTTTTTAACAACAGCTTGAGCTAAAGGGTGGGAAGAATTTTTTTCTGCACTTGCGGCCAGTTTTAAGAGTTCTTCTTTTGTTGTTCCATTAAAGGGGTAAATGCCTGTAACTTCAGGCTTTCCTTTTGTTATTGTTCCGGTTTTGTCAAAAAGAACAACCTCAAGCTTTGATATGTTTTTAAGAACAGATGCTTTTTTAAACAAAATTCCCCGGTTTAATCCAATGCCGCTACCAACCATAATTGCTGTGGGAGTTGCTAACCCTAATGCGCAGGGGCAGGCAATCACAAGAACGCAAATCATGAGTTCAAAGGAGAATAAAAAACGGGTCGTTTCAAGGGGGACCTGAAAATCGATGAAATAATTCCATGATATAAATGTAAGGAGAGCTGTCAAAACAACAATGGGTACAAATACATTTGATATAATATCGGACAATCTTTGTATGGGGGCTTTATCAGCCTGGGCATCCTCGACCATCCTTATGATACTGGATAAAACAGTATCACTGCCAATTTTTTCTGTCCTAAGAATTATAACCCCGGATGAATTTATTGTAGCGCCCGTAACCTTTGAACCCACTTTTTTTTCAGCAGGAATGGGTTCGCCTGTTATCATGGATTCATCAACAAAACTGTTCCCTTCAATAATAACACCGTCAACGGGAATTTTTTCTCCGGGGAGAACTTTTAAAATATCCCCGATTTCCACAAGGGATGCTTTTATATCCTCTTCTACACCGTTTCTTACAATTCTTGCCTTATCAGCTGTTAATGCAAGAAGTTTTTCGAGAGCCCGGCCTGTTTTTCCTTTTGCCCGTGCTTCAAGCATTTTACCAATCATTATAAAAGTTATGAGCATGGCGGAGCTGTCAAAAAAAGTGTGTTTAGATGGATCGATAAAGAAAATTGAAAACACACTGTAAAAATAGGCAGCGGAAATTCCCAAAGAGATAAGAACATCCATGTTTGCTGCCCGGTTTTGTTAAACAGCGTGCAATAATGACCCCTTTTTAAGAAAAACAGCGTCGAAAATTGACCCCCCTGATATAATCCCTTCATGACAAAAATCATGGAGGTCAGGAGGATGTTAATAGTGGAAACGATAGCTAAAATTCGACGG
>JAAELK010000313.1 GCA_024226935.1 Desulfobacteraceae bacterium
GGGTTGTGCTCAAATAAAATTTGATTTATTAGTACTTTTGCAGGGCTGGCCAATCGAATGGATGAGATATGACTCAGGGAGTGATATTATACCATCGACTTGACCAGCCTTCTTTCTTTAAAAACTGGATCATCGAGTAATACAATCATCTTGATAGGTAATTGCAACCACTGCGACTGTAACATCATCGATCATGATATTGTAATAATTATTATCAACTGAATTACCTTGTTCGGCATGATCAAATGCCCGGTCCATAATATCTAATGTCCGATTGCTCAGGTATCCATAAAGGAGTGTTGGATGCTTTTTTAATAAGAACGCCTGAAACTCAATAGCTTCTATCGCGTTTATTTTTAGATCATATTGCGGACCCATGGGAATCCTCCCCCTCCCTCTCTTTAAATTGGGTTATTTAAAGATTCATCCGAATCATTTCATTTGTCCTCGGAGTCATAGAAAGAGAATGAGAATGAAAATAGCTTATTGTATTATACTAAAAAAAAAAATATGTTTCAATAGACAAAAATTCAAAACTTTGATGGGCGCAAAAAGGCTCTCAACAATATCGCTTGATACTTTATTGGAAAAAAAAGTTTAATTTTTTTAAATTTACAGAAAATTATAAAAAGGAAATCTTATGAAGACGACTCTTATCGCAAAATCGTTTATTAGTTTTTGTCTGGTTATTTTTTCCACCACAATTATCGGTTTTGCCGGCGAAAAAGCAACCAAGGAAGGTATAGAGGTCTATGATTTGTGGACAGGGGATCGGACAATCAGCGATTCCGGAAAAAAAGAGTTGAGTTTCCAGGGTTCAAACAGATGCAGTCCACCCTGGGTTTTGCCCAAATACAAAGTTTTTTAAAAACGACCAAATTGGATACCTATGCCGTCTTTATCCTTTCTGATTATTTGCCCGGCATGTTTTAATGGCTGTCGATCAGGCATTTGAAGAGCGATTGTGAGGCGGTCATCAACCTTGTAAGCATTTTGATTCTTGGATTTTAAAAAAATTCCCGCCTTACTCAAGTTGGCGCTTGTTGCTTTAAAACCTTTTCCATTAATAACAAAATTAACAAGACTTTGAAAATCCTGTCTTGGAAATTTTCGTCTTTCTTTGTAAGCTGTTTTTGCAAGAATATTTGATTTGTTTCTTTCAACCGTTATTGCCCTGGGTTTTTTTGTGGTATCTTCTATTTCAAGCGTATCAATAGACTTTTGATTCTTATACATTTTAAGCATCGGAAGTCCAAAAAATATGGCACTTAAAATAATAATAACGATTAATACAAATATTTCCAGATTGGTCATTGTCTTCTCCTTAAATTTGAAATTAGAGGCTTAGTCACAATATCAGTCAAACTGCTCGGTTTTTTTACAGATTGAGAAGATCCATTGTAATGACAGGCCATTGAATACAATATTAATTGCCTTTGGAAAGGATTGACCCAACCTATGACCAAGTCTGAAGTTTTAGATTAACACTATTGACAACTTCTCACATTATTACAATAAAATCCATGAAAAATTACATATTTTTCTTGACAAAAAGTATTTTCCCACCCTATTTTTATAGCGTTCCCACTCCTCTTGAATTCCCGAATCATTAAACGGTTGATATTCTTTGCCGGTGATCCATAATCGATGTAATAATACCGCTAATTTCCGTGCTACTGCAATTGCTGCCCGTTTCTTGGCATTTTTACCACCACGTGCAGCGATGGCCAAACCATGCAAACGTAAATTACTCTCCGGTCCAAACGGCCCCATAATATATTGAGCACATCCCACTAATAGATGACGCAGATATTTATTCCCTGCTTTGGTGATGGACAGCTGCTTGTCTATTTCACCAGATTGATCTCTTTTTGGTGTTAATCCTAAAAATGGACCTACTTGTCGACTTTTATTAAAACGAGCTGGATCTTCAATGTACAGAACATATGATAATGCGGTTATCGGACCAAC
>JAAELK010000314.1 GCA_024226935.1 Desulfobacteraceae bacterium
AACTATTGCTTTCTTGTCTTCCGGTGTAAGTGCTTTGCCTTGAGCCATGTCAGCGCCCCCTCTTTAAATAAACTCCGGGAGCGATCATACTACATGATTTTTGCAAAAGTATCAAGTCATATGACCAGCACTATAATTGGTCATCTTTGATTTTTTCATTTTTCTCCTCCACCCCCCTCTTCGGAGGGGGGTGGTTTTTTTTCAGGGGCTAACAATAAAATTTCAGCTCCAGGCCCATAAGGTAAGATAAAAAAGGATTTTCGGTATGCAATGGATCGACACTCAAGCCCTTGGCTATAAACTGTATTGTCTGCAATTCCAAGGAGCTAACTTTGCTCTGGCAGATCCTGTTCAATCTAACAACTTAAAAGGTGATGTCTTAGAACGAGCAGGGTTTACCTATGACAAAAGTTCTGGTAGGTATTATGCGGAGCTTAATATTGCCATTATTAAATGCTTACGCAATATCCCAGAGACAAAGGATATTGTTGTTGATAAAACTAATATCATCATTACTCACAACACACTGGAGGAAAAACATGAGCAAGATTACCTTTCACCAGGCGGATCTGATACCCACCGGCATATACGCCCGAATGGCACACCAATATCTGGAGGAGAATTTTCCACAGGAACTGAGCAAAATGATGTCAAACAAGACCATCACCAAATATCTGAAGAATATTCAGAACGAAACCACCAAAAAGATTCAGGACAGAATCCAGGAACTTCAGATCCAGTTTCGCAAAAAAAATCCGAACCCGGGCTACTTGGAGAAAACAAGCAACTACGAACACCACAGGAGAACCGCCGAGGAAGAAATACTTCCCACCATGATCGCAACCGTGATTCCGAACCTATAAATTTAAATCCAGATCATTTTTTCATTAGCCAGCAAATTTCCCGGGAAGCAGGTTTCAAGGCCATGGAACGGTATCAGGAAAATATTGAAGCCGTCCAAATTTTAAAAAAACTTGAAGTGTCTGGAAAGCCTGCATCCAAAGCCCAAAAAAGTAAACTGGTCAAATACAATGGATGGGGAGGCCTATCCACAGTATTTGAAAGTTATCCAAGACAGCAATGGGCTATTAAAGCTAAAGAAGAGTTATTAGAACTGCTGACAACTGAAGAGTATGAAACTGTCCGGGCCAGCGTGAATAATGCCCACTATACTCCGCCTGTTACAATTAAACAGATTTGGAAAGCTTTAAAAAAAATGGGATTCCAAGGGGGAGCAATTACGGATCCAGCTTTAGGAATCGGCAATTTCGTTGGTCTTGCCCCTAAAGATATCATAGAAAAATCCAATATTGTGGCCATAGAAAAAGATCCCATTGCCGGTAGATTAGCCCAACAAATTTATCCCAATGCAAAAATTTATGTGCAAGGATATGAAGACACCACTCTTCCGGATAATTTTTTTGATCTTGCCATCACCAACGTGCCTTTTGGCAATTATTCACTATATGATCCTGACTATCCCGCATTAAATAAGACCGTTATACATGATTACTATTTTTTAAAGACCCTGGATAAAATCAAACCTGACGGTATTCTTACCTTCATTAGCTCTGCATATACCATGGACAAAAAGGATGATTCTATCCGCAGGCAGATACATGCAAAAGCTCAATTTTTAGGTGCGGTCCGCCTACCTGTCAATGCCCAAAGGGACCAGGCTGGTACAGACGTTACCACAGATATCATTTTTCTGCAGAAAAGGTCTAAACCCCTGGCCGCAGGTCAAGTCAGTGAGGCTGAATGGCTATCATCGCAAGAAATTGATTTGCCCACTCAAGGATACTATGTATCCAGAAAACCCAGGGTGAACCAATATTTTCAAAAACATCCTGAGCAGATTGCAGGAGAATTATTTCTTGACCAGGGAGAAGGTGGCAGACCCCGTGTCAGTGTTAGTGAATGTACAAGCGACGAGCTCAACAAGAAATTAAATACCATTTTTAATCGAATGACCAACAAAATTAAAATTCGATCTTCACGAGAAAGACCGATCAAAGAAAACCCGACATTAATTAATGGAGAAAAACCTTCCAAAGAATCAGAGATACTGAAAGTTACTCAATATCCTCAGGTCAATTTCGGAACCTATTTATATAAAGACGGTATTGTATCCCAGGTGGTGGGTAAAACTGATGACGGATGGATAGCAAAAGATTGTGGTATAGAAGGCAATTCCCGGCAACGTATGATAGGTCTTATCGGTATTCGGGACTCACTAAGGGATCTTCTTAATCTTGAACAACAAACACCGGCCGACTTTCCATCTCTGTTGCAGGAAACCGAACTTTCCAATACCAGAAATGCATTAAATGCAAAATATGATGATTTTATTAGTACCTTTGGTTATGTTAATCGGCCTGTAAACTGTAGATTGTTTAATGATGATCCTGATATTGGTCGAGTCCTGTCTGTAGAAAATTACGATTCTGAAACAAATACTGCCACCAAAGCGGATATTTTACGTGAACGTGTTATTTTTGATCGCCCAGTTTTGACCCAAGTTAGCTCCGTTCATGATGGATTTTTAGCCAGTTTGAATCAACGAGGCTGTGTTGATATTCCATATATTGCAGATCTTGCCAGCGTTTCCAGAAAGAAGGTTTTAAATGATTTAGAAGCCAGTGAAAGCATATTTTTTGATCCGGAACAGCAAACATGGATTACCGCGCCGGAATACCTTTCTGGCGATGTCAGGATTAAACTTAAAAACGCAATTGCGGCAAATGAACTTGACCAAGGAGATCGGTATATCCGGAATATCCAGGCTCTTGAGAAAGCACAACCTGAAGATCTAAAACCATCTGAGATTTTTGTCCGATTCGGTTCCCCCTGGATCCCGCCTGATGTAATCAAAGATTTTATGGCTGAAAAGATGCAGTTGATCTTTTCTGAAATAGATAAAATAAAAATTGAATATCGGTCCCTGGACGGTGCCTGGATAATAGACGCACCTTCTGCATGCTCTTCAGGTCGTTTGGCCACAATTGAATACGGCAGCAACCGAATGTCTTTTTTTGATATTATAGACCGGTCCATGAACCGAAAAACTGTTTCAGTATATGATACCATAGCAGATAAAAGGCAGATCAATCATAAACAAACCCTAGTAGCAGAGCAGAAATTGGACAAAATCCAAAGAGAATTTAATCAGTTCCTCTGGCAAGACCATGACCGGGGAGAAAAATTGCTCAGAATTTATAATAATCTGTTCAACAATTATGTACCGCCTCAGTATGATGGATCCCATTTAACATTTCCAGGGATGTCCAATATTATGACCCCAAGACAAAGTCAAAAAGATGCTATCTGGAGGGGGCTTATGACCCAGACTATACTTCTCGGACATGAGGTTGGTGTAGGTAAAACCTTGGAACAAATTGCCCTTGCCGTAGAAATGAAACGCCTTGGCAGGGCCAATAAACCCTTAATCTGTATTCCCAATCATATGCTGGAACAAATTACCAGGGAAGCTCAACAATTATATCCTTCAGCCAGAATATTGATGGTTACCAAAAAGGATTTTGTAAAACAAAATCGTAAAGTATTCATGGGTAAAATTGCTAATAATAATTGGGATCTTATTGTCATCACCCACTCTATGTTCAAAAAAATAAATCTTAATCCAAAATTTGAAAAAAAAATGCTCTCAGATGAACGCTCAAATTTTCGAAGCGCCCTACAGAGCGTTGATAAAACCGCCAACAAACGCAGATACAGCATTAAAAAACTTGAAGCCGCTATGGCCAAGTTTGATAGTCGTATAAAAGAATTAGAAGAGCAGATCAAATCTCAAAAAGATCCAGGCCTTCTAATTGATGAAATGGGTATTGATGCATTCTTGATAGATGAGGCCCACAACTTTAAAAATCTGGCTCTTATTAATCCGGGATCTGAAGTCGCTACCGGGATCAGTGGTTCACAAAAGGCTAGAGATCTCTTACAAAAAATTCAATGGCTTTATGATAAACGCGGGGAAGAATCTGGCGTTTGTTTTGCTTCTGGCACCCCCGTATCAAATAATATCTTTGAGCTTTACAATATCCAACGGTATTTGCAACCTTCCTTACTCAAAAAAGCAGGTCTTCATCATGTTAATGCTTGGTCTGCAGCCTTTTTATCTCCTAAATCCCAGTGGGAACCCAATCCTTCGGGAACAGGTTGGACTCTGAAAACACGATATGAACTAATTAATATACCTGAGCTTATGCAAATGATCAGAACCACTATGGACGTGGTTCGAGCAGATGACATCGGTATCGAACGCCCTGCCGTGGAAACCATAAATGTAACTGTGCCCATGAGTTCTGCGCAGGCAAACTATATGCAGTCCCTTGCTCTACGTGTGGCAAACATCAAATCTGGCTTGGTAAATGATAATCGTGTTGACAACCTTTTAAAAATAGTTTCTGAAGGTCGACAACTTAGTCTGGATCCCCAACTGATTTCCGACCGGTTTAAATTAGCCAGCATGGACCTTGATGACTTTGAACTGGACGATGCAGATCATAAAGATAAAATAGATGAACTTGTAGATCTTGTTATAGAGAACTACCATGAAACCTATAATCAAAAAGGAGTACAGCTTATTTTTTGTGATATGGGCACCCCCTCCGGTCATAAACCCTATACGGTTTATGACCGGATTAAACAACAACTTATAGAAACCGGTATTCCTGAATATGAAGTTGCATATATTCATGATTATAAGACCGATAAAGCAAAAGCTCAGGCATTTAAAAAGGTCAGAGAAGGAAAAATTCGTGTTTTTTTAGGCTCTACACAGAAAATGGGAGAAGGAGCCAATATGCAGACTCGAATCGCTGTAATTCATGACCTGGATGCTCCTTGGCGACCAAACGATATTGAACAAAGAGGAGGACGAGGTCAACGTTTTGGCAACACATTTAAAGTAATGAAACGGATCATTTATACCACCCAGGACAGTTTTGATCTGTTCATGTGGACCACCTTAAAAGTAAAAGCTGAAATGTTTACCAGAATCATGACCGGGGATACTTCAATCCGGCGTCTGGATATGGCTGTGGATCCAACCTACGCAGAAACTGCTGCAATAACTACCGGCAATCCACTGATCCGAGAAAAGCTTGAAATCGACCAACGGGTCGCAGAGCTTGAAGCTTTAGAGTCAGCTCACCGTGATGTCCAATATTGTAACAGTCGAACAAAAGAAAAATTGCGTATAAATATTCAAACGCTACAGGTCGAACTGAAGCATGACAAAAAGATTCCAAAACCGACTGAAGACCTCTTCATATGGAGGATGGATCTTAAAACCTATGGCTATGACAAGGATTTTAAAGGGGAGCGTGCAGCCTTAGTTAAAACCATAGCTAAAGTATTTAACAAAAGCCAAAAGAAAGATACTAAACTGGATCAATTAACGGGCATTACCTGTGGAGGAATATTCGTCCAAGTAAATAGAGGATTTAATAAAGAAACAAAAAAACATCAATCTTACTGGACTATTTTGGATAAAGAAGGAGGGCTCACGAATTATGAATTTAAAAGCGGGTCTAAAGTAGAAGAATTTTTAAATATCCATGAAGATAGAATGATAAATGCTACAAAGATATTGAAGGTTCAAAAAAAAGAACTGAATTGTTTAGAAAATGAGAAAGAATCTAAGTTCGAATTTGCACAAGAACTTGAAGATGTAAAAGCCCTTCAAAAAGAAATTGAGGTCAAAATCCAACTAATGGAGAATCCGGACAAATCAAATAATCAAGAAATGGAAGAGACAGAGGAATCTGCCCTTTCCATGGCTTAATTTCAATTAGAAAGGAGGTGATAATCATGAATAAAGCAACGGCAATTTCTTTAAATGGGAATTCAATTGATGTATTAAATGATCTGTATGGAATGGTAAAGCCAGGGTTTGAAAGCCTGCTGGAAAAATTCCAGGGACTAAGCGGCGATTTGACGCCTTCATCTCTTGAAGGCCTGCTGGAAAAGTTCAATACAGGAATGGAAACACTTGGCCTGGCCAAAAATCTTTTCCAAGGGGATGTGCCGGATGTTCTGGGCAATCTTTCTGGATTGACAGAAACATTCTTTGAGCACTTACCTGATGCAACCGATCAGGCAGCGAATTTGGCCGAAGAGATGGACGAGTCGCCCAAAATGGATATGGTACCAAGATAGAAAACCAAACACCATTATAACAGGACAAAGCCAGAGGGGGACAACCTCTCTGGCTTTGTCCTGTTATAATTAATTAATGGGGTTTAAATTTCCAATGGAACACGAACATACCCAGAAAAAATATAATCTTATCTTGGACGATTACATTAGTATCTCCGATTGCCCTTAGCTTGCGCACTGAGCAATATTTAAATTGCTATTTTTAAAAGCATTCAATACACTATAGTGGGCATAGGGCCTATCAGCTTTTTTTAAAAGAGGTAACCCTACGAGGTTGCCTCTTTTTTTATGGTTGTGGTCAATATTGCATAAAATTTGCTATTCTTTATGATTCTGTTTAATAAGATTTTCCGCTAAAGGTCCATCCTTACGCCATGCCCAACAGGTATCTATTAAGTATTCTCCTATATCAAACTCAGAATTATCTTTTCTGTTTTTATCACGTGCCCCAAATACCCAGTATCCCTGAAGAACTGCTGGTGCCATAGATAAAAGCAATGTAGTCAAATGAAGACATCCTTGTGTACCACCTACAATCTTTTTGACTTTGGACGAGAATCCCGCAGCAATATTTAATCCCTTTATTTTATCAAGACTATTTTCCATTTCCCTGCAAACATTATCATAAGGACCCCCTAAAATTTTCGCATGAATATCCACAATTTTTAATTCAGAAATTTTGACAATTAATTGAATTTGCATATGATGAAACACATTCGGTTCAATAGGTTTTCCAGATTTCTCATAAATTGTTATCAGATTTTTTTCTTTGAATTCACCTGTAATTAATATGTGGTCATCATCAACAATATAGCTGGAAATATCCAAATTTCGATTATGGATTTTTTCAAGTTTATCTGTTTTCATATTTTCCATTAAATATTTTAATCTCCATGTGTAGTATTTAATTTTTTGAACATTGAATGGAAAAGCTACTTAAGATAATATTTGGCCGTAAAAAGCAGATCTTCATCAAAATCCTGACCGACAATCCATTGTAAATAGTCTTTTGGGACATCCCGGAAGTGCAGGCCTCGATGTTTTCCCATTGGGATCTTCGCCATGAGAATCGGGTTTTCGGAGATCCGGATCATCTCTGCCACAATCTCCTGGGGAATTTCAAAC
>JAAELK010000315.1 GCA_024226935.1 Desulfobacteraceae bacterium
GTTTCCCTGTAATACCTTTTTTAACACGGCTTCTTTTAATTGGATAGAATATCCCATATTTATCACCTCAATGCCCCAAATTTAATTTTTAATTGAGACGACATCTATCCTGACACAGGGGGGTATCGCATAATGTGAGCCTATTAACGTATAATCAGAGCCGAACATATCTTTTATTAACGTATAATGTGAGCCAAGAATTGTTATCTATTCCGAGTCCTGATGAAAACTATTCCAAGCCCCCACACTTAGTTACCACGCTCTGAGTCATATCTCATCCATTCGATTGACCAGCCTTACAAAAATAATAATAAATCAAATTTTATTTGAGCACAATTCTTAAAACTATTATATAAGCCCTTTTACTGAATTTTGGCAAAAAACCTTATTTCCACTGATGGGTTCCAAATCCTAAAAAGGGGTAGTGAAAGCGAGCGTGTTCTAAGCGGCAAAATATGCCATAAGTGATTGAAATATCAGGAAAATTATTTTCCCATTTTTAAACACAAAATTATTGATTTCAAAGATTTTAATTACTGTGAATTCAATAGGTTACATGCCAGTTTGCCGTTCAAGACAGCTTCGCTTCCACTACCCCTCCATGGGTGTAGATCC
This sequence comes from Desulfobacteraceae bacterium, assembly GCA_024226935.1. Classification (GTDB taxonomy): domain Bacteria; phylum Desulfobacterota; class Desulfobacteria; order Desulfobacterales; family Desulfobacteraceae; genus NBML01. The sequence goes on from JAAELK010000315.1 coordinate 616, forward strand.
GGTCACACATCGATGCGATAGCGAGGGTCTTTTTATCCAGCTGGGGTCCAGTTGGTTCTATTGGGCTTCAGACCCCACAAATTGAATGGAAAAGCTACTTAAGATAATATTTGGCCGTAAAAAGCAGATCTTCATCAAAATCCTGGCCGACAATCCATTGTAAATAGTCTTTTGGGACATCCCGGAAGTGCAGGCCTCGATGTTTTCCCATTGGGATCTTCGCCATGAGAATCGGGTTTTCGGAGATCCGGATCATCTCTGCCACAATCTCCTGGGGAATTTCAAAC
>JAAELK010000316.1 GCA_024226935.1 Desulfobacteraceae bacterium
CCAGCATAGAGGATCTCCTTTCTTTTTGGGAAAAAAGTTAAAAATTGCTGTTTGGGAGGTTCTCTATGCTTCTACTACAATTTTAACACCTGACAAATCCTTTTTTGAGCTAACCGCGGGGTTTGAGGGTTATATCTTGTTCCGGCTTTTGCGACCATGGGAAAGGTCAACATAAACACGGATGGTAAGGCCCAACTCATAACCCTCAAGCATGTGGGGGATAAACTTGCCGACAGGATAATTGAATATAGAACAACCCGTCCCTTTGAAACAGTGAAAGATATAATGAAGGTCAAGGGTGTGGGGCAAAAGATTTTTGAAGCTAATAAGGATAGAATAATCGTCAAAACTGAATAGAAATGGTTTTTTAGTGAAAAATTCCTGATTCCTGATTCAAAAAACCATTGCTTGATATTACTAAATTTTGTATTACTATTGAATACCATGTTGGAGGTTACGACATGGTATTTTTATTTTAATAAGGCTGCACTAAATAGTTTGAACTAAATAAAGAGGTTATATTGAAAATTTCAAAGATATATGGGAAAAAGTCCTTCTGGGTTATTACCTTGATCATGGTTATGTTTGCTGCAGGTGTCGGTGCCGGCATTTATTTTTGGGGTAATGCACTGGCGTTAAAGCTTTCATCCGGTGCAGGGCCTAAATTGACCATATATAAAATTTCCGAGGCAATTGCTTTGCTGACCTTGGCTTTGAATAATCTATACCTATGGACAATCCCTGTGATTGCAGGGGTGTTTCTCTTATTTGGATGGCTGTTATGGCTGGTTTTAGGTGTTTCAATGTCAGCTGATTTCAAGCAGGTTGAAGAATTGGTTAATAAGTCAAACAACAACAGATCTAAAAAGAAAGGTTTTCTGGATCAGAAAATTGAACAGGAGCGCAGGAGGCGATTGTTTCTCCATTCTTTGTCTGTTCTTCAACGGGAGGGCAGGCTTCTTGATTTTTTTGATGAAGATTTGAGCCTTTATGAAGATGATCAGATTGGTGCCGCTGTCAGAAGTATCCAGGAAGATTGTAAAAAGGCCATCAAAAAATATATTGATCCGAAGCCTGTTATTGAGGGTGAGGAAGGGGAATTGGTCACCATTGAACCGGGGTTTGATATTGATGCCATCGCACTTGTGGGAAATGTTTCGGGAGAACCTCCGTTCCAGGGTGTTTTAAAGCATCGGGGCTGGAAAGCCGGTAAAAATGATGTGCCCAAGCTGTCCGATATTAAAAATCCCGGTATCATGACGCCCGCCGAGATTGAAATTGCCTAACAATAAACGGCCGTGGACCGCCCAGGGGGTTTCATCGGCTTGCTCACAACAAAACATGCAAGAATCCGATAAGTTGATTGGGACTTTCATATAAAAAGAACAAGATTATTTAGGAGCTGGTTTGGATTTTCAGGACAAACAATATGTTATCGGGATCGATTTAGGAACCACCAATTGTGCTGTATCCTATGTGGATGTGTCGGCGCTGAAAGAAAAGACGGCAAAGGGCGGTGATCCCCAGGATGTAAATAAGCTGATCAAGGTGTTTAATGTACCCCAGTTGACAGGCCTTGGAGAATTTACAAAGATTCCGGTTCTGCCTTCATTTCTCTATATTCCTGGAACCTATGATATTTCCAAAGAAGTGTTAAAACATCCCTGGAAAACAAGAGAGGATCTGTTTGCCGGAAGTTTTGCCAGGGATCATGGATCTAAAATACCATCCCGGCTGGTTTCTTCCGCCAAAAGTTGGTTGTGTAATTCCCTGGCGGATCGTAAAGCCAGGATCTTGCCCTGGGGTTCGGAAGGGGTAGAAAAAATCTCTCCCGTGACGGCGACAGCGCAATATTTGACCCATATTCGCAGTGCCTGGAATCATTTTGTTAAAGATGAAGATCAATTTTTGGAAAACCAGTTTGTTGTGATCACGGTACCGGCTTCTTTTAATGAAGAGGCAAGGGATTTGACCATGGAAGCGATTCGGCTTGCCGGATTTGGTAATTGTGTCACCCTTCTTGAAGAACCTCTGGCAGCCTTTTACAGCTGGTTGATTTGCCATGAGTCGGACTGGCAGGAATATATAAAAGAGGATGACCTGGTCCTGGTCTGTGATGTAGGTGGCGGGACAAGTGATTTTAGTTTGATCACGGTAAAAGCCTCCCAGGGCTCTCCTCGGTTTGAGCGCCTGGCTGTTGGAGATCATTTGATTTTGGGGGGGGACAACATAGATCTGGCCTTGGCCAAAATTGTTGAATCAAAGTTTAGGTCCAAGGCGAGTCTGACACCGGACAAATGGAAAACCCTGTGCCATAGATGCCGGGAAGCCAAAGAAAAGATTCTTGAAAATGGAGAGCGGGCCGTCAGAATCACCTTGAAAGGGGAGGGCCGGGCGCTTATTTCAGGGACTCTTTCTGCGGATTTGACCCGGGGTGATGTGGAAACGATTTTAAGGGGACAGTTTTTTCCCGATGTGGACACGACCGGTTTAAATGATCTTGATGGGGGAAAAGAGATAGCAGATTTTGGTCTTCCTTTTGAAAAAGAATCTTCGGTGACCAAACATATTATTCGGTTTTTGGAAAAACACCGGGAAAGTGTAAAAGATACATTATCCAAAGATTCGCCCATGCCGGATTTTATTTTATTTAATGGTGGTACCTTAAAACCAGCTCTCGTTCAGTCACGCATAAAAGAAGCTGTTCGAAGATGGTTTAAGACCCAGGATTTGCAAAAACCCCGGATTCTTGAAAATACCAGTCCTGAACTTGCCGTTGGTGTTGGAGCATCCTACTACGGCCTTGTTAAGCAGGGGATGGGAGTCAGGGTTGGCAGTGGAAGTTCTCGAAGTTATTATATTGGTGTTACATTGGAGTCCTGCAATGATTCCAAGGCTGTCTGTATTATCGAAAGGGGTCTGGATGAAGGTTCTGTGATTAATCTGCCGGAAATGGCCTATGAGGTCAGGGCTAACCAACCTGTAAGTTTTGATGTTTATAGTTCAAGTTATAGATCTGGTGACAAGGCGGGCGGTGTTATTTCCATCGATGATTCTTTGACATCCATGGCACCCATCCAGACAATTATAAAGTTTGGTAAAAATGGAGAAAAAAAAGGCATTCCTGTTACCCTGGGAGCAGAATATACTGAGATGGGAACCCTTGCCATGTATTGCCAATCGGGTGTAAGCGACCATCGATGGAAACTGCAATTTCAGCTTCGAGATGCAGACCAGGGCATTGAAGCTGCTGATACGCAAATTTATGATGATGATCTGATCGATATGGTCTGCACCAGGGTTGAGCAGGTTTTTGGCAGTAAATCCCAGGCAGATATGGATTTAAAAGGGATAGTAAAAATTATTGAGGGTATGGTTGGACAGAAAAAAAATTATTGGCCCTTGTCTTTTTTGCGGCGCCTGGCGGATCAGCTCCTTGCCATTGAGTCTTCCAGAACCTTTTCCGAAGACCACGAAGCCAGATGGCTGAATTTGACGGGTTTTTGTATGCGTCCAGGATTTGGGGATGCCTTTGATGGAGAAAGGGCAAAAAAAATATGGAAGATCTATCTGTCGGGACTGGAATCCAATAAAGCTGTGCAAAACAGGCTTGAATGGTGGATCTTTATAAGAAGGGTTGCCGCAGGATTAAAAGCAGGCCAGCAAAGGCAGTTTTATCAGGATACAACCTCTTTTCTGACGGCAATAAGGACAAATAAGGGGCGGCTTTCTCCCCAGGAGCAGATCGAGCTTTGGATGGCTGCCGGGAATATGGAACGTTTGCTTGTCAAAGATAAGGTTGTTCTGGCCAAGGCTCTTTTGCCCCAGCTTAAACCCGGAAAAAAACAGGACCGTTTATTCTGGGTTTTGGGCCGTTTGGGAGCAAGACAGTTATTATATGGTTCTGTAGATAGAGTGGTCCCTCCCACGGAGGTTTCCCGATGGGTTCGGCGTGTTTTAAAGCAAAAATGGAAAAGCCAGGACCCTATTCAAAGTATTGTGGCGCAGATTGTGAGAAAGACCGGAGACAGGACAAGGGATGTGGATTCTGATATCACGGCTGAGATTGTTGAATGGTTGGAAAATACAGAGGCAGCTTTACCCCTTATAAAAATGGTGGTTGAAAAAACCAAAATGGCTTTAAATGAAAAAAGTGTTCAGTTTGGAGAAAGACTTCCGGCAGGTCTTGTCTTAAAATAAGAAATTATTTTATAATTTCTTAAGAAACAGTTTGACAAGAATAAAATCTTCATGTAGTGTTAGCGAGTTCTTGTGGGGGAGGAAAAAGTTTGGTCTCCACAAGAATTTTTGATCTTTGAAAATTGGTCAGTGAGAAAAGAAATGAGCGGGTCGTAAAGACCTAAAAAGTTTTATCAAAGGATTATAACTGGAGAGTTTGATCCTGGCTCAGAATGAACGCTGGCGGCGTGCTTAACACATGCAAGTCG
>JAAELK010000317.1 GCA_024226935.1 Desulfobacteraceae bacterium
AAACTAAAGGTCGTGGGAAGCTTGGCGGGCAGCCAGGAAAAATTTGTGTTCCCATCAAAGATATTTGGGTCTTTCCTCTTGATAAAAAGTTTAGAGTTTTGCTTAAATCAACTCATGAATGACTAACCCGAATATTTACAGTTTTTTGGTGTTTTCCCAAATTCATATGGTCTTTTGGAGAAGATTATAGTGATATAAGCGCTAATATTTTTGCTCTGAGCACCACTTATAGTTTTTCTCTATGACCTGACGGGCAATTTTTCAAAAACAAAAGCTTAAAATTTTATGATAAAGGGGGCTGATAAAATATATCAGCCCCCTTTTTTTATGCGTTAATAAAATGTTTCCAATGGCCTTTCTATTAACCGATCAACCAGGGGGATTGGATAAGGGTTAAACCGGATTTAAATACTGCGGTTTGCATGGATGCAAAAGAGCAGTATTTACCTCGGATCGGGACAGGACGTCCCGAAAGAATGAGGAGAGGCCCTATCCTATCCCTCTGGCATTATTTCAGGTACTCATTCATAATTATTCTTTGACAAGAAGTTATTCCTCGATGAAGGAATTCAATTTCTGACCATCATTTTTTAACAAAGACGGTCAAGCATTCTATTTTAACAACGATCTTGCGGGACTTCCCCAGGAAGTCACCACAGATACAGGAGAGATTGCATGGTCAGCATCCTATGATGCCCATGGAAAAGTCACAAAAATCCATGAAGACTATTTTGACAACCCTCTCCGGCTCCAGAGCCAGTACTATGACCCTGAAATTGATCTTTGTTATAATCGGCATCGGTATTATGATTCTGCATCGGCTTCCATGTAAGCGCCGATCCTCTTGGACTTGGGAATTACTGCTTTTTTGTAAAAAAAACAATGCTTAAACTTTAAAGCATTGTTCTTGACAAAAAAACACCCCTCTGCTTTAACCTTATGGTTCTTTGAAGTTGGTCTGGTTGAATTGAATCTGTGAAAATAAGTTGCTGAAAGGAAAACGAAAAAAAATGAAACGAGGATTATTTTGGATAACATTTGTATCGGTGGTTGCAGCGGTTAGTTTCTCCTCTGTTGTAGCCGAGGAAAAAAAACTCCAGAAACTTACATTCGGAAATGTAGCGGTTGATTTTCCCGAAAAACTGACTGGGTATAGAGCAAAGATTTTAGATTTTGTTTCTGATCCGATCGAAGGGGAAGTCGGCTCGTATCGATACTTTGAAGATGGTATGTTGTTAGTTCAAAACGGGAAAGTAGTTGAATGTGGTAATTATGACACATTATCCGATCAATACAATCCAAGTTATGTTAAAAATTATCAAGACAAACTGATCATGCCTGGTTTTATAGACACCCATGTGCATATGCCCCAATTGGAGATGATTGGGGCATATGGTAAACAGCTCTTGGACTGGTTACAAACATATACATTTCCTGCTGAGCTGCAATATAGCGATAAATCATACGCAGAAGAAAAAGCGGAGTTCTTCATCAATGAGTTGTTGAAAAACGGAACAACCACAGCCCTCGTAATGACAACTGTTTTCAAAGATTCGACAGAAGCTTTTTTTGAGAAAGCGTATGCTAAAAATCTTCGAATGATTGCTGGTAACGTGATGATGGATCGAAATGCAATCGACGGATTGCACGATACACCAAAATCATCTTATGAGAATTCTAAAGCTCTGATTGATGCATGGCATGGAAAAGGAAGACTGGCTTATGCTGTTACACCTCGTTTTGCACCAACTTCTACTCCGGAACAATTAGCTAAAGCCGGACAATTAATGCTATATGAATCTGATCTATATATGCATACACACCTGTCTGAAAACCTTGACGAAATCGCATGGGTGAAGTCCCTATTTCCAGAGAGAGAAGGTTATTTGGATGTATATGACTATTATGGTTTAACAGGCAACAGATCAGTATTTGCCCACTCAATTTATCTGGAAGATTCTGAATGGCTAACTTTTAAACAAACAAATTCCGTTATCTCCCATTGCCCAACATCTAACCTTTTTTTAGGAAGTGGTTTTTTTAACCTAGCCAGAGCGAGACAAGAAGGCATTCGTGTTGGTATGGGTACTGATGTTGGGGCAGGAACAAGTCTATCAATTGTCCAAACTTTAAATGAGGCTTACAAAGTTCAACAAATGCAAAAAGTTAGTCTTTCTTCTTTTGAAGCATTCTATTTAGCTACATTAGGAGGTGCTAAGGCATTGAGTTTAGATGATAAAATCGGTAACTTCAATATCGGGAACGAAGCAGACTTTGTGGTTCTGGATACACAAGCAACTGCTTTATTAAAACTAAGAATGGAAAAATCACCAACACTAAAAGCAAAACTATTCGTCCTGATGACAATTGGTGATGACAGGATAGTAAAAGCAACTTACTCATATGGAAATAAAGTATATGATAAAGGGGGCCCTTTGATATCACTTTTTTAAAAATCGGGGCCGAGGATGAAGCCTGGAAACAGATTCACATGCTGTCGGTTTAAGGCTTTACGCCACGGTTTATCAAACACTTATTTAGTGAGCTGTTCGAGCTGTTCTTCTTTTTGTTTGCATTTGATGCATTTGGTCGTAACCGGCCTGGCTTCAAGACGTTTGAGGGAAATTTCTTCTTCGCAGAGTTCACAAATCCCATAGGATCCGTCTTCAAGCCGCTTCAACGCTTCTTTTACCTTCTTGATCAACTTGTTTTCCCTGTTCCATATCCTTAATTTAAATGCCTGGTCAGCATTGGATGAGGCCCGGTCAATATTCTCAATTTCCTGTGGGGGTTGCGCCATAAATTCTGTAATCGCCTGTTCTGTCTGGAATAACAACTGGTCCATACGACCCATAAGTTCTTGCTTGAAAAATTTGATGGTTTCGGTATTCATTTGCACCTCCCATAAACATATTTTATTTTTCCATTCAGAGCCTTTAAGCCCTGTATTTAAAATAGATCATCAAAGAGGGGACAGCCATTCGCTCAAATACAACCAGTTCCATGATCATTCTCCTGATATTTTTGAATATAATTCCATTTTGTTTCTTGTCAATCGTCCACATATTTTTTTTTGAACCTGTTTTACCTTTGATATCGGGAAAAAGATCTGTCTCCCCAATCCACCACCTAAAAAAAGAAAAACCCCGTTGCGCTTGATGAATCAAGCAGATAGAATGTTTTCGACCAAAAAAACCTTTCATCAACGGGGTGCAACAGAGTATGTCACAAGGCGTGTTACCATTC
>JAAELK010000318.1 GCA_024226935.1 Desulfobacteraceae bacterium
AACATCCCTCGTTTCCTTAAAAGAAAGTTATGTAGTTTTCTTGAAAGCAGTATAATTTTTACCATCGATGCCCGAGTTCAAAAAGCAAGTGCAACATCTAGAGAAAAAATGTTAGGATAGTTGCATGAAAAAACAATACAAACAACTTACGAGTGATGAACGGGATTTAATCGCCGTTCATCGCGCCAATGGCTTTACTATTAGCGATATCTCAAGAATGCTCAACAGAAGTAAAAGTACCATCTCACGAGAACTGACGAGAAACAGTTCAAAATCTTCCAAAGTGTATCTATCGAGTCGGGCTCATAAAAGAGCCAAAAAACGCAAAAAACAAGCCTCCATGAAAGAAGAGCTAAAATGTCACAAAATCAGAAATTTTGTGTCGAATAAGCTCAAACTGGGCTGGTCCCCTGAAATCATTGCCGGAATCCTTGCTTGCGACCCTCAAAATTTGAAAATCAGCCACGAGTCAATTTATCTGTATATTTACAAAAAACGTCCAGATTTAGTCCAATATTTAGCTCGATCCCACAAGAAACGATTTAAACGTATTCCTAAAACAAATAAGAAAAATAACCGCATTCCCAACCGTATTTTTATTGATCAAAGACCCAAGAAAATTAACGATCGATCTGAATTCGGTCATTGGGAATCTGATACGGTACTATCCAGACAGAGTAAAGTTGCTTTAGCTGTCTCAGTTGAAAGAATCTCTAAGCTCGTTAAAATTAAGAAAATTAAACAAAATAAAGCTGCCCTCTTCTCAAAAGCTATCGTCCGGCGTATGACGAATTTGCCTCCCTCTTCTAGGCGTTCGATTACGTATGATAACGGATCAGAGAATGCTTTACATGAATTTATCAATGATCAATTAAATACCGATTCTTACTTTTGCAACCCCTATCACAGTTGGGAAAAAGGCTCTGTCGAAAACATTATTGGTTTAATCAGACGTTTCTTCCCAAAGAAGACTGATTTTGCTAAAATTACTCATAAACGTATCAAAGAAGTCGAATTCTTACTTAACTCAAGGCCTCGTAAATGCTTGGATTTTAAAACTCCAAACAAGGTCTTTCTAGATCTTAGTGTTGCACTTGCTAATTGAATTCAGGGCGTTTTGCCTGAAGGACTGAGTGTTACCATTACATTAGAAGATTCTGTCATTGATCGGGATATGCTGTTAACAGGAGACTTTGATCAACCAGATATCTCTGAGGCAGGGAGGGATCGATTACGTGCCAACAG
>JAAELK010000319.1 GCA_024226935.1 Desulfobacteraceae bacterium
CCTGGAATGACACAGGAGCAGACCAGTACTGGATGTGGATCGGCACATCACAGGGTGACTATGATGTGTACTCCGGGAACCAGGGAACAAACACCTCTGCTGTTGTTACGGAACTGCCTGCAGGCGGGGAAACCCTGCATGTGCGTCTGATGTCAAAATTTTACGGAGAGTGGCTCTCCAATGATTACACTTATACGGCATGTGACCTGGCTGCTGAAATATCAGCACCGACTCCCGGGTCAGCCCTGAGTTCGACAAGTGTCACTTTTACCTGGAATGACACAGGAGCAGACCAGTACTGGATGTGGATCGGCACATCACTGGGAGCCTATGATGTGTACTCCGCGAACCAGGAAACAAACACTTCCGCTGTTGTTGCGGTACTGCCTGCAGGCGGGGAAACCCTGTATGTGCGTCTGATGTCAAAATTTTACGGAGAGTGGTTCTCCAATGATTACACTTATACGGCTTACAACCCTTAGAGGGTGTTTGAAAAGTGATTAATCTGATCATGCTCGTTCCCATGCTTCGCGTCATTGCCATTAAGTTAAGGGTTATTTCCCCCGGAGTGCTA
>JAAELK010000320.1 GCA_024226935.1 Desulfobacteraceae bacterium
CATACAATCGCTGGCCACCGGTGGGATAAGGTGGGATAAGGTGAGATTAGTTTGGCGATAAGATGTGATAAGGTGAGATAAGGTGTGATCATGTGAGATAAGGTGAGATAACGTTGGAGATAAGGTGTGATAAGGTGTGATAAGGTGTGATAAGGTGAGATGAGGTGTGATAAGGTGTGATAAGGTGAGAGAAGCTGTGATAAGGTGAGATAAGGTGTGATAAGGTGAGATAAGGTGAGATAAGGTTGGAGATAAGATGTGATAAGGTGTGAAAAGGTGAGATAAGGTGAGAGAAGGCGAGATAGGAGGGTGGGTGCACCGTCACCGTTACGCGGTCGTTCATGCAACCCGTCTGGTTGGTTTGGCCTCTGGACACCATCGTGGCCGGGAAAGGAAATGAACTCGCGTCCTCCAATTCCAGGAGGGATCCCACACTGCAGTACCCGTACGAATGAACAGAGTCGCCATCAAATGGTGCGCTCGGGGCTGCGGGTTCGTCGTGATGTGTCGCTGCTTGTCGCGGCACTGCTAAGGCCCATTTTTGAAACTCGAAGGCTGGCAAACTCGAAGTTGCGCTGTTGAGCGTCAAATTTTACGCTTGTTTCTCTCTCTCCCTTGGCGTGCTGTGCGGTTCCTGCGTTTGACCGAAAAAAGGCGGACGAGCGTTTTTGCTCGTCTTGCTCATTGACGCCTTTCTACCCCGTCATCCTCGCCCTCTCCCTCCTCGAGGCGGCAAACCAACCCCCGCACGTGATCAAGGGCACAAGACTCACCAATGCAGAAGGACCTCGCGCCGCCTCGGGG
>JAAELK010000321.1 GCA_024226935.1 Desulfobacteraceae bacterium
CTATCGTTGGTGGAAACAAATAAGGTGTATTTCTATCGGCGGTTTTAAATCTTGTCATTTTTTACCTCGCTGATTTATTTCTTCTTCCTTATATTTTATCATCTCTGCTTAAGAACGACAGACTCCTAGAGAAAAAAGTCACTAATAAAGGGACTAACGCATTAATTGTTCAAGAGTTTATGGAAGAATGTATCAAAGATAGCTCAGGGACATTACCAGGCAAAACCATTTTCTTTGCTATGACCAAAAAGCATGCGTATCGACTTCAAGAAATGTTTGATGACCTATACCCAGAACATAAAGGCACCCTAGCAAAAGTAATTGTATCTGAAGATTCAAGAGTCCATGGGAAAGGTGGCTTGTTAGATCAATTCATCAATAATGATTTCCCACGAATAGCGATTAGTGTAGACATGTTAGACACAGGGATCGATGTGAGGGAACTTGTTAATTTAGTGTTCGCAAAACCTGTGTTTTCGTACACCAGGTTTTGGCAAATGATTGGTCGAGGCACACGATTGCTTGAACCAACTAAGATGAAGCCATGGTGCCATAAAAAAGACAGGTTTTTGATCATCGATTGTTGGGATAACTTTGAGTATTTCCAAATGAACCCAAAAGGAAAAGAAGACAAGCCATCCAAACCATTACCCGTTAGGTTATTTGATGCCAAGTTAAGAAAAGTAGACGTATGCCAAGTGATTAATCATCCTGAGACGGCTGTTTCTATGATAGCGAAGCTACAACAAGACCTTCAAAAATTGCCTTCTAATAATGTGGTGATTTTAGATGCTAAATCTAAACTGAATAAATTAACAGATGTTTTCTGGTCGAAGTTGGATGCTGATAAAAAAGAGTATCTATCAAAAGAAATTTCACCATTAATGAGAACAAGAACCGCAGAAGACTTTAAAGCGATGAGCTTTGAATTAAATGTTACTAACTACTCAATTGCAACCTTAGAAGACAGTGAAACGAGCCAAAAAAAAGCAGTGGCACTTCAAGAACTAATCATCGAAAAAGTGTCTGACTTGCCACTTACTGTTAATGTTGTGGTCAAAGAAAAAGAATTGATTGAGGCTGTATTGCATAGTGCTTATTTAGATAACGCTGACGAACCAGCATTAGATGATGTGATTGAACGATTGGGGCCACTGATGAAGTATAGAGAAGAAGGCATCAAACTCAGCCAAGACAAACTAAACCTAAAAGACATCACCCTAGAAAAGGAATATATCCAGTTTGGTCCTGCCAATGAACGTGTCACCATTCAAAAGTACAGAGAAAAGATGGTGGCATTGATCCAGAAGTTGGAATCAGATAACGAAATTTTACAGAGGCTCAAACAAGGCGATCCGTTGTCGCCTGATGACATAGATGAGCTGGCCAATATTTTACTAAAGCATGACCCATACCCCACAGAAAAGAACCTGCAAAAAGCATACGATACAAGGCAGGTAAGCTTCTTAGATCTGATTAAATACATAATGGGTATAGGTGAACTGAAAACGTTTTCTGAGAAGGTCACAGAAGCCTTTGCAGGGTTTATTGCAACGCATAACAATACATTTACCACTAAACAAATCCAGTTTTTGATGACATTACAGACTTTTATTATTGAAAATGGAAAGCTAACAAAAAAAGACCTGGTAAGCGAGCCGTTCACTCGGTTTCATGCCAGAGGCATATTGGGATTGTTTCCCCAAAAAGAACAAGAAGAAATCATGTCATTCACAGAGGAGTTGTTAAAAGTTGCTTAATTCGACATTAAAATCATCCATTGATCGGTTATGGGATAAGTTTTGGAGCGGTGGGATATCGAACCCACTGACAGCGATTGAACAGATTTCGTATCTTCTGTTTATGAAGCGGATTGATGAACTGGACCTTAAAAAGAAACAAGATGCAGAATTTACAGGCGAAGCCTACCAGTCTGTATTTGATGGTGACAAAGAGTCGCTAAGGTGGAGTCATTTTAAACAGATGGAAGGTGGGGAAATGCTGACCCATGTACAAAATCAAGTATTCCCATTTCTAAAGCAGTTAGGTAAGACTGAAAGCAGCTTTGCAAAGCATATGGGTAATGCCGTTTTTCCCGACTTCGTCGGTTTAGAGCCGATTTAACCCAGATTTGTCATTTATAACCCAAAAAACTTAAAAAACCTATAAAAAGCACAGCGAAAACCAATAATTTAAGCACAGAAATAATTTCCAGGGCC
>JAAELK010000322.1 GCA_024226935.1 Desulfobacteraceae bacterium
ACTAATGTTCTTAAGTGCTTTTTTCTCTATATCATCCAAAAATAAACTTGCATCCTCATAAAGACTTTGCTGATTCCCTTTCAACGCAAGCACATATAGCCGATCCGAAATGAAATGTCCGTTTAAATGGCTGAGTGCAGTGTACTGACGTACATAAACGAAGTCATTTGAAAACTTCAGTGGCGGACATTTTATTTTGGAACAGCTATAATCAGCTCCTTTTTGTAGGATTTTTGAAGCAATTTCTTTTTGACAACCCATCGCATCAATAGTGATAATACAGCCACTTATTTCTAATATATTTAAAAGCTTTGGTATCGCAGTGATTTCATTTGATTTTTCCGCTGTTTTTATTTGACCCAGGATAAGATTGTTTTGTGATGCCCAGGCGCTCACCATATGAATGGCAGCTTTTCCGTCTTCATACTATACGAGCGCCTTAATGTTTTCCCATCAACAGGTATAATTTCACCTTCTGTTATATCTGCAATAGCTTCTATCCAACTTAAAAAACATCGTTTGATTTCCTGAGGCAATAACTGCGAAAATACTCTACCAAATGTATCATGTGATGGTATTCCATTTGATAATTCTAAAAATTGCTTGAACCATTTATATTTACTTTTACCAAACATTTCTATAGAAACCCATTCATCTGCACCACAAATAACAGCACAAATAGCTATAACAAATATATCTATTAATTTATGCCGTTTTTGCCTGTCTATCCGGGGATCTTTTATGCTTGTAAAATGGCTGGTTATACTAGTTTCTTGTCTTTTTTTCATAAACTATTCTCCTTTCGTTATATTTTATATTTTTAACGATAAAGAATGTTTATTCAAAATGTACAATGGTTTCCCGCCTTCGCGGGAATGACAGGGGTAGGAAATGACAGGGGTAGGATATGTTTTAGTGCGATTGCCCTGG
>JAAELK010000323.1 GCA_024226935.1 Desulfobacteraceae bacterium
CGGATGCCTTTCATCCCGGTTCATGGCCAGGGATCTGTTTTCAGCCGTGGCAGGTTTTGCCGCCTGACTTTCTTCCAGAAGTTCTTCCCCTTCCACCGGATCGGGAATATTAAATTTTTTCCTGGCCCAGCCTGCCGATGCTTTAATCCCCAGGGGAACCAGCTTGCTCAATGCCAGGGTCAGGGCTTTTAAATCTTCAGGTTCTGGAACGGGAAGCAATATCCTGGGATACTTGTCCCGTTTGCCAAAATTAAAATCAACAAAAGGAATGACCAGATCCCGGGTCAACGTATTGCCCAGGGCCTTGGCATCAGCCTTGAGAATATCCTTTCTCACCTCTTCCTGGGCATCATCATTGCCCAATTTCCCCGGTGTTCCTTCGGTGCTTGCAACTTGACCCAGCACCCCCTTGGATACCTGGCGGTCCAGCCATTCTGCAAGACCTGAAAAAAGCTTTTCCCCACCGGCTGATTTGGCGGCTTCCACAAATTCAATGCGCATATTATCCGGTATAACGGCGGCTGCATCGCTGCCGATATTGGAAACAGCCTTAATCAGTGTGTTGATATCCTTTTCCAGGGCACCGGGTTTGTGACGACCGATCCGCAAGGGCATGCCAAAAACTTCGGCAAAGGCCATCCAGTCTTTTAGAGTGAAAGATTTACACATATAGCTGACCGCTGCCAGCCGGGCCAGGCCGCCCCGGATGGGTAAACCTGATTTAATCCTGGGGATATGGATGATGAATTTAAACGGGGGCAGCTCAAGGCCGTTGTGGTGGCTTTCGTCCATCAACCGCAGAGTTCTGCCGTCGTTTTCGTCAAACACAAAAAAACGGGGGTCACGCCATTCATATCGGGGTACCCATTGTGTCCCCGTTTGCCACATATTTTCCACCACAGAATACCCCTTGCCGATGGCATCCAGAAGATCGTCCACGGCCTCCCCGAATTCAGGTTTCCGGGTCAGTTCCCGGACGGCAGTCGCAATCTTGACATCTTCCTTGTCCTCGGATGCTTCCTCCACAACAACCTCAAGGCCGGATACTGCCCGTTTCCTGGTACCCAGGACACTTGCATAATGCAGATCCCGTTCTTCCATTTCTTCAGCCAGGGTCAGATAATCCCAGGCGTTGCCCTCGGCTGCGTTGCGCAAAATGGTGGCAAGGCGCTCCGGGGTAAGCCCGTCCGCTGCTGATCCGTATCCCCAGATAGAACGAATACCCATCAAGGTAGGGGCTGCTATTTCTTCAGTCAAAGTTTGCTTGGGTAATAATTTACCATCCGGTCCGTAAAGCCGACCTTTTTCTATCATAAAACACCTCCTTTGCGCCCAAAGCTTGTGATTCTAACAGGCCGGGCGATTGCGTCGTGGTCTGCTCCATGTTTAACCGGGATATAGCCAAAGGATTCCACATCACTCAATGATGCAAACCATCCCAGGGCAAGGGCAATAGCGGCATCACCGTGACGTTTAAGTGATGAATCCTTGGTATCAGCCGTCCTGAGTTTGGGCAGTTTGACAATACCGTCAATGCGCTCAAGCGCCCGGATATCGTTTTTCACATCCGCATCCTTGCCCAGATCAATGGTCTTGTCTTCAAAGGCCTGGACAAAGGGTTCCATATTTTCCCGGTACCATTTGTCATTGAGCATGACCATGAAAATACGTTCATAACCGTATTTATCAGCCGTATATTCCGCAATGGTGTGGCCGTTGCCCGTGGCATCCATGGCTCCGCACCGCCACCTGGGCAGATGATCGATTATATGGAAAATTATTTGCTGCTGGTGGCGGGTGGGCACATTGTGCATTTCAAGCATCCAGGGCACTCTCCTGGTCAAATTCTGCTTAATCTCCATGGGACCAAAGGACGCAAAATCGCAATACCTGGAATAATCGGATCCGAATACATGCTCAAGGTCCGGGTTGAGCTGCTCAAGCAAGGGGTCAAGGTGTATCCTGATCCAGTCTTCTATCCATGAATCTCGATAGTCCAAATCCCTTAAAAGAAAATCATCCTCCATAGCAAGACGCAGAATGGGCCGCTCTTCAGGCATACATCCTTCAACAAGCACTCCTGGTATGGCCACGCCGGATCCTTCCCTAGGGATTGCGTCCAGTTCTTCCAGCATGGCAGCACGACGGGTACCGTATCCCTTGCGGACCAGCTCATACCATTCTTTTTTAGCTTCAGGCGTTGGTTTCCAACCCTTGATCATGCAGACCCGCTCAAAAAGACCGTTGGCAACGGCATCGTCAAAAGTTACATGGAAAACCTTGAATGCGTACAGACCTGCCAGGGAATCTATAATCAATTGATTAAAAGGGTTCTTGGCCCCGTTATGGGTGGAAATAATCCGGATACGACCGCCCCATATAATCAGGGCAATACAGGCTTCAATCACGGCCCCTACATCCTTGTGAAAGGCTGCTTCGTCAATATTGACGATACCTTGGAGTCCTCTGATATTGGCAGGATTGCTGGATAAGGCCACCATTTGAAGACCCGATGCAAACCGAATTCGATAAGCTGTGATTTGGCGGGTATTGCCGTCCTTGTCCTGGTCTTCAAATAAAAAGACCTCTATCCCGCCCCAGCCTTTGGCCATGGCAGACGACATGACCTTGGCCATATGGGCGGCATAGCCGATATATTCTAGGCCTTTTTCCTTGGTGTCCCCCACATAATAGCAATTATCCCCGCCAGCCTTCCTGTTGCTGGATGCTGTAATGGTATCGTCCAGGGCAGTAGCAAAGGTGATCCCGGTCCGTCGTCCTTTTTCTGCAATGTTCAAGGGATATTCATGGATCTGCCTGCACCAGTCCACCTGGTGTTGCATGAAGATTCCGTCTTTAAGTGGGTTATGGTCTTTTGGAATCTCCCGGACGCTTGCTGGCAGCTCTTCCCAGTCTAAGACCCTTATGGTATCACCGGGCAACTTCATTTGATCCCCAATACTTTTTCACGCCATAGTTGGGCCTGTTCTTCGTTCATGCCGTTTTGGATGGCTGTTTCTTCCACAGTTTCGGCGGCCTCTTCCAGGATCTGTCTTCTTAATTGCGCTTCCCGTTCCAGACTGATCTTGCTGGCCCGCTCAATACGCTGGGCAATCAGGGCAACTTTATTGAGGGTATCAACATCAATTCCACCATCTTTAAGCACCAGATCAAAGGAAAGAGTCTTGACCATTTCGGTCACGGCCCGGCCAAGATCCGTGCCTTTTTGCTCTCCAAGGCCTCCCACCAGAGCATCGGCAGCCTCCCTTGCCTCCCTCATCATGGCACCCTTTTCCTCTATGTGCATGGAATAGCGGTTGACAGCGCTCTTTGACACCGGGTCTTTGCCCCGTTTTTCAAGTAGATCGTTAATACCCTGGCGGATTTCTTTTTGGGTCAAACGCCGGTCCCGCAATGCCTCATTAAGCTGCAACCTGATATCTTCCGGTAATAGATCTATACTTGACGGACGGCCCCGGCCCGGGTTTCGTTTCTGTTTAGATCCCATTCTCATCTCCCTGGAGAAGGTCGTTTAATGCCCGGTACAGTTACCCGACCCCGAGCCACATCGGATCCCCGCTCGGTAAGCTTGGCAATGGTAATCTTGGGATCACTATCCGTTGTGATCAGCCCCTGTTCTTTTAACCACGAAGGCTCTGTACACACCTTGTCACGGCTTGGAGTAAATCCATAATTGTACGTCAAATCAGTTAAAAGAGAATCATTCATAGTGTAGTCAGGATCGTCGGCCAAAAGCCTCAAAAGCGTAAGGCGCAAATGCTCCTGAATTGTTTGCTCAAAGCTCATTTCTTTCCTCCGTTATTCAACAAATGTTCCTGAATCATATCCACAGTTCCTTTGATACCCTTTGTTGTGCCGGTCAACTCGGACATCTGTGAAGATACCTTATTAATCCGTTCATATACTTTGCCAAGATCGTCATGGGAAATTGAACCAGCTTCAAGCTTTGTGACCCGACTCTCAATCTTTCCCATATCTTTTTTGACACCTTGTACATCCTTATCCGTGGCTTTTGCCCGGTTACTGAACCAGATATAATAGGCGATAAGAACGGCAACTATGTACTGACCAACATCAACCCAGAAACGCCAGGCTGCATAATCTATTTTGGGATTTATCATGATCTCCTTTCAAATTTTGTTTCGCATTTTACGCACCGCACACAACCGGGAACAGCCTTTCTTCTGGCCTCTGGAATCCCTTCCCCGCATTCTGAACATTCAACCATGGATCTGCCGGAAGATTGCCGGTTCAAGTGTTTAGCCAGGGCCTGGCGTCGGAAAAAATCGTCATGTTTACTGCCAAGATCACAATCGTCCATTTACAAACTCCGCAGTTTTAGATTTTTAGCCAGGCCCTTGGCTGCCATGCGATCTCCGAACCACCAGGTCACAGCCGTCACGGTAAGATAAAGAACAACATTGATAGCGTCTGACACGATCCCCATGGCCAGATTAGGTGTCATAACGGCAAGATTCATGCGCAAAAGAAGCGTCCAGGCCTTTGCCGTGATCCAGGTGCTGACACCAAGCAAATAAACCGTAATCCCGGGCCGGGCCATCTCCTTGGTAAAATCCACAAACCCAAAGAAAATAGCCAGAAACACCCCGGCAGGAATAGATAAAAACCGCACCCACCCCTCAACCTCAAAAAGCCGATCCATGTATGAAGCATCAAAAATTTTGCCACGGCCAGCTTCCAGGCTTCCGGCAAAGGCCTGGGTTTCTGCCAGTTCAATTTCTCCTCCCACCCGGGCCGTTGTGATCTGGATCTGGGCCTGGGACTCTGCAATCATGGCATCTGATTCGGCTTTGACCATGGAAACCTCATGGGAGCGTTGTTTGTCCCGATCTTTCATTTCCAGGGCTTTTATTTTGCGTTGATTATAGCTGGACCAAACTGTCCCGATAAGACCGGTTATCCCTCCAAACAAAGTTGTAGCAATTGACGATTCAAGCAGCATGCTTTTCCTCCCATAGTTCTTTAATGATGATTCGGGCGTTTTTACCCTTCAAAATCGCGTTAAACTGCCTCACCGTAGCCCGTGATACCAATACTGCCCTTTGTCCTTGTATTCGCCCCATACGCCTGCCCAAAAGAACGCACCCCTGGACATGGGTTTTAAACCCTTTTTTAACAGCCCCGGCAAAATTACCGGCGTGTATCAGGATGTAGGATCTATTGGGAACTTTTTGGACATGAAAGGCCTGCCATTTTTTAGAGACACGCCATCCAAGGGGATAGGTGTCAAAAGGGATACAAGAGATATTGGGCCTGTTATCCCTCCAGGGCAGCTCCAGGGTAAAGCAGGAAAAACCAAGGGCAGGTACCGATAAAATGCCTTCGGTGCCCTGGTCGCTCCGGCGGTGCCGGGTGAGGTATACGTTTATTGAATTGTCCATGCCGTACTAAATCACATGGACGGGGGTGGGGGTGTTTCAAGGGTTTGAATTAATGGGGGGGGAACTCTTTAATGTTTAATAAAAATTGAATTTTTGCGAAAAACAATTAAATCTTTAGCAAAAAATTTCTTAGACTTGTTAATATTCTTTTTTGCAGTATTTGAGGGAATGTATTTCAAAGAATTTGTTTCACTATAAAGGCGAAACTGAGTTATATCATCCTTATCTTCTCTTAACCATTCACATAAAGTATCACAAAAAAAAAGCAAAAAGCCTAATGGATTTGGTGTATTATATTTATAAAATCCTTTTCCAAACCAATTTTTTAAAGAAGAAAATTTATAAAAATTATGCAAAAAAATAGCTGTAGCAGCATCCACGACTTCACAATAAAATTCTTTTGTAGGCCAATCTATCGTAACCTTAGAAGCTTTTTTTTTCTTATCGAGATATGCATTACTGTAAAGCTCATGGGCTCGATTAAGAAGGATTATAGCTGAAAATATTCCATGATCAATGCGGCCATTTTTTAAGTAACTATCTAATTCTTCATTAAGATAAGTTACCAATGTTTCATAAGATAATAAGGACTTTTTTATTCTTCTATTTTGAGGAGGATTCGCTAATCTATTGGCTATAAGCCCAAGTGCAGTATCTTTCTTTTTATAAAAATCAGGACCATCTGCATCAATTATAGGCAATATATTAAATTTTTTATACAAACTATTTTGGATACTAGCAAAGGAAAAAAAGTCTTCTTTTTTTTTATTCCCGCTTTCTGAGTTGTTATTGAATTGTTTTTTATGCATCCCTTTTGAATATTGATTAAATGCCTTTAACGTTAATTCCAGAGGATAAGCAGAATCATGCAGACATGCAGTCAACGACCAACGAAGTAAAAAGGAGTTCTTAGCACTATCCAAACTTTCAGCAAAAGTATCTTCATTTATCGCACTTCGAATCTTTTTACAGGAATTATAAATTCCCAAGCCAAGTAAATAAACACTTAAGGAATGCCGATAATGATCTCGATGTCGTGGTATGATATTCTTAAATGTTTTTTCATAATCAAGTAAATCATCCACCCGATCAAATATATTTTCTTTATTTTTAATAAGTTTCGATTCTTTTATTTTTTCATACAAATCTTTAGCTTGCTCTTCGTTGGGATTATCAACAAAGTTCTCTATGCCATTTTTTAATTTTTCTTCAATCATTAAATGATCCGATGATTTATCTTCTGGAAAGATCAATTTCTTAATATCATCGAGAATATTGTTTTTAGAATTCATTTGCTTCAATCCTTTCCCGCAGTTAGAATATTTTAATTCGATAGCTAATCCAATTTGATTTTTAATAAATCTTTTTTGTTATAAAATGCTTTAAAAATTCTAAAATAACTGTTTGATTTTACACCTTCAAAAGCAATCATTTCGATTGTCTTTGTACCATCTTTCAAAAAAACTTCCTTAGATATACTTTCCGGGTAGGCCTCAGTATAATAAACTTTCCTAATACCAATTTGATATAATTTTTTTGCACACAATTCACAAGGATAAGTCGTTGTATATAAAACACCATGCTCAATAGGCATACCTCCAATTTTTGCGGATTGAAGTATGGCATTTTCCTCTGCGTGCAAAGCTCGACAATATTCAAGTCTTTTTATATCATTTGTATCTGCTTTTTCTTTTTGGCAAGAGGAACAATAGGGATATTTTTTTTCACGCTCTATCTGGGACATTATATCTTTATAACAAACATATTCTCCTTGCATCTTCTTTAAAATCTTTTTAAATTGTGTTTTATCAACATTTTCTGTTGTCAAAGGAATATTATCAATATTTAATAAGTCAGTTCTACTTCTAAATGCACAACCAACTTGCCCGAATCCAGGAGCATTCCAACCCGCACCGACAATAAAACCTTTAGGCCCAGTGATAACAGCACCGACTTGTCTTGATATACAGGTTGATTTCAAACTATTGGAGTATGCTATATGCATATATAATTCATGATGAGTTGGTGGAATACAACCAGGATTTTTTATCAAGGCTAAATACTCTAAAATTTTTTGAAAAGTTTTTTCTTGATAATCCTGGCTGTTATTTGAAATTGCTATATCTGACAATTGAACACAAGTTTCAACAGCTAATTTGTAAACTTCGCTAGTTAGGTTTTTTCTGCCTTGAAGTCTTTTATTCCTACCTTCATCAAAATAACCAATTTTATTAACCCGTTGCTGTCGGATATCTTTGTCAGCCGAAATTGAAAAAACATAGAATTCTGATTCTTTTGCCCTAAAATATTCAATCTCATATGGATTTCTAAAGCACTCAATCACAATTAATGCATTCTGGTTTTTTGAGCTTTGATCTCCGAAGTTATATTCTGGGTCTAAATATTTAATTCTAAACTTTAAAGCTTTTATTAAAACTCTTATTGCCTTCGGGAGTATGAATAAATTACCTCCTAATGTTGGTTCTAATTCTTGCTCATGAAAAACAAAGGGATTACCTGTCGCTCGAATATTATCCCCCCAATCTTGAAGGATTTCGGCAAATGTAAGATTAAATGATTTTCCTTGTTCTTTATTTTTTAAGGCTTTTAACTCTTCTTTAATAAAGAGTATGTACTTTACATAATCTGTAAAAGTTTTTTTTATAAGGTCGTCAAATTTTTTTTGTGAGAAGTTTGTATTGCTAAAAACTATTTCTGAGTGGGGACGAAATTCATAAAAACCCTTCGAAATATAGTAGTTTGCCTTTTGATACTCCTTCATTGTTGCTGACTGGTGGCTAATTAAATTAGTTATACTAGATTTAATTAAACTCAATGTCTTTATCTTTTCCTTTATCTTTATCTCTATCTCTATCTCTTTCTTTGTCTTTTTCTTTTTCTTTGTCTTTTTCTTTTGTTTATTGCCCCCTGTGTCAGGATAGATGTCGTCTCAATTAAAAATTAAATTTGGGGCATTGAGGTGATAAATATGGGATATTCTATCCAATTAAAAGAAGCCATATTAAAAAAGGTATTACAGGGAAACAA
>JAAELK010000324.1 GCA_024226935.1 Desulfobacteraceae bacterium
GTAAGCGATTTATTAACCCCATCTGTTCAAATAGATAAGATGTGATATAAATCAGTTTACAGGATTAGTGATTTGTTCTTTTTCAATTTGGTGGGGTAGCAAAGTCTTAAACTCATCCTCCGTCATAGCTTCCGGTAAGCGTTCAAAAAGATATTTCAGATACCAATAGGGTTCAAGGTCATTGGCCTTTGCAGTTTCGATCAGGCTGTAAATTACCGCACTGGCACGGGCGCCTTCAGGTGTGCATGAAAATAACCAGTTTTTACGGCCGATCACAAAGGGTCGGATGGCATTTTCAACTGCATTGTTGTCGGGACCTACTTGTCCGTCTTCTGTATAGAGGATCAGACGATGCCATTGGTTGAGGGTGTAATTAACGGCCTTGCCCAATAAACTTTTCGGAGGAACTTTTTCCACGATAGCATCCAGCCACGTTTTGAACTCTTTAAGAATAGGAACAGCTTCTAATTGTCTTTGGGCATAAAGTTCATCGACATCCAGTCCTTTTTCCCTGGCTTGTTTTTCGATCTTATATAGCTTGCCAATATATTTTAAGGCTGTGCCGGTATTGCCGCCTGGATTTTTTTTATTTCTGCCGGCAGCTTTGGTCACTTCTACAAATTTTCTACGGGCATGGACCCAGCATCCAACATGGGTGATGTCTTTTTTATCATCAAGAAAACCATAGCCGGAGTAACCGTCTGTTTGTACGATTCCTGCATAGTCTTTTAAAAAGGAAACAACAACATCACCGGATCGAGAAGGATCATAATGGTAAAGAAGAACCGGCTTCCCCCTGGGAGCCCCTTTAAATACCCACATATAAGATTTTGATCTCCCTGGTTCCTTTAGCACCTTAACCGGAGTCTCATCAATGTTGATTACAGGGCTTTCCAGGATGGTTTTCTGCATCATGTTGATTATAATCTCACAGGCATGAGCTGTTTTCATTGCCCAATTACACATGGTAGATCGGGGCAGTTCAACCCCTATCCTGGTAAACTGTTTTTCCTGTCGATAAAAAGGAAGGGCATCTGCAAACTTTGCGGTTAAAATATGGGCTAAAAGTCCTGGTGTTGCCATGCTTTTCGGGATGATCTGATCCGGCATCCTGGCAATGGAGATGGTCGGCCCGTCATCATCAACGCCTTCACAGTTTTTGCAGGCGTATTTATAACGGATATTGCGAATAACCTGGATTTTTGCAGGGATAAAATCAAGTTGTTCAGATACTTCCTGACCAATACGGGATTTAACACAACCACATTGGCATTGTTTTTTTGCATCGGGAAGATCATGGATTACCTCCACCCTAGGCAGGTTTACAGGCAACGGCTTACGTCCCCTTTTCTTCCGGCTGTGAGAAGTGACTGTCGTCTCTTCGGATTTTTCTAACAGGGGAAGATCTGGATCTGGTATATCAAACAGAGAAAGCTGACCATCATCTTTGAGTATTTTTTCCGTTTTACGACCAAAAAGCCGATCCTGTAAAGACTTGATCTGTTCATTCAACACTTTAATTTCTGACTGGTACAAATGATTTTTTGTGTTTAAATTAATTGCAACCTTTTTAAGATTTTCAAGATCGGTTATGCCTGAGAGAACATCATTTATCATACGCCATACATAGCATAACCAAGCGCTTTTTCATAGTTTTTATTCAAAAAATAGTGGTGTATTTTAAAGGGTTATGGGCATCTTTTTGGTGGATATTTAAACCATTGATCAGCCATGCAAGTTCCTGTGTTCCGATAGTCATTACCTCCTCTCTTGATCCCGGCCATTTGAACTTGTTTTTTTCCAGACGCTTGTGCCAAAGGCAAAATCCGCTTTTATCCCAATATAGGATTTTAAGCATATTTTGTTTCCGGTTACAAAAAGCAAACAGGTGCCCTGAAAATAGATCCAACTTCAATTTTTCACTGACCAGAATGGAAAGCCCATCAATGGATTTGCGCATATCTGTGCTTCCCATTGCTAAATAAACCTTTAGATTGTGGGCTGGTAAAAACATTAAAACTGCCCAACGACCTGAAGCACCTGTTCTAATGTGGTCTGGGAAAATCCATCAGGGATCTCAATCTGAAAACCGGATTTTATATTTAGCCGGAGGGTATTTGGGCAATGACCATTGATAGCTTTCTCAAACGGCTGCGATGTAACTTGAACAAATTCTATTGGTAAATTTTGTTCCTTAAATTTGTTCTTCCAATAGGTGAACTGATTTGGCCTCAGATTATTATCCCGGCAGTATGCATTCTGTGAAAGCCCTGTTTGAGACCATTTTGCTATATGGTTTTCCCAAAATTGAAATCGCTTTTTATTTGTTTTTTTTGATCGTTCTGACATAATCCAATCTCCTTTGATTTTAAAGTTGGATTAATATGTCATGATCTAATCAGAATTATAAGATGGGGTTAGTTGACCGCTTAC
>JAAELK010000325.1 GCA_024226935.1 Desulfobacteraceae bacterium
AACTCTGAAACAATTGGAGATACTTCTTCTTTAGACATTTTGAGGATTTGGCCTATGGTTTTCATGCACTGAGTATAGTATAAAAAAAGGCCAATGTCTAGATTTTATTTAAGATTTCCCCACATTTATTGAGAAGTTGCCTTTTTTCTAAATAACGCCTTTGTTTCATGTAATAAATTGTATTAAATGAAGGAAGTATTTATGTGTGAGAAATCGCCATCTGATATTTTAAAAAAAATTAAATTGAAATTAAAATTGACGGAAAAAGAACTTCAAAAAACAAAAAAAAATAGTACCGAAAAAACTAAAAAGAGAATTAGAACAAATAAAAGCAGCGGGAAAAAGAGCTCGATCTGTTTTAAAGGCTTCGCCAACCCCAATTATTGTTTATGACATGGAAGGGAACGTTGAAATATGTAATCAAGCTTTTACTAAGGTATTTGGATGGGAAACCCAGGAACTTGTTGGTCAAAAACTTAATTTTGTCCCACAAGAAAACCTTGCTGAAACCAACGTTCAAATCAAACGAATACGCAAAGGAAAAGATGTTGAATTTGAATCCAAACGCTATACAAAAGATGGACAGATACTGGATGTTGAAATCAGTGCCGGCGGATTTAAAGATGCTCAAAATTCTTTGATAGGCAGCTTTGTAATTCTCCGGGATGTAACAAAAAGCAACAAAATGGCGGAAGAATTAAAAACCAAAGAAGAAAGATATGCATCTGTACTGCGAAGTAACCCCGATGCAATTGTTGTTTATAATGAAATAGGCCAGGTCACTTTTTTAAATCCTGCCTTTACCAAATTTTTTGGATGGACTTTAAAAGAAAAAAAGGGCAAAAAAATGGATCAGTTTGTCCCCAGGGAAAACTGGCCTGAAACTAAAATAATGATAAAAAAAGTTATTGAGGGAACCCCTTTTTCCAATATTGAAACCAAACGTTATGATAATAAAAAAAGGTTAAAAGAAGTTAGTATCAGTGGAGCATCTTTCAGCAACTTAAAAGGTGATATTTCAGGCTCTATTATAACTTTACGAGATATTACAAAACGAAAAAAATCTGAAAAAAAAATTAAAAAATTAAATTTAGAACTGAACAAAAAAGCCAAAGATCTTGAGTTGCTTAACCACAGTTTGGAAAAAGCGGTTGCCCGGGCCAAGATAATGACCCAAAAAGCAAAGACCGCAGCTCTTGCTAAATCTGAATTCTTAGCTAATATGAGCCATGAAATTCGTACCCCTCTAAACGGTGTAACAGGTATGCTTGACCTCCTTTCAGAAACTGACCTCACAAATGAACAGCTTGAATTCACAACATCTATCCAGGCAAGTTCTGACGCCCTTCTAATGTTAATTAACGATATTCTGGATTTTTCAAAAATTGAAGCCGGAAAGCTCGACATGGAAGAGATTGAATTTGATCTTAGACTTACCCTTGAAAACCTAAGCGATTTAATGGCCATAAAAGCAAATGAAAAAGGGATAGAATTTGCCTGCCTGATTAACAATAGTGTGCCCTGTTTTCTCAAGGGAGATCCTGGTAGATTGCGTCAGATAGCAATTAACCTTAGCGGGAACGCCATAAAATTTGTGGAAAAAGGAGAGGTATCAATCAGTGTGGAGCTTGAAAAAGAAACCGATAAGAAAGTGACTCTCCTGTTTAAAATTAAAGATACTGGAATTGGAATCCCACCAAACAAATTAGATCAACTTTTTAACTCATTTTCCCAGGTCGAGACATCCACAACCAGAAAATACGGGGGTACAGGCTTAGGACTTACTATTTCAAAACAGCTTTCAGAACTCATGGGAGGACAGATTGGAGTTGAAAGCGTAGAAGGCAAAGGATCCATATTCTGGTTTACAATTGTTTTAAAAAAACAGTTAAACCCCAAATCTCAAGAGCTTCCCATCCCGGATAATATCCGGGGCAAGAACATTCTTATCGTAGATAATCTTGCCATCAACCGCCTTGTCTTAAAAGAATATTTAAAGGGATGGCAATGCCGTTTTGATGAAGCAGAAAATGGCAACAAAGCAATTGCAAAATTAAAAAAAGCAGTAAGTGAAAAAGCCCCCTTTGATATCGCTATATTGGATATGCATACGTCGAAAATAACAGGAGAAAACCTTGGACAAAAAATAAAAAAAGACTCAGTACTCAAACAAACCCATCTTATTATGACAACTTCCCTGGGACAACGTGGCGATACAAAAAAAATGGAAAAAATCGGTTTTGCAGCTTTTGTCACCAAACCTGTGAAAAAAGCTGCCCTGCTGGACTGCTTTAAAACCATACTGAATATAACCGATGAAAAAGATCAAAACCGTGACAAAAAGACACCCCGCCATACAACCAAGGAAACCAGATTATATGAAAAAGAATCCGTTCAGGCTTTAAAAATATTATTGGCCGAAGACAACCTTATCAACCAGAAAGTAGGAAAACATATGTTAAAAAAAATGGGGCATATTGTTGAAGTTGTAAATAATGGAGAAGAGGCAGTTGGAAGAGTTGCAGAAAAAAAATTTGATCTTATTCTCATGGACGGGCAAATGCCGGTAATGGATGGAATAGAAGCCACTAAAGCGATCAGACATAGCGAAAAAATATCAAAAGCTGATCGAACTCCGATAATCGCAGTCACAGCAAACGCCATGAAAGGTGACCGAGAAATTTTTCTGGGCGCAGGCATGGACGATTATGTTTCCAAACCTTTAACAAAAACAGTTCTTGAAAAAGTAATCAATAGAGTAATAAAGTAAATTTTATGCCAATTTTACATACGTTGACCCTGTTTAGAACTTCCCACAGGCTTTTTTTTTTGATAGAATCAGGACATGATTGATATAAGAAATTTTATGGTAGATGTTGGATGGAAGGGAATTCTAAAAAATAAGGGGCTGGAGATCTCTGAGCTGCTTAAAAAGGCAGGATTGCCTAATGATCTTTTGTCTCGACAAAGATTAGCTTTAAATATCGAAGAATACTTTTTGATGTGGCAGGCTTTAGAAAAGATAATCGATACCCCTTGTGGCGCATTGATATTGGGGAAAGACGTTCCGTTTGAATTCTTTACTCCGCCGATGATTGCGGCATTTTACAGTCCCAATTTAAATGTCTGCATGGAGCGACTCAACCAATATAAAAAACTTACTGGGCCTAGCTCCCTCAATATTTATGAAAATGAAGATAAAACCATAGTTGAGCTTGAATGTCTGCATACAAAAACACCCCTACCATCATTTTTAGTAGTTACCAATTTTGTTTTTTTTGTGGACCTGATTCGCCGGGCAACTAAAAAAGAGATTAAGCCGATTTTAGTGGAGACTCAAATTCCTTTAAAGGGAAAAGCGTATATAGATTTTTTTGGAGTGATTCCCAAAAAAGGAGAAATAAACAGAATAGCTTTTTCAAAAACAGATGCCCAACATCCTTTTCTTACTGAGAATGCTCCCATGCTGCAATTTTTTAAATCGGATTTACAGCAAAGACTGGCGGAGTTAAGTCGGGATGAAAGTTATACCACCCGAGTTCACAGGGCACTATTGGAATTATTGCCAACCAGAAAAATTTTTATTACAAATGTTGCAGATAAGCTTGGAATATCTAAACGCAGCCTCCAACGTTATTTAAGTAAAGAGTCTACTAATTTTCAAATAGAACTTAATCAAATTCGTGAAGGGTTGGCACGTCATTATTTAATAAATATGAATATGTCCAGTTCGGAGATTTCTTTTTTGATCGGCTTTGATGATCCGGGTTCTTTTATTCGTGCCTTTCGTCTCTGGACAGGAAAAACCCCCCAAGAGCTACGTCAAGAGAATAAGTAACAACCTCTAATTTAAACAAACCGACATGAAATTTATCATTGTTTTGGCTTTGACGCGGTTAATAAGAAATTTGATTTTCAAAGATTTTCTTTTTAACAATTAGGATAGCTATTCAACTAGAGCATTTATGTTTAAAATTTTAACTTATTTTCATTATAATTCTCCTTGCCTTGAATCTTTATAACTCAACTTTTGGAAGAGTCAAACTGCGTTTCCGGTGTGTGTCAAGCAAGTTGTCGCCTTTTCCTAAAAAGATTTCTCAGCTTCACCGCAAAATCTCCTCATGAGTTCCGACGGGTCATTGAAGCCCATTCTCACCCATGAGAAAATTTTGCTATTGTGTCGCTACTTTCA
>JAAELK010000326.1 GCA_024226935.1 Desulfobacteraceae bacterium
AACAATAATATAACAGGCAATATGATTTTTATATTTGCCCTGAATAATCTTGCATTCAAATCATCACTTTTTTTGAGCCAGTCTGAAAAACTTTTAAAACCCTTTTTTTCCCATGTGGCTTCTCTAAAGGCTTTAGGACCCCAAATATATCTATAGATCACAACAGCAAGAATGCAAGGTAAGAAGCTTAAAATTAAAAATATGAAATTGTCTTTTGTTTTTTCGTTAAAAAAACCGAAATAGATCGGAATGATCCACAATATGTTCAGTGATATCCCAGTGATTATCTGTTTTGTTCTATTAGTCATATTCAGGATCTAACTAAAAGCGTTTTATCAATAGTCCCGCCCACAAAAAGGCCAGAACAGTTGAATTCCAAAATAATGTTATTGGGTCCAGTGCAGTCGATCCAGCGAGCGGGATTATGGATAAAATGTTGTTGAACAATGCCGCGGATCTGCTGCGGAACTGGTTATATCGACTATGGAGTTTATATCAGTTACCTTATGACCGGGCAATGATAAATTGGGACTTTTTTTTATCAAAACATTTAAAAATTTGACTTTTCGAATCTCATTTCACCTGGTGTGCTTAAACGGGATAAATAGGTAAAGAAGTTGCCAGTATCAAGGCGCACTTCACGGGTATGGTCTACTACCATTATATTTGCCACAACTTGTTTTAAATTTAATCGCATTTTCAAGAGCTATCCCAGGCGACCTCCTTTTTGGGTGGAAGAATATAATCCATATATTCCGGTAACAGCTTAAACAGTCTTACCAGACGTCCTTTGCCGCATTTGGGACACCCTTTGATATTGATACCTGTCAGCCTGAGCATCATATCTGCCAGGGATTCATCATCAGAAGGGATTACTTCCTGATCATTGCCCTGCACCAGTTCCCTGATGATTTTGATGTTATTCTTCTTATACCGGGGAGACAGAAAACCAAAGTGCCGGATTTTCTTAAACCCCTTGGGCAATACATGGAGCAGGAACCTGCGAATGAACTCGGTGGCATCCAGTGTCATCTCTTTTACGGTGTTGTTTTGTGCCCGGTCCTTCCAGGTAAAGACAACTTTTTCATCTTCAAAAGATTTAATACGGTAATTTGAGATGGCCACTTTGTGCGTGTACCGCCCAAGATATTCAAGTACTTTTTCAGGTCCGGAGCAGGGTGTCTTTGCCCAGCCGGACCACTTCTTTTTCCTGATGGTCTTTATCAGTCGGTTAAATCCGGAAGGAGTTCCATGTTCTGCTGTCTTGCCGGGAAACTTGAGTTCGCCTGCATCATATAATTGCCTGATGCCTTTGAGGTAAATGGTTTTAAAGGCCTTGACCATGGACTGTGTCCTGAAAAGGTAATTTTTTTTGGACGGGGTCCATGTGGTACGGTCGTCTGACAGTACCCCGCCGGGAACCAGGCAATGCAGATGAAAATGATCCTGAAGGGTCTGACTCCAGGTATGAAGCACGCCGATGAATCCGGCCCGGCCCTGAAGCCGCCACTGGGGATCTGCGGTGAATATTTTGATCATCTGGTTAATCGAAGAGAAAAGCAGGTTCAGCAATGGCCGCATATTGCACAGGATCACCGGATTCAGATCATGGGGAAGCGTAAACACCAAATGAAAATAAGTGGCAGGCAACAATTCTGATTGCCGGTTAATCAACCATTTTTCCTTGGTGATTGTCTGGCATTTGGGGCAATGCCTGTTCCTGCATGAATTGTACGAGTTTTGTTGATGTTCACAATTGCTGCAAAAATCAATATGGCCTCCCAAAGCCTTGGTCCTGCAGGCGACAATTTGATTCATTACCTTTACCTGTGCATGTGATGCGCTGTGTGTGTTCAAAAACTGTTGTCCTGAATGTCTGAAAATATCTGCAATATCATATTTGGGTCTGCTGCTTTTAGTGCAGCGGTCAACCTTCATTGGGTCACCATATCTAAAGGGCTGATTATCTTTGATAGGGACCCATTGGTGACATGAAGATATTTAGCTGTTGTTCGTATGGAGCTATGGCCCATCAGGTGTTTGATTTCAATAGTACTGGTCCCGTGTTCCATAAGATGGGTGGCAAAACAGTGTCTTAATGTATGGATGCCTTTGCCTCTCTTGATCCCTGCATCCTTTTTAGCCTTGTAGTATATTTTTTGCGCTGTCTCAACCGGCATGGGTTTTGATTTTGTTTTACCAAAAAAAAGATATTTACCCGGCCGGTACTCCCGCCAATATTCTCCCAGAGCCTCCAAAAGCTGGTCTGAAAGAAGTGTGTATCGATCCTTTCTGCCTTTGCCCTGCTCAACCCGCAACATCTTGCGGGATCTTTCTATGTGGGAAGGTTCAAGCTTGACCACCTCGCTGACCCGAAGCCCTGCACTGTATACAGTTAATAAAAGTGTCCTGTGTTTTAGATTGGTGCAGGAAAATATCAGTTTTCTTACTTCATCTTTACTCAGGGCAAGGCAGATCTTTTTAATTCTTGGCCGGGGCGGCAGGAACAACGTAATGTCCCTTTTCAAAATACTGGTGTAAAAATGCTTGATCCCTGAAAAATGAACATTGCATGTGTTCCAGGCCAACCGTTTTTCTTTCAACAGATACAGCAGGTAATCCTGAACTTGATTATCGGTCAGCCGATCGGGTGAAAGCCTGTAATATTTGGCAAGTGATTTAACTGCATTAACATAAGCTGTGCTTGTTTTGGGTGAGTACCTGCGTAAAATAAGATGGTTTTCAAATTTGCGTCTGAGTTCTGTCATTTTGTCTCCTGAAAATTTAGGTTAATGTTCAGGAGATGATGGAACAACATCAATTAAATATAAAGGGTAATTATACGGTTAAAGTTTGCCGCTCTTCCTTCCGCGAAGCGGTTTTGTTCAACTATTATTATGTTTCATTATTGATAAATAGTATGTTTGATATTTTTTGTTAAAAATGAACTAATTATTGACAATTTATATTTTTCATAACTCCTAATCCCCCCAATGGATTTTTGCTGGTACAATTTATTATTTTAAGAATTTTTATGATAAATTTATATTGTAATTTATCATTTTAAAATGCTTTTGTATTTTGATAAATATAGCTCCGCCTTTTCAATTACATGCAATGCTATATGCAATTC
>JAAELK010000327.1 GCA_024226935.1 Desulfobacteraceae bacterium
CTGGCACATAGGTACAATTTCAGCGGCTGGCAGTACACTGCGATGGCAGAATGAGGCTGGAGTATCCTGGCCGTTATTTCCAGATCTTGATGCAGGTAAACTTTATACGAATGAGGAATGCCCATACTTTAACAGTAATGGCGGAGATGCATTTACACTTGTACTGCATCAGAACAGTGACGGCAGTGTGGATGTCGAAGGTTTTATGTTTCTCGGTGAACTCTATTCACGATAATCCGTATAGATCGTTAAACGGAATTATCCTAACCCATCTTTTCGAGCGAAAAGGTGAAAGGCTATAATATTAACTACTTATTTTTTTGTATGGCACTACAGTTTTTTCGTAATAGAATATGATGTCGGAAAAATGTAGATTTTTATATGATTTAGGTGTACTTAGAAACGTTTTATTTTCAGCTATTTATGATTAAAATGAGAGAATGTAGTGCCATAAAACACCGCTCAAGAATCGTAACCCGATGAATTGGTCATTTTCCAGAAAAGTTTACATAATGACAAATTATCAGGCCCACCGGCTTTTAAAAACTACCGCCTGGGTCCATGGCCCCCTTTTACAAGCAAATATCGTTTCAAAAATATTGCGAGAAACGGCTTAATTTGTAAAAAAAATAGAACTCCTATTTTCTGAGGTTTTCTGTCTTTTTCGGGGTTGTCAGAGCTTCCAGGAACAAAAAACCTATTTTTTTTAGCGTAGACGACCTTCTGGGGGCTGGAGCAGATAGGACCAAGGGTATGGGCAAAAAAAAAACCAAAAATAAAATTGATTAATCCTATAAAATCATTGGAGTACATCAAAAACAAATTAGATTTGTAGTTGACATTCTGGCGCAATAATTTTAATATTGAGGCATAGTGAATCATGAAGATGCAGATTGCATCAAGTGAAAATAAGCCAAGGGAGGATAATATGGCTACAAAATCATTACGAATAGATGAATCTTTGGTAAGGGACGCTCAGAGAACGGGTTTAATTGAACATAGATCTATTAATAGCCAGCTAGAATATTGGGCTAAACTTGGTAGAGCTATTGCACCTAAAATAAGTATAATAGATGCTTATGCAGTAACTCAGGGTGTTAAAAATATCCGATTAGAATTAGCCGATAGTGTTCCTGTTGATCCTAAAACTGTTTTTGCAAAACTTGAAGCTGATCGAGCGAAAGGCTTTGCAAATAAACCTGCTACAAGCGCGCCTTTTTTCTATGAGGCTAGTACCAATCAGCCTGGTCTTTTAGACCAAGTTGAGACGGCAACTGGTAAAAGACAAACCGGTACATTTAAGAATGGTCAATTTGAGGTTATTTAATGTCGCAGAAAAAACAACTTTGGATTTTAGCTGGTGGAAATGGATCTGGTAAAACTACATTTTATGAAATGTATTTAAAACCACTTGGAATCAAATTTGTAAACGCAGATTTGATAGCAAAGAAAATTGATTCTGATAGTCCCGAAGATATCAGCTACAAAGCTGCTACCGTGGCAGAAAAAATGAGAACGGACCTTTTAGAACAGGGCGTTCCGTTTTGCTTTGAAACCGTTTTTTCACATAAATCTAAGATTGATTTCTTAGCTAAGGCCAAGGGCAATGATTATAAAATTGTGCTTGTTTATATTCATTTAATAGATTCGAGTTTAAATGAAGCCAGGGTTCATCAACGAAAAACTGAAGGTGGCCATGGAGTACCTTTAGAAAAAATTCATTCTCGAATCCCAAGAACAATGAAGCATATTGAAACTGCTCTAATGATTGTAGATGAAGCCTGGATTTTAGACAATTCATCCGAAAGTAACCGCTTCAAACAAGTGGCCACTATGGAATCAGGAAAATACACTTTTATAGAAAAGCCTATCCCTGAATGGGTAAAAGAAATTGTTCCAATTGATATATAATAGGGCTCCTCTTTTTAACCTTTATGGAATAAGACCGCTCTGTTTTTCAGGAAATTTAACACCCCTGCCGGATTAATTTCTGACAGGGGTGTTTTTATGAACAACTCAGAGTCTCATTATTTACTCCTATCTCTATTTCAACGGTTCAAAGGGATGATCCCCTTTTACAAGCAAATATCATTTCAAAAATATTACAAAAAGCGGCTTGATTTGCAAAAAGACAGATCTTCTATTTTCTGAGGTTTTCTGTATTTTTCGGGGTTGAATTGATTTTGAACTGCGTGATTTTGCAGGAATTGGTTCC
>JAAELK010000328.1 GCA_024226935.1 Desulfobacteraceae bacterium
ACGATAATAATTTCATAAAATCTGTAGAATCAATATTACAATCTTATTGGGAAACGAAAGGTTCTGATTCTGCTATTGAATTATTAGTTAATAATAACGTAAATAATTTTATTCAAAAATGTGATGAGTTGTTATTAGACAATTTAGGTGAAAAACAATTTGAAAAAATACTGAATGATATTTCAATATCTATCGAAAAATGGTATACTTAACCTAAATTTTGCAAGTACTTTAACCTGTTGACTTTGCATGAGTTAATTCCAAAATCAGTTTTTGAACATTCTTCACGATTTGTTCATAAACCCTTATATATCTGTAGTTAGAATTAAATGTTATATTCCATACGTCGCTCAGAATTGCCGGAATTTCAAGAAACTTGCGACGGATCGTACTCATCGTACTGTTTCTGTACGTCATGGGAAGGGCATCCCGTCTGAAATAATAAGCTGAGTTGTAGGCCAGGCAGTTCAGCAGAAACCAGGCATAATTGGCATTCATTTTATTCGACGGCAGTTTTTCGACGGAAAAAGAATTCTTCAGTTCCCGGAACATCAGTTCAATGGTCTGGCGCTGATGATATGCTTTGAAAATCTGTCGCGGTCCGTACCCCCTGGTCAGATTGGTCGCAATGGCGTATATTCTGGTCTTCGTATGCCACCGGACTTTGTTCTTCTTACATTTCTTCACCTTCTGATTCATTTTTACCAGTACCAGGCGGACACGCCCTTCGGGATATTTGTCGAAAAGCTGAACATTGTTGAAATTCATGACAAATATCTGTTTATCCTTACTGCCTTTTTTATAAGGAATCCACCGACCGGGGTGTTTGCGGGCATACTCTTTCGCATCCTCAACACCTTTTGCCTGGCCGTTGCACGCTATCAGAAAGGCGATCTTTTCCGAGGATGTGAGGCTGACCGTCTGTTCCAAAAGCCATCTGAGGGTTTTGGCGCTGATATAACCGGCATCGAGACGAACCATGTCAATCCGTTTCAGTGTTGCCATGGCTTTGTCAAAAACAGTCTTCAGCACTTGCGAACAATGAGTGTTCCCGCTTTGTAAATCGGTAGCAACAACTTGGCCGTCGGCAAATCCGCAGCTTATGAGATAGCTGTCTTTGCCTTTGTTTTTCTTATTCCGACCGGGTTTTGCGCCTTCGCTTTTGTGAGACGACCGGGTCAGATCAGATGCATCGAAATCCACCGTATTTTTACCCGACGTTTTCTCAAACCGGCCCTGACATTCAATCAGATAAATCAGGACACGCTCCAGTTGTTTAACATGCCATTTTCCGAACTTAACCAGAAAACGACTGGCAGTCGACTGGTCGAATATACGGACTATTCCCAGCTGTCTTGCCAGCAATTCCTCATCTCTGAAACGGTCATTAATATGACCAATCCGGTCACAGCCTAACATAATAAGGGCTAAAAGGGTAAACAGCATGTCGGTTGTTGTAAACGTACTGTTTTTCCCTTTTCTGACTGTCACAACTGAAAACCGACGGCGAAAATTCAGCACATCGTTCAGATATTTTATTAAAGCTGCACTTCCGCCGAACCCGGTGGCAGTATTTTTTCCTGACTGTCCGACTGTAATTTTCGGACCTGACTTATTTTTTCGTGGCATATCCGCTCCCTGTTTCCCTGTTTATAAAAAAGTTGACTGCAGACGGTAAAAATGCTAACAATCCGTATTTAATTATTACAGGAGTTTATTAAAATACTGCCGGGATGTCAAGTTTAAAATATTGTCCGTAAACTATAATATATCAGTCAGTTATCTTTACTTGCAAAATTTAGGTTAATATTCCATAACATGTCGATAGCTTTCTCAAGATCGTTTTCTCCTATTAATCTTCTGATTATATCAACTTCTTTTTTGCTGAGACATGACATTTCCGAAGGTTTGTCAGAACTGAGGATACTATCCAGAAATTGTTCGGTATCACGGGTGTAAAGGTTTTTTAATCCTTTTTTTGAGAGTTCCCCTTTGCGGGATAAGGTGTTATAAAGGTAATAATGCAGGCGGAAAGGGTGTCCGTTTGTCATTTTATGTGCTGATACTGCACATTCATCTTTACATTTCCAGCCATATTGTGAAACCTTTTCAATCAGTTCTTCTGTTTCCTGAAGGTTAAAAGGTTTCAGGTCATAATGCCCTGCAATGAGCGCACGCAAGGGTGATATATCCTTGCGAAGTTCTTCATTAAAAGCATGTTCTCCTGCCAATACCAATGATATGTCTTTACTGTCAACAACCGGGTTCAGCAAAGATGCCAGTGAACCGGCTATCGGGTGTCCGCAGATTCGGTGCAGGTTATCTGTTAAAACAATAGGCAGGTGGGTCCGCCGGTTTTGATTATAGGCCCAGTCCAGGACAGGTTTCAGCCGGTCTTTCAGTTGATGGCCCCGACTTGCTTTGTTTATTACTTCATCCGGGCAGGACAGGCTGCATTGTTCGGAAAACTCCTGTGCCATACTGTTGACAATATCAGAGAGAATATCTTCAGCTTTTGACTCATCACGTTTGCAGTCAACATAGACAGGTATCGGAATGGGGCCGGGTTCATTATTTTCATTTGTTTTTGCGAGTTGCTGTTTGACTTTCAGCAAAAGGCTTGTTTTGCCCATGCCCGGCCCTCCTGTTATGCCGAAACATGTTCCCGGATTTTTCAGTTCCCTGGTTAACTGGCTTGTTATTTCTTCCCGGCCCACGAACACGGATGAACGTGCCGGATAACGATGATCATAAGGCTTCTGTTTTTGTTTCATGTTGTTATAATCCAAGTTCTTCCATTTCCTGTTTAATGACCCGGGCAAGCAGGCCGTATTGATGGGTGTAACAGCCATTGGATTGTTGAATCAGTACGGTTGTATCTGCCAGATTGTTTAAAGCATCCCGGATTTGTCGGCGGCG
>JAAELK010000329.1 GCA_024226935.1 Desulfobacteraceae bacterium
TATTGAATCCTGAAGGTAAAACGAGGTAACCATATCCCGAAGGGATTAAATAGAACAGCCCAGGATAGCATCCTGGGGTTCGTTAGCCCCTCCTCTTTTTTCATATCCTGAAGGGATTAAATAGAAATTGAGGTCAAATGACCTCTCATGTGATTCAGAAACTAAAATGGGATTCACGCTTGAGCTCAGTTTCTATTTAATCCTTTCAGGATACGAAAATTGGGTGGGCCATCAACCCCAGGATGCTATCCTGGGCTGTTCTATTTAATCCCTTCGGGATATTGCCAACACGATTTATTGAACACGATATTGAACCCTGAAGGGTAAGCGAATCGCCACCTGGGTAAAGAATTCCCCCATTCCGAAAATCACAATATATTTATATTAATCCCACACATACTGTTCATCAAATTCAACCCCGTGTTTTTTCATGAAATTCCGAAATTCATCCTTAAAACTTATTTTTTTGTGATGTTCTTCCTGATTTTCAATATAATTGCGGACACGTTGCACATTGGAGTGGCTCACCGAAAATGCTCCGTAACCGTTTTGCCATTGGAAATTGGAACATGCGCCGCCCTTAGTTTTTACCCATTTTGAAGAATTACGTTTTATTTCTTTGATAAGCTCCGAAAGCGCAATTGTCCTGGAAAGATTACAAAGGATATGAACATGATCGGCTACGCCTCCGACAGTGATCGCCTTGGAGCCTTTTGCATTTGAAACGGATGCTGAATATGCATGCATTTCCTTGCGGATTTGCCCATCTGTCAGGAAGGGTTCACGGTTTTTGGTTGAGAAAATAATGTGAATATAAATCAGGGCCAGTGATTGAGGCATTGTTTAACTCCTTTATTTTATTTTTTATTTACACTATGATCCCAAGGTGGCGCTTCGCTCACTCTGGGCTATTTTATTAAACTCCAGGACCTGGGAGACCGCTTTTTCGACCATCTGTTCAAACGGACTTTCGCCGAATACCAGCGATTTTTTCAGTTTTGCTGACAACTGGCTGAACTCATCATCTTCATATGTGCTGCGGGTTTTGCTGAGAAGCTCCGCATATCTCGATATATCGTCCTGGGCACCGGGACTGCGGGTTGTCACCA
>JAAELK010000330.1 GCA_024226935.1 Desulfobacteraceae bacterium
CGTGGGAAGCTTGGCGGGCAGCCAGGAAAAATTTGTGTTCCCATCAAAGATATTTGGGTCTTTCCTCTTGATAAAAAGTTTAGAGTTTTGCTTAAATCAACTCATGAATGACTAACCCGAATATTTACAAAAAAAGTTATTTTTTACTAATTTAATCAGAGGGATATGAGATTTTTCTTGTTATTTGTGTGTAACTAATATAATAGCATCGGATATAAAGAAGGGTTGTATATGAAAATGGTAACAGATTATATCCAAATATATTAGAGTTCAAACTCGATTTGATTAGCTTGACAATAAAAATATCATACCAAATATCAGAAATTAAAGGGCTTGACCTTGAAACGGATTAAGCCCTTTGGTAATTTTGTATTCCAGGGATACCGGAGATAATATGAAAAACAAAGGTCGGATCTTTATTCTTTTTCTTGTGGGACTTGTGGCAGCCGGGCTTGCCGTTTATCTCTATTTTTTAAGTTTTAACCGGGTGGTGCAGGAGCGATTTGAAGGCCAGTTGTGGGAACTGCCGGCAAGGGTGTATGCACGACCTTTGGAACTTTATTCCGGCATGGGTCTTAGGTCCGATATGCTGGAGAAAGAGTTGGGTCTTATGGCCTATCAAAAAATCTCTTTTGCCGGCGATCTGGATGGTCCCGGCAAATATAGCCGTTCCGGCAATACCTTTGAGATTTTTTCCAGGTCCTTTGATTTCGGGGACAAAAAATTGAGTTCCCATCGCCTGGAGGTTAAGATTGAAAAAGACCGGGTTGCTGTATTGAAAGGATTGGGGGGGTATAATATCCCGGATATGGTACGCCTGGACCCTGTTCTTCTGGGTAATTTTTATCCGGCCTCCAGGGAGGATCGGATTTTAGTAGACCTGGATAAACTGCCCTCCCTTCTACCAAAAACCATTATTTGTGTGGAAGATAGAACTTTTTACACCCATCACGGGGTAGTACCCAAGGCAATTTTCAGGGCCATGCTGGTTAATTTAAAAAACCGGAAAATGACCCAGGGGGCCAGCACCATCACTCAGCAGTTGGCCAGAAATTTCTTTTTAACAAAGA
Organism: Desulfobacteraceae bacterium; assembly: GCA_024226935.1. Lineage (GTDB taxonomy): Bacteria > Desulfobacterota > Desulfobacteria > Desulfobacterales > Desulfobacteraceae > NBML01. Next base: position 1,071 of record JAAELK010000330.1, read on the forward strand.
AAAAGACCCTGGGGCGCAAGTTGAATGAATTGTTCATGGCAGGCGCCCTGGAGTTGAACTATACCAAGAACGATATTTTAGAAGCATATATCAATGAGGTTTATCTGGGCCAGGACGGCAATCGGTCGGTTCACGGATTTGGCCTGGCCTCTGTTTTTTATTTTGGAAAATCCCTTCAGGATTTAAATGCCCCTGAAGTGGCGTTGCTTGTGGGCTTGCTCAAGGGACCATCCTATTATAATCCTCGAAAATATCCTGACAGGGCGATTAAACGGCGAAACACGGTACTCAAGGAAATGGCTCTCCAGGGAATCCTTTCAGAGATCCAGGAAAAAAAGGCACTTGCCAGGCCCCTGGGGGTGATTAAACAGCCAAACCGGGCAAATTCTCCCTTTCCCGCCTATCTGGACCTGGTAAAACGCCAATTGCTTAAGGAATACAGGGAAGAAGACTTGAGGTCCATGGGGTTGAAAATTTTTACAGCCTTGGATCCCCAGGTGCAGTTGGCAGCCGAGCACACCGTGGGGGTACAATTGGATAGACTTGCCCGTAACAGGGGGCTTAACAAGAAAAAACTTGAGGCCAGTGTGGTGGTTACCGCCACGGGCAGCAACGAGATTCTGGCCATGGTCGGGGGAAAAAATTTCCGTTCCAGGGGATTTAACCGGGCCATTGATGCCAGACGTCCCATCGGCTCCCTTATCAAGCCTGCCATTTATTTAACGGCCCTGAGTCATCCTGACGATTATACTCTGGTTACCCGGGTTGCCGATGAACCGATCAATATCCCGACTACCAATGGCGGAGATTGGGCTCCCAGAAATTTTGATCGAAAATACCGTGGGCAGATACCCCTTTACCTTGCCCTGGTCAACTCTTACAATGTGCCTACTGTGAGGGTTGGAATGGATTTGGGCCTGGCACAAGTGTTGGACACCCTGCATAAAATGGGATTTAAAAGAGATGTTACCATGTATCCTTCTTCTTTGTTGGGGAGCCTGGAAATGTCCCCCATGGAGGTTGCCCAGATCTATCAAACCCTTGCTTCCGGAGGCTTTTATTCGGCTGCCAGGAGTATTCGTGCTATCTATAAGTCCGATGGGGAGCTGGTCCAGCGGTATCCTTTGACCATTGAGCAGCACCTGGATCCGGCTGCTGTCTTTTTGTTGAATAAAATGCTCCAGGCCGTTGTCGTGGAAGGTACGGCTAAATCACTCAAAAATATAATGCCGATCGATTTGGGAATTGCTGCTAAAACCGGTAGCAGCAATAGTTTAAAAGACAGCTGGTTCGCGGGTTTTAGCGGTAATCGTCTGGCAGTGGTGTGGGTGGGCCGGGATGATAATCGATCCTGTAAGCTCACCGGAGCTGCCGGGGCTATGCAGATTTTCGGACATCTCATGGCCCGGATCCCAAACCAGCCTTTGGCTCTGGTTTCCCCGGAAAATGTGGAATGGGCCGTGATCGATGCAAATAGCGGTTTGCTAACCGCTAAAACTTGTCCTAATGCCATGGCTATCCCCTTTATTCGTGGTTCGGCTCCTACTAAAACTGTTTCTTGCACCCCCTGGTCCAGCTCACCGAATACATCGGGGAAAAAGGAAAAACCACGATATTTACTTGATTGGTTAAGAAGGCTTATAAAATGAAAAAAAATAGATATCTTCTCTGGGCGATCTGTCTTATTATCGGGTTTTTTCTTTCCGGTTGTGCCAGTTATAAAACCCAGATGTTGCCGGTTGAAAATTTGCCCCAGATTGGAACCCGCCAGGCTTCTATTATCAAGGAAACCCCCCGTTCCAAAATTTTGGTTGATTTGATAAAAAGAGCGGAACAACAAATTGATGCCAAGGAACCTGACGCTGCTTTTTCCACATTGGAACGGGCATTGGGGATTGATGCCCAGGATCCGGTTCTCTGGCATTTGATGGCCCAGGTTCAGTTGATGCGCGGTAATTTTGACCAGGCCGAACAATTGGCAAAAAAATCCAATCTTCTGGCGGTCCGGAATCCTTCCCTTAGAAAAAAAAATGGGGATATCATTGCCAGATCTCGTAAGCTTCGGGATGAGACATCAAATTAAGGAGATGAGAAACTCCTTTTTTACGATTTAGCCTGGTATCCTTTGTCCATTGTTATGAATTTGGATAAAAAACAACGGTTTATTGTGAACAGATGTGTATACATCATTTTGATTTATTTGGATTCTGATGGGATTTTATGATAGACTTCGTTTTATATTCCATTCTTTTTAAATTTTTATTTGGCAGCGCTTTTGAAAAACCACGGGGAATCTGCAAATGGAAGAGAATAAATTGATCTTCTCGCTTGAAGAACAGGTGGAAAATTTAAAGCAGGAACTAAGATCAGTAAGGGAAAAAATCGGTTCATTCGGAGAAATTGAGGCTTATTTTCATTCCATACTGAAATCTGCTCCCAACGCAATTGTTATCTATGATATGGATGGAAAGGTGGTCTATTTGAATCCTGCTTTCACCCTTATCTTTGGTTGGACCTTAGATGAACTTGTTGGTGAGAAAATAGATTTTGTACCCGAGGAGAATATGCCTGAGACCACGGATGCCATTGCCAAGATCTTTGAAAAGGATCAGTTTGAGGTGGAAACCAGGCGGTTTACCAAAGAGGGCAAGATTTTGGATGTGGAGCTTTCCTGCGGTGGTATTAAAAATCAGAAAGATTGTTTTACCGGTATTTTTGTCATCCTGCGGGATGTAACCCTGAGAAAAAATATTGAAATCAAGATTCAAAAGCTTAATAAGGAATTAAAGAACAGGACCATGGAGTTGGAGTCTTTGAACCTGAACCTCCAAAAAGCCACCGATCACGCCTTTGCCATGACCCAGGAGGCCGAGGCAGCCAACCAGGCTAAGAGTAATTTTCTGGCTAATATGAGCCATGAAATTCGGACACCTATGAATGGGATCATAGGGATGAGCAATATATTGCTGGATGAACCCCTTGCCCCAGAACTCAGGAACGGTCTTGATATCATTAAACAGAGTGCGGAAAACCTTTTGATGATTTTAAATGATATTCTTGATTTTTCGAAGATTGAAGTGGGTAAACTGGATGTGGAGGAAATCGATTTCAACTTGAGAAACCTGGTGGGAGAAGCCATTGAAACTCTGGCAATTCAAAGCCAGGAAAAACAATTGGAATTGATCTATGTTATAGATGATGATGTTCCTTCTCTGCTTATGGGGGATCCTGGGCGGATACGTCAGATTTTGATGAACCTTGTGGGCAATGCCATCAAGTTCACCCATAAGGACGGGGATATCAGTCTTAAGGTGGGACTGGTCGAAGAAGTTCCCGATCAGGTTAAAATCGCCTTTGTCGTCAAAGATACCGGTATTGGTATGAATAATAAGGATCTCCAAAAATTATTTCAGTCTTTTCACCAGGTGGATGCCGGTACTACCCGCAAATATGGTGGTACCGGTCTGGGACTTGCTATTTCCAAACAGCTCTCGGAATTGATGGGTGGGGATATCAGTGTGGAAAGCGTTGTCGGTGTTGGTTCTATCTTTACTTTTACCGTTCTTTGCAAAAAACAGAAACGGATTGCCGATCCCATGGTGGTTACGCCATCTGAATTGAAAGGCAAACGGATCATGATTATTGACGATAATATTCTCAATCTTGAAATTCTTGCGGGATTCTTGAAAAAATGGGGATTTATGGTGGAAGCCACCACGGACGGGAATCATGGTATTCAGATGTGCCGGATGATGTCCCGGACAAATAAGCCTTTTGATATGGTGATCACCGACTATCAAATGCCCTTAATTGATGGAGCAAAGGTGGGAAAACTTCTCAGGAGTGATTCCAATACATTGGGAATCAAGCTGATCATGTTGACTTCCCGGGGTATAAGGGGGGAGGCCAAGGAGATGAAAGAGATCGGATTTGATGGATATCTGATAAAACCGATTCGCAGGTCACAGCTTTTTGACTCCATTGTCATGGTTTTCAGTGCTGATCAGGGTGTTATAAAATCCCATGAAAAGATGATTACCCGGCACAGCATCGATGAGATCAAACAGCAGCAGGTCAAGATATTGGTGGTGGAAGATCATCCGGTTAATCAGAAGGTGGCCCAGGGTCTTTTAAATAAACTTGGCTTTCAGAACCATGCGGTCAGTGATGGGAGTCAGGCCCTGGTAGAACTTGAGAAAACCGCCTATGACTTGGTGCTTATGGACGTTCAAATGCCGGTCATGGATGGGTATGAATGTACCACCAGAATCCGGGCAAAAAATTCCTCAGTACTGAATCCCAATATCCCTATTATTGCCTTGACCGCCCATGCCATGCTCGGTGATATGGAAAAATGTATCAGCGTTGGCATGAATGACTATACCACAAAGCCTGTGAACAGCCTGGTTTTGGTTCGAAAAATTAAAAAATTGTTGTTTGAAAAAGAAACTCCAGTTTTGAATGATGGGTTAATGCTTAAGTCTGAAAAATTGTGATTGAGAAAAATATCTATTTTTTATGGAGTATAGGGTTTATCTCTTTTCACCTATTCTTTTTTGTAGTGGCATGGGGATGCGGCAGTCCTAGTACATAAGATTTGGTAAAAACAGGATAATTGAAGGAAAGATGATCATGATGATAACCCCCAAAATGACGGCAATGAGAAAGGGGAAAATACCTTTGAAGATTTTTTCCAGGGGGATTTCTTCCTCCAGAACATTTTTGGCCACTCCGTAGACCACATAGACATTGATGCCCACCGGCGGCGTGATAACCCCCATTTCCGTGACCATGACAATGATGATCCCGAACCAGATAGGGTCAAATCCCAGTTCCATAACCACAGGAAAGAAAATGGGCACGGTCAGGGTGACAAAGGCCAGGGCATCCATGAAGCAGCCGCCGACAAAGTAGATCATGATGATCACGCCCATGATCAGAACCGGGGCCATTTCAAGTCTCGTCACCCAACCGGCGATTTCAAAGGGAATTCTGGTCACTGCCAGAAATTTGCCGAAGATCACGGCACCCGCAATAAGCATGATTACCATGCAGGAGGTTTTCAAGGTTTCTATCAGGGATCTGACAAAGCCCTGCCAAGAGATTTGGCGCCGGATAAGGGCGATGAGCAGCATACCGAAGGCACCGATGGCTGCGGCTTCAGTGGGGGTGAAAAGTCCTATAAATATTCCGCCGATAACCAGGGTGAAAACAATAAGGGTTTCGCCGAGACCCAAAAGGGAGAGCATTTTTTCCTGCCAGGAAAATTTTTCTCCGGGGGGGCCTTGTTCCGGGTTGATCCGGCAACGGATGTATATGCAGAAAATAAAGAGTATAGTCACCAGAAGGGCGGGAAAAATTCCTGCTACAAACAAAGCTCCAATGGATTGTTCCGTGAGTATGCCGTAAATGATTAAAACAACAGAAGGTGGCATGATCATGCCAAGTCCCCCCCCCGAAGCCACAGAGCCTGTGGCAAGTTCGTCATCATAATTGTATCGTTTCATTTCCGGCAGGCCCACCGTGGCCATGGTGGCGGCCGTCGCAGGACTGGAACCGCAGACTGCACCAAAGGCGGTGCAGGCGGTGACAGTTGCCATGGCAAGCCCTCCCCTTACATGACCTAAAAACTTATAGCCGGTTTCATAGAGCCGTTTGCTGATTCCTGCATTGAAACCAAGCTGGCCCATGAGGATGAACAAGGGGATGGTGGTGAGATCATAGGAGGAAAATGTTTCATAGATGTTCCTGGATAACAGGGCAAGTCCGGCATTGGTGGTGATCATGGTGGAGAACCCCACAAAGCCAACTGTGGCCATGACAAATGCAACAGGCATCCGTGTCAGGAAAATAAGAATCATGATGATAATGCCGATGATGCCGATAAAAGTCGGGCTCATTTTGTTTTCAACTCTTTTAATTGCTTGATATTGCTAACGATTGTTTCCAGAATGGTCATGGAAAAAATCAACAAACCGAAGGCCAGGAGGTATATAATATAATAAATGGGAAATTCCAGGTTCATGGAAACTTCACCGGTTTTGTGGATCTCATCGGCATAGAGAAACATCTGCCAGGTGATCAGGCCAAAAAGGATGAAACTTACGCTTCTGGTTAAAATATCGATGTATATTTGCTTTTTTTTTGACAGGAGCCGTACCAGTAATTCTACTCCTACATGGGCATCCGCTTTATAGGTATAGGGCAGGGCTGCTGCCACCACAATGGTTGCTAAAAATCCCACCAATTCCACAGATCCGAATATGGGATGCTTGAAAAAACGCCCGATAACATCCACAACCGTTAAGAGCATCATGCAGGTCAGTGCAATCGCCCCGATTATCTTTAGAAAATTTGAAAACTTGTTCAGCGCCATAAAAAACATTTTCATAGGCAATCCTGATTCATTTTTCTTTTAATGGCCATGGCCCTGTCCAATAACCGATCACCAAGTATTACATATTTATTTTGATGAACTCCACAATAACTTTCCCGTCAATGCCTTTTTGGGAGGTTTTTTTAATATAGTCAGCGATGACCGGGGCAACTGCTTTTTCCCATTTTTTGGATTGCGCATCGGAAAGGGGGATCACTTTACCGCCCTTGGATAAAAAGAATTCCATACCCGCCTTGTCCGCTTCATCCCAGGCTATCCCGTGTTTTAATGACCATTCTGCATTGATCTCTTTGATGATTTTTTGCTGTTCCGGCGTAAGAGCCGCCCATTTATCTTTGTTCATAAATACTGCAAAGGTGGTGGTATAGGCAGTGGAAAAGTTCTGGGTCATGTCGTGAACTACTTCACCCAGTTTCCAGCCTTTGTTGGCCTCAACCGGATGGGAAGATCCGTCTACAACACCCTTTTGGAGCATTTGATAGCATTCTCTCATGGATTTGCCCACCGGAGACGCCCCCAGAGCTGCTACGACAAGACCGCTTGTGCCGGTGCTCCTGATTTTAAGGCCTTTGATGTCGGCAAGGGTGGCAACTTCTTTATTCCGGGTATGTATCAATCCGGGGCCATGGGCATGGACGAACATAATGGCGGTATCATTAAATTCCTTGGGTTTGAATTTATTGACTACGGCATTGGCAACAGCCGTTGCCTGGACACCGCTTGAATAGCCCATGGGCAGATCAATGGCTGCTGACACCGGAAACCGCCCCCTTGAATAGGCAAGTACCGTCATTCCGATATCGGCGATTCCCTGGACAACACCGTCATAGGTCTGGGGAGCTTTAGTCAAAGTGCCGGCAGGGAAATAATTGATGGTAATTTCTCCGTTTGTTCTTTTTTCAACTTCTTTACACCAGCTTTCAGCCAATTGGCTTTGAATGTGGGTGGGAGGGAAAAAGTTTGCGTAGGTGAGTTGGGTTTTGGCCGATGCATTAACGGTAAATAATGAGCAAATGCAAAAAAAGAAAAAAATCGGGATGGTAATGTTTTTCATTTCATTGACCTCCTTAAATTTTAAAACAAACGATCCTTGCTATAATATAACTATATGTCAGCTAGATTTTCCTACTATATTTAAAAGGAAGAAATCCTGTCAAGTAAAAAAAGGGTTGTTAAAAATAATTGACACATTCCGGATATGGAGATAAGACAGCTTTTTATGTTATTGCAGGATTATATTATTTTAATGGATAAGTAACGAATAAAAAAAATGCAGTGGAGCCATAGGAGGTTTTATTTGAAACTATTGAAAACCAAGAGACTTAGATTAAAACAAATTATTGAGGAAAACTATGATTTTATAAGATTTTACTTATCTGATCCTGAAAGAACCAGATTTCTGCCTTTGGAAAAACCCTATCCCGAAGAAAAAGCCAAGGAGTGGTTTTTAAATAGAATCTTACATTGGGAAAAAAATCATTTTGGAAGCTTTGTTATACAGGAAAGAGAATCAGAAAAAATTATTGGTTATTGCGGTTTAGAGTATGTGGGAGAGTCTGATTTTATTGATATACGATATGGTCTTATCCAGGAGGTGTGGGGCAAAGGTTATGCTTTTGAAGTTGCATCTTGTTGCTTGGAATATGGATTTGAAACTTTGGGATTAAAAACAATCTATGGCGCTGTAGTTCCGGAAAATTATTCATCCATTCATATCCTTAAAAAGATAGGTATGAAACCGGATAGTAATTTTAATTGTTATGGAACTATTGTGGATTCCTATTCAATTAGCAGGAATGATTTTTCCACCAAAACAACGGTCAAAACCTTGAATAATCAAACTTGCTTTGATGATTAAAAATAATAGCAATACTGTTTCATGTTCCGCTTCATTAAAAATTTGTACAAACTGATCCAAAATCCATTCTTACTCTATTACAAAATTTTTAATATATTTTGTTTGCGGTTACAAAAGACAATTTATTATCATTTAGGGAAAATGGCAGTGTTGCCAAATTCCCTAAATGCCGATTTATCCTGGATTATGATCCAGAAGTATGCACACATGGAAAAGACTGTATCGGCCTGTACAAAATTCAAAAAGGTTTTTCAGGTTTGTAAGCGTCTAACAAACCCCATCTTATAATTTCGATTGGATCGTGACATCTTGAGCCAACTTTAAAATTAAAGGAGCTTAAACGGTGCCGGAACAATTTAAAAAAGAAAATAAAAAG
>JAAELK010000331.1 GCA_024226935.1 Desulfobacteraceae bacterium
ACTGACTTACAGCCAAGTGGCTTGGTCGACCATTTTTTTTGCCATCATGAATATCAGGGGCGAGGTGTTGGCCGAGCGTTGATGGAGCATGTATTCACGATTGGGCAAATTCGTGGGGTATCAAGATACTTCTCAGAGGTAAGTATCACGGCGAGGCCATTTTATGAGCGTATGGGTTTTAAAGTAGTGAATGATCAGCAAGTCGATATGCGGGGAGTAACGTTGACGAATTTCGTGATGGAAAAGGTTGTCGACAATTAGGCTTACGTTAAGAGCGAAGATTGTGAAGAGGTACAGGCCTAAAAGGATTATTAAACCTTTTTAAGGGTAAATTTTGCTGATCTATTGATATTGTCGATGAGTTCAAATTGTGTGCTAGCCAATTTGTCTAATCTTAAAGATTGAATGAATACAAGGAGTGTTGTTCATGAGTCATGTGAGTAGATTAAAAATATATACATTAGTGTCGATGTTTTCTTTTGCAATCGGAGTGTTAGCCCTGCAAGCTGGGGTCTCTGGGTTGTTTCCGCTTTTCGTCGTGGTTATTTCTTTTTTTTCTTTTGTCATCAATTCATTCCTTTGTTTATTCGGTCATAAATATGAGAATGCCAAAGAATAAATCTCGAAA
>JAAELK010000332.1 GCA_024226935.1 Desulfobacteraceae bacterium
AGAGATCGAAGAGTTAGACGAAGATACCGAAGTTGAGGAGCTGGCCGAGGACGAGGAACTCGAAGAGATAGAAGAGTTGGACGAAGATACTGAAGTTGAGGAGCTGGCCGAGGACGAGGAACTCGAAGAGATAGAAGAGTTGGACGAAGAGACTGAAGTTGAGGAGCTGGCCGAAGACGAGGAACTCGAAGAGATCGAAGAGTTAGACGAAGATACCGAAGTTGAGGAGCTGGCCGAGGACGAGGAACTCGAAGAGATAGAAGAGTTGGACGAAGATACTGAAGTTGAAGAGCTGGCCGAAGACGAGGAACTCGAAGAGATAGAAGAGTTGGACGAAGATACTGAAGTTGAAGAGCTGCCTGAAGATGAAGAACTTGAAGAGATAGAGCTGGCCGAAGATGAAGACCTCGAAGAGATAGAACTGGATGAAGATGAAAATCTTGAACCAGTTGACGGCCTTGATAAAGATGAACTCAAGGCACTTGAAGAATTCAGAGAACAACGGGAACTTGCTGAACGCTTTGATGACACTCTGGGGGAAAGAGAAAAAAAATTTAATGCCTATGTAAAGGTTCCCAAGGGTAAATATACAATCGGCACCAAAAAGAACCTCAAAGTTAGCCTGGAACTCCAACAATTTGATATGCCGGAGGTATATATCGGCAAATACCCGGTGACCAATTCTCTTTTTGAAGTTTTCATTGATCAAACCGGCTATATCACCACGGCAGAAAAAAAAGGGTTTGGTACAGTTTACCATGCCAGATATAAGAAAAACGGCAAGACTGCTTCCTGGAGCAAGAGTGCTGGATCTGAAGAAGTAAAAGGTGCTTGCTGGCACCAGCCAACAGGTCCCGGATCCACACTTCATGGGAAACGAAATCACCCGGTGGTTCAGGTCAGTACAGAAGACGCCCTTGCCTATGCCTCCTGGATCGGCAGACGCCTGCCCACCGAAGCTGAGTGGGAATCCGCTGCCAGAACTGATTTAGGGTATAAATATCCCTGGGGAAATGAATTCAAATTAACGGCCTTCAATATTGAAAAAAGCGGCTTTTCCGACACCTGCTCCGTGGATGAATATGACGATAATGCCAATGAATTCAAAATTGTAGACCTGCTGGGAAATGTTATGGAATGGACTGCCGATATGGAGCCCCCTCCGTTTAAAACAAAACACCATACCCAATATTGTGTCGTAAAAGGAGGAGCGTGGAATGCAAATCCCGATATTACCATCAGTTCCAGGGCATTATTTAAAAATGGCTTTTCCTCTAACACCATTAGTTTTAGATGCATATCTGAAATACTATTATAACCATTGATACTCCCATGGATCATTTAATAAAATTATATATGGATTTTTTGATAATTGAAAAAGGGCTGTCCCATAACAGCATTAAATCCTATTTAATCGATCTGACAGGCTATGGTGATTTTCTTAAAAAAAATCAAATTACCGACATAAAACAAACTGATATAACCGTTATTTTGGCCTGGCTGATCTACCTGGCCCAAAAAGGCCTGTCATCAAAATCCCGGGCCAGGCACCTGATTACCATACGAGGATTCTATAAATACCTTATCAATGAAAAACATTTAAATACAAATCCGGTAAAAGATGTGGATATTCCCAAAATTGGCCAGACTCTTCCCCAAATCATGTCCATTAAAGAAGTTGCAACACTTTTAAATACCGGAAATTTAACAAAACCCAAGGAACTTAGAAATGCTGCCATGATGGAAATCATATACGGCGCCGGTCTCAGAGTATCTGAATTAATCTTCTTAAAACTTCAGGATATAAACCTTGATGCGGGTCTTTTACAGGTGATGGGCAAAGGATCCAAAGAAAGAATTGTTCCCATTGGCACCAAAGCCAAATCCATCACCAAAGAATGGATTAACACTGCACGCCCACAGGTTTTAAAGAACAGACCAAGTCCATACTTATTTGTGGCAAGGGCTGGAAACCCCATGACAAGGCAGGCTTTTTGGAAAATCATCAAAAAAAATGCAAATCTTGCTGGAATTTCCAAAAATGTAACTCCCCATACCCTGCGCCATTCTTTTGCCACCCACCTTCTGGAAGGCGGAGCAGACCTGAGATCAGTCCAGACCATGCTGGGCCACGCAGATATCTCTACCACCCAAATTTATACCCATATTTCAAAGGAATATCTGATAAAAATGCACCAAAATTTTCATCCAAGAAGTTAAACACAAATCAATTCAAACATAAGATCAAAAACTCCTGCAAAACTGGGTATTTATACATGAACTACCAAAACCCCAATCCACCATTGATTGTTAACCTGTTTGTATGTTAAAAGGTATGCTTGATCCATTAAAACAGGTGCAAAAATACCTGGCACCTTCAACCATTAACCGCAACCCGATGCCAAAAACCCTTAATATTGATAAATACTCTATGGATAATGCATACACTTTAAAAAAAATATTAATGCAGATATCAAAACCTGCCTATATCATAAAAACCAATGGGCAGTTCTCTTATTCCACCAGAGAAGACATCCTGTTGTCCAAGCCCGCAACCAAGACATCCTCCCTTCGTACAATTGCTTTTTTACCGGGCATTGGCCTGGAAAATCTCGGAGATCAAACATTTAAAGACAGGCATGGATTGACTTATCCCTACATCGCAGGAGCCATGGCAAATGGAATTTCCTCGGCCGCCATGGTCAAAACCATGGCAGAAAACGGCATGTTAGGATTTTTAGGGGCAGGCGGCCTTTCCCTGGATAAAATTGAAGAAAATATCATTGAGCTGAAACAAAGTCTTGGAAACAAACCTTTTGGTTTCAATTTAATTCACAGCCTGGGTAATCCTGACCATGAGATGGCAACTGTAAAACTCTACTTAAAGCACCAGGTACGCCTGGTCAGTGCAGCAGCATTCATGCGGATCACCTTACCCCTTGTATACTATCGGGTCAAAGGAATTTTCCAGGATCAAAACAATAATATTATAGTTCCCAACCGCATTATTGCCAAAGTTTCCAGAATTGAAATCGCCAGACAATTTTTTGCACCACCACCGGAAAAACTGATCATTCAATTACAGCAATTGGGACTGATAACCCAGGAAGAAGCAACTTTATCACAAAAAATCCCCATGGCACAGGATTTAACAGCGGAAGCCGATTCTGGTGGCCACACAGATAATAGGCCTGCCTTGACTCTTTTGCCCACCATGATTGCTCTCAAAAATGAATTCATGGAAACCCATCGCTATAAAACACCTTTATGTGTGGGAATGGCTGGCGGAATTGCCACTCCTGAATCAGCAGCAGCAGCTTTTAGCATGGGGGCGGCTTATATTTTAACTGGCTCCATTAACCAATCCTGTGTTGAGGCAGGAATTTGCGAAGATGTCAAAAAACTACTATGTCAAGCAGAACAAGCGGATGTAGCAATGGCACCAGCTGCCGACATGTTTGAAATCGGTGCCCGGGTACAGGTATTGAAACGAGGAACCCTATTTCCGGTCAGGGCGGAAAAACTCTACCAGCTTTACAAAACACATAGCTGTTTTGAAGAGATCAATGAAAAATCCCGTAGGGAAATTGAAAAAAAGTTTCTCCTGACCGGGTTTGAAAATGCCTGGCAATCCACCAAGGACTTTTTTGAAAGCCAGAACAATACCAAAGAGATCCAAAGGGCCCTGGCAGATCCCAAATATAAAATGGCCCTTGTATTCAGATCCTATCTGGGCCAATCCTCACGATGGGCTATCAATGGCACTCCCCAAAGAAAGATGGATTACCAGATCTGGTGTGGTCCCTCCATTGGTGCCTTTAACCAATGGGTCAAAGGCAGTTTTCTTGAAAGCCATAAAAACAGAAAAACAGCAGAGTTGGCGTTAAACCTTTTGTTTGGAGCCTGTCTATGCACAAGAGTCTCTTTTCTCCGGGCCCAGAGCATGGAACTGCCTTTGGAAATAACCTCCTTTAAACCCATGGAAAAACAAGAACTACTTCCTCTTATTTCCGGAGACGGTTGTTTGTAAAACTTTTGTCAAAAACCTTGCCAATGGATGATTTCCCCCATTTCGAATAGTATGTTACTCAAATAAATTTACTATTAACTGCTATTGAAAATATACCCATGAACAAGACAAATAAAATTTTAGATACAAAGGCCGTAGCCATCATCGGAATGGGATGCATCTTCCCAAAATCCAGCAATCTAAAAGAGTACTGGCATCTGCTTTTCAATGGTGTTGATGCCATTGAAAACATTCCCGATGATACCCATTGGAAATTAAAGGATTATTTTGACCAGGATCCCACAACCCCGGATCATACCTATTGCACCCGGGGAGGATTTATTCCCAACATCGCCTTTGATCCCTTAAGCTACGGCATCCCTCCCAATAACCTTTCGGCAACAGATACTTCCCAACTTTTGGGACTGGAAGTTGCCAGAATGGCCCTGGAGGATGCAGGTTACCCGATCAACCATCCCTATCTTGAAGAAAAAACTATAAATGTAATTTTGGGTGTTACCGGCACCCAGGAACTTGTAATCCCTCTGGGGGCAAGACTTGGTCACCCCATTTGGAAAAAAGCTCTGGAAGATGCTGATATAAATCCTGCAAAAAAAGACGAAATTATCAATAGGATTCAAAATTCCTATGTCCCCTGGCAGGAAAATTCCTTTCCAGGACTTCTGGGCAATGTAGTAGCCGGTAGGATTGCCAATCGATTGAATCTATCCGGTACCAATAGCGTCAGTGATGCAGCCTGTGCAAGTTCCCTTGCCGCAATTCACACGGCTGTCATGGAACTTTTATCCCACAGGTGCGATATGTCCATCACCGGCGGGGTGGATACCCTCAACGATATCTTCATGCATATGTGTTTTTCAAAGACCGGAGTTTTGTCCCATAGCAGTGATATAAAACCCTTTTCAAAGGATGCAGATGGTACAGTATTAGGAGAAGGCATTGGCATGCTGGTTCTCAAACGGCTTGAAGATGCAAAACGAGATAACGACAGAATTTATGCCGTCATCAAAGGCGTGGGAACTTCCAGTGACGGCAGAACATCAGCCATTTATGCTCCCGAGGCCAAAGGCCAATTAAAGGCATTGAATCAAGCTTATAATCTTGCAAAGGTTCATCCATCCACTGTGGAGCTTATTGAAGCCCACGGCACCGGCACCCGGGTGGGAGACAAGGTGGAATTTTCTGCATTAAAATCATGTTTTTCCCCCCATGATTTACAAATAACTTCTCAAAATAAAACGGCTATCGGTTCGGTCAAATCCATGATCGGCCACACAAAAGCCGCCGCTGGTGCCGCCGGTATAATTAAAACCGCCCTAGCTCTCTATAACAAAGTGATTCCACCCACATTAAAAGCCGACATACCCGATCCGGAACTGGAAATCAATAATTCAGCCTTTTACCTGAATGACCAATCCAAACCCTGGATGGCAAACCCGGATAATGCACATCCCAGACGAGCCGGTATCAGCGCATTTGGTTTTGGCGGCAGTAATTTTCATGCAGTGTTGGAAGAATATACCCCCACAAAATCCCATGTATCATGGGATGGCTCTATCCAGATTCTTGCCTTTTCTTCCAGTAAAAAAGAGGCTCTTTTAGACCAGGTAAACACCTTCAAAAAAAAGGTTGATGCCTATGCTGATTCTATCCCCAATCCCGATTCAGGGGAAGAGAATCTGGCCATTGCCTGGCAAGCCTTTGAATCCAGACAAAATTTTTCCTGTGATGAGAAATTCAGACTTTTGGTCATCCTGAAAAAAGGCGATAATCTCCATGAATTAATTGAAAAAGCCCTTCTTGCAATAACAGATGAAAACAGTTCCCGGGAATCCATATTTTTTGCATCGGGGAAGCCGGCCGGAAAGCTTGGCTTTTTATTTCCAGGACAGGGCAGCCAGTATACACAGATGGCAAAAACCCTGGCTTCGGTATTTCCAGAAGCCATGGAAGCCATTGACCTTGCACAGTCCTGCTTTCAACAAGAAAATGATGGAAAGCCAGAAAAGTCTTTGATCGACTATATTTTTCCACCGCCCAAACATCTCCAGGCAAAAATAAAATCCGAAGACAAGCTGAGGCAAACCAATATTGCCCAGCCTGCCCTTGGGGCGATTTGCCTTGGTATGACTCAAGTTTTAAAAAGATTCAAAGTTACTCCCACCATGGCTTGCGGCCACAGCTTCGGTGAGTTGTCAGCCCTCCATGCTGCCGGATGGATAGACCAGGATCTTTTTTTACAACTTGCAGCAGCCAGGGGAAAATACATGGCTGCTGCCGGAACAATGAATACAGATCCGGGCAGCATGCTGGCCGTTGCCGCCCCCATTAAGGATATTGAGACCCTGATTTCAGATGAAAACCTCGACCTTATCCTCGCCAATAAGAACAGCCACACCCAGGGAGTTCTTTCCGGCACCACCCATGAAATTGACAAGGCAAACAGACTCTGTAGACAAAAAAAGATGCGAGCCGTTAAACTGCCTGTGGCTGCGGCATTCCATAGCCGCCTGGTGAAAGAGGCAGCCACCCCCTTCAAAGACTATATTGCAAATAAGCAGGTAACCCCCACCGGAATCGATGTTTTGTCCAATACAACCGGTTCCACTTACCCGGGTGACCCGGAACAGATCAAAGATATCCTTGGCAATCAACTAATACACCCGGTCAATTTTATCGATAACATCGAACAAATGTACAAAAATGGTGTTTCCACATTTGTGGAAATCGGACCCAAAGCCGTCCTGACAGGACTTGTGGAATCAATATTAAAACAAAAAGATATCACTGCCCTTTCCCTGGATGCTTCCGCCGGAAAAAATTCAGGGATCGAAGACCTTGCCCGGGTACTCTGTACAATTGCCGCCAAAGGTTTTTTTGTGGATCTGACCCAATGGGAAGAAAAAGTAAAACAACCAAGGGCAAAAAAAATGAAAGTAATACTCTCCGGCGCAAATCCCAAACCGACAAAAAAACTATTGGTCCCGGACCCAAAAACACCAAAAAAAACAGATAGGCCCTCCGTTGTGAAACAGACCAGACCTAAATCCGATGGACCGGCCCTGAAAGGATCAGATATGAGACCACCCAACGCTTTCCAACAAAATCAACCGGCCGCCACAATTGCCTCTTCTGAAGCCATACACCTGGTTCAAAAGGGATTGGAGGCCATGCAACAACTTCAGTCACAAACTGCCCATGCCCATGAAAAATTTTTAGAAACCCAGACCCAGGCAAGCAAAACCCTAGCTGGCATGATGGAACAAACCCGGGAATTTATCAGCAATGTTTCAACTTCATCCCCCAGACCTGTAACCTCTGCTGTGCCCCCCATTTCAAAGCCCCAGGCCCAGACAATCTCTACCCCGGCCCAAAACCCGACACAATCAACTGAGGCGCTTAAAACGACTGAATTTGACACCTTTGAGACCCAGGTAACTGCGAGCAGCCAAAGCCAAAAAAGTCCCACAGATCATAAAAACAACTTCGAAAGTCCTTCCATCGCTGCCATATCATCACCGGTCCAATCCTCAACTATTCCATCCCCTGCAATCGAACAAATACTATTTGAAATAGTAGCCCGGTTGACCGGTTTTCCTGTGGAAATGCTGGAACCTGCCATGGATATAGAATCAGACCTAGGCATAGATTCCATTAAAAAAGTTGAAATTATTTCCGAACTTGAAAAACAACTTCCCGATGTAAACGGCTTATCCACCGAACATATGGGGTCTGTAAAAACCCTGGACGATATCTGCCAGGCCATTTTGCCTGAAAAACCTGCCACAATAGAGATTTCACCACCGGCTGGGGCATCGTCCGATTCACCCAATTCACTGGGGAGCACCCATGGAAAGATTTTTGCTATCCTTGTGGATGCCATTAGTGAGCTGACCGGGTTCCCTGTTGAAATGCTGGAACCTTCCATGAATCTTGAGTCTGATCTTGGCATCGATTCCATCAAACGAGTAGAAATTTTATCTAAATTAGAACAGAAACTGGATGATACCAATACCATCTCTTCGGAAGACATGGCCGGTTTAAAAACCATCCAGGATATAGTCGAATTTCTTACTCCTGACAATCCGGTCGTTTTAACAAATCACGATAAAAAAAAAACTTCAGTCAATGCCAGAAATGAAGAATTAGCCCATTTAAAGACCGAATCTGCCCAAAATCTACTTTTAAGGCAGGAAATTACCCTGAAAAGATTTCCAACCAATCAGATTCGGTTTTACAATGGTGCAAAAATTGAGATAGCGCCCCAGAAAAAAGTTTATTTAATCCAGGACAATTCAAAAATAGCGGCCCATTTAAAACTGGAATTTGAAAAATTAGGAATATCGGCCGCACTTATTGATATCAACCAGGAAGAAAGTTTCGATCTGCCCGATGCTGCTGGAATTGTGATAATACCGGATTCATTTAAAAATCCGGATTCCAAAACCGCAAAAGCATTTTTAAAAGCGGCCTTTTGTCTGACAAAAAAAAATGCCCACCACCTGATATCTTCTGCTTCTGAAAAAGGAGCATTCCTCACCACCATAAGTTTTATGGGAGGTGGTTTTGGATTCAATGCACCCTCATTTTCAGCAAGCCCTGTTTATGGAGGAGTTGCAGGACTTGCAAAAACTGCAAACCTTGAATGGAAAAATGTATTATGCAGAGCCCTGGACATGCCGGACTCTATTGATAAATGCATTGAAAATTCGGAAGCTGCCGTCTCTTTAATGATGACCCATGGAGCAGTTGAAATGGGGTTAGATGAAGACAATTGTAATATTCCGACCCTTGAAAACAAAGAGATTCAAGAGGGGATAGTTGATTTAGATTCCGATGATCTGGTAATTATTACAGGAGGTGCCAAAGGAGTCACGGCAGAATGTGCTGTTCAACTTGCCAAGGCCTATTCTCCGAAAATCATCCTTATCGGAAGATCACCGGAACCCTTTACAGAACCTGTCTGGATACAGGGTATTACCAATCCTTCCGATATGAAAAAACAAATTTTATCCCAGAAGTTTGCTAACCTGAACCCCAAACCTTCGGACATCGAAAAACAATACCAGATAATTTTATCCAACCGGGAGATTCAGAGCAATATTGAACGTATCAGAGCCTGTGGCTCCCAGGTAAAATATTTTTCAGCCGATATTCAAAACCAAAAAGAGATCCATGAAATTTTTGTACAGGTTCGTAAAGAGTTCACCAAAATTTCGGCAATTATCCACGGCGCAGGAGTCGTGGAAGACAAACTAATTTGCGACAAACACCTTGATCAATTCACCAGAGTTTTCAACACTAAGGTGGAAGGTCTTAACAGCCTTGTAGAATCTACCATCCACGATCCAATTAAATATTTTATTTTGTTCTCATCCATTGCCGCCAGAACCGGCAATACCGGCCAGTGCGACTATGCCATGGCCAATGAAGTTCTAAATAAAACTGCCCAGCAACTGGCTCTTGCTAAACCCGATTGCCGATTTTTATCCATTAATTGGGGCCCCTGGGCAGGAGGTATGGTAAATGACGGCTTGAAACGCGAATTTCATAAAAAAGGGATTGACCTTATCCCACTGGATATGGGTGCTTTACAATTGCTCAAAGAGATGGGAAACCCAAACACAAAACCTGTGGAAATTGTCATCGATGCCCATATTTCACAGCAAACTCCCCCAAAAAAACCAATTTTAAAAACTGTATTGGAACAATCCTTTGGTTATGGGGCTTCTCCCATCCTTGAATCCCACAAGATCGCCCAGGAACCTGTAGTTCCCTTTGCATTATTAATAGAACTTTTAGCCCATGCCGCAGCAAAGAACAATCCGGGTCTGGTCTTTGCCGGTATGGATGACATACGTCTTTTAAAAGGGATCAAACCCCAAAATGATGAAATAATAGTCCGGGTTAATCTTGGGAAATGCTGTCCCGGAGAATCCGAATTCACTACCCTGGGCAACCTGGAATCCCAGGATAGTACCAACAAAACACTTAACCATGCCAGCAGTCTCATCAGGCTAAAAGGCAAGCTGCCCCAACCACCGGTGTTATCCCAGGCGGCATTCATGGATCTCAAACCATCAAAAACCCCGATAGAAAAAGCCTATGAAGATATTTTATTCCACGGCAAGCAACTCCAATGCATCACTGCCATCAACGGAATTTCCAACAAGGGAATTGAGGTTATAACCCAATTGGCTCCCAAACCGGAACAATGGTATACAAAGCCCCACAACAAAGCTTGGGTAATAGATCCAATGATGCTGGATGCAGCTTTTCAAGCCGCCATATTATGGTCCTATGAAACAAAAAAACAGGTTTGTCTTCCAAGTTTTATAACCAATCTTCGCCTTTATGCTTCCTATAAAAAGCTCCAGGGAAAAATTCGAATTCTCTTTACTGTCAACGAAGAAACTCAACATAAAATCAGGGGATATTTTACTTTCCTGGATGAAACCCAGACGGTGATCGCCAGCATAACAGGATTTGAAGCCATTATGGACCCATCTTTACAGGAAAAATTTAAAAATACCCCCCTTTTTTCAAGGGAAAATATTCTGGCCTTTGCCCAGGGAAATCCCTCAGCAGCCTTTGGGGAAAAATACAAAATTTTTGATAAAGAAAGACAAATTGCAAGACTGCCACGCCCCCCATATTTTTTCATGGATCGGGTACTCAAAGCTGATCACCCCCAGTGGAAAATGCAAGCGGGCGGATGGATTGAGGTCCAATACGATATTCCCGATAATGCGTGGTACTTTACAGCCAACAGAACCAAAACCATGCCCTTTTGTATCCTTCTTGAAATTGCACTCCAACCCTGTGGGTGGCTTGCCGCCTATGCAGGATCTGCCCTTCAAAGCAATGACCGCCTCTATTTCAGGAATCTTGGTGGCACAGCAAAAATAGATCAACCCATCTTAAATGATTCCGGAACCCTGAATATTCGAAGTCGTATTACCGGAGTTTCCAAGGCCGGCGGCATGATTATCCAGGATTTTGAAATGGAAGTAAGAAATAATGGACAATGTGTATACCAGGGAACAACCAATTTTGGCTTTTTCACAAAAGCTTCCCTTGCCAATCAGGTAGGCATCCGGGACACTAAATTTAATACCAATTCTGTTCCAGAACTTGATTCCCCCCATCACCTATTTGCCGATGATGCACCCATCACCCCGGAAGATAAACGCAACACCAAAAATTCCGGCATGCCATCCAAGGCCCTGAGAATGATTGACCATATTGAATTGTTAGATCTTAATGCAGGACTCTATAAAAAAGGATATATCAAAGCAACTAAAAATGTAGATCCCAAAGAATGGTTCTTTGATGCCCATTTTTACCAGGACCCGGTTTGCCCGGGATCACTCGGGGTAGAATCTTTTTTACAACTGCTTCGCTTCTTTCTTTTAAAAAAATTTGATATCCCCGCAGATCAATATACGATACAAATGTCTCCTACTCACACCCACGAATGGATATATAGAGGGCAGATAACGCCATCAAACAAAACAATAGAGGTCCATGCCCATATCAAAGAGATTTCGTCTATATCAAAAAAATATACCATCACAGCCGATGGATGCTTAATAGTTGACAACATCTGTATCTACGAGATGAAAAATTTTAGTATGGAATTTGTCCCTGTAAATCAGGCTGTAGATGCACATTTGTTAGACCATATCCCGGAACAAAAATAAATTCATACCGACATAATTTAAATACCGGACTCCATCTCATTATCAAATAATAATCTTGACATGGAGTCCACTAAGAACTATTTTCTAAGTTGAGTTTTTTAAAAAAAATAAAAATTAGAGACTATAATTATGTCAGGAAGAATAAAAAGAAATTTCACAGAAAATACACCTAGGTACATTTAGAATTTACAACCAAAAAATGACCCCCTTTTATAACCCAATTTTGACCCACCTTGATTAAAAAAATAGCTTTAAAACTTTTTTCACCACCTAAAATCTGGTAG
>JAAELK010000333.1 GCA_024226935.1 Desulfobacteraceae bacterium
AAACTAAAGGTCGTGGGAAGCTTGGCGGGCAGCCAGGAAAAATTTGTGTTCCCATCAAAGATATTTGGGTCTTTCCTCTTGATAAAAAGTTTAGAGTTTTGCTTAAATCAACTCATGAATGACTAACCCGAATATTTACTATTCCATTGTAAAATCTTTAATAAAAGCAAATATATAGGAGGTGAATATAAATTTATTATTTTTTTTTGTAAAGAAGGCAACCGTGTTTTTTTTGTTTGAAGATTGTTTGTTTTGATGGGATGATTTTCCCATTTGAATGAAAGGTTTTTCAGATATACTCTGGGATTGTTTTGGGAAATGTGTTCAGTATGGTCCTATGTGTGTGTAATCCCTGTGATCAATCAGGGTAATTTAGAAAGTCGTGGTAGTGATTTCCTATGGCTTTTATGACATCCTGGATATCAAGGAAGGCTTCCACCACTTCAGGATCGAAGTGATATCCAGATTCTTTCTCAATTCTCGCTAAAATTTTTTCTTCCGACCATGGTTCTTTATAGGCGCGTTTTGATGCCAATGCATCATAAACATCGGATAGAGCAGTAATTCTTGCGGCCAGGGGAATTTGTTTTCCTTTCCAGGGTTGTTCCATTTTTTGGGTCTTGGCATTCAGATTAACTATTTTTCCAGGATAGCCGGTTCCATCCCATTTTTCGTGGTGAAAAAGGATGATCTCCTTGCTCATGAGATCCAGTTCCGATGTGGTATTTTCAAAGAGTCTGGCCCCGTGAATAGTGTGCCATTTCATGGTGTCATATTCTTTTTGGGTGAGTCTGGAAGTTTTTTTTAAAATACAGTCCTGGATGCCGATTTTGCCAATATCATGGAGCATGGAAGCCAGGCGGATTAAGTCTTTTGTGCGTTTAATCTCATTGGCCGGTCTTTTTCGTTTGATTGCCAATTGTTGGTAAATCTGCGCTGAATAGGCTCCTACCCTTTGGACATGGACACCTGTTTCTGCTGGATCTCTAAGTTGTGCCATACGCATCATTCTGAGAATCAGTTCCCGATTCATCATTCCCTTTTCAATTGCCAGGGATGCATTGTTGGCAAATAGGGGAACTAAAGCCTGGGAAAATGTATTAAAGGCAATTACTTTTCCTTTTGCATCTTTGGCATTGATCAATTCCATAACCCCTACCAATTTAGATTCATAGGTTTTGAGGGGAATGGCAAGGATTGAAGTGGTCTTGTAACCAGAATTTTGATCGAATGAGCGATTAAAGGTATAGGGAAGATCCAAGGGTATATCATAGGCATCTTTTATGGTAATGGTTTTGCCTGTCATGGCAACATATCCCACGATGGAAGTTTCATCCAAGGCAATTGTGAAGTCTGAATAAAGTTCTGCCTGCCCTTTGATCTCATCAAATAAGGTATTATTCTGAATATAACTAAATTTTAATTTGTTTTGGTCTACCAGGAAGATGGACCCGGCATCTGCCTGGGTGATTTTTCTGGCTTCAAGAAGAAGTTTGTCGAGGATGGCATCAACATCTTTATAGTTGTTTAATTCTTTCAGGGTGCTCAGAATGGTATATAGGTTATCGGGGGGTAAATATTCATTTGTCATTGGTAACCCCTTAAATTTGAGGGATAAATCCTAAAATCTTATCTGTTAAAAATAAAACGATACCGGTATTTATGTCAAGGTAAAGCTGGCTTTAAACTTTTTTTTAAAAAAAAGAAAGATTGATCAATCCTTTGGGAATTTGATAGGATTTGCCCATGATAGGCTGGGGGAAAAAATTTTGGAAGAGGCATGGATATTTTGATAAATAATGGAGAAAAAATGCGCTTAATACAATCTTGTCACCTTTTAGTTGTGTTGGTAGTCGTGCTGGCTTTGATTTGCTGTCCTGGGTGTAACAGGTCTGAAAATAAGGATAATAAAGAAAAGCTTGTAACCGATAGTAAATCTGTAGCAATACCTGAAAAAGAACGGGTATACGAAAAGTTGCCGGAAAATATTTCCTGGTTGACAAATGATGATGATCCGGTTTTTTCCTCTTTGGCCGCCCGGAAAGGGGGAACTTTTCGATCGGCTATTTTAAGTTTTCCCCTGACTTTTCGGGTGGTGGGGCCCGATTCCAATGGAAGTTTTCGGGGGGCGTTCCTGGATAATCAGCTCGCCTTGATTAATATTCATCCAAATACGGGAAATATAATTCCAGAGCTTGCCACCCATTGGGCCTTTGGGGCGGACAAAAAAACCATGTATTTTAAACTGGATCCAGATGCAAAATGGTCGGATGGTTATCCGGTTACGGCTTGGGATTATGTTTATACCCTGAAATTTATGCGATCCGAGTATATCGTTGCCCCCTTTTACAACGATTATTATTCCAAAGAAATTGAATCTGTTGTGGCCTATGATGAGCATACAATTGGGGTAAAAAGCACCAAAGCCATGCCGGAACTATATTTGAGATTAGGTATTTCTCCCACGCCGGAGCATTATTTTTTATCCCTGGGACCTCAATTTGTTCAAGACTATAATTGGGCTATTGTCCCCAATACCGGAGCCTACCAGATCGATGAATTTAAAAAAGGCAGATTTATCAAATTTAAACGAAAAACCCATTGGTGGGCCCGGGAAAAAAAATATTTTAAGAACAGGTTTAATGTTGATTATGTTCTCTACACGGTAATCAGGGATTTTAATCTTCAATGGGAACATTTTAAAAAAGGCAATATCGATGCTTTCAGTCTGACCATGCCCAAATATTGGTACGATAAAACCAGGACCCGGGTGTTTGAAAACGGGTATGTGAACCGCATCTGGTTTTATAATGATCTTCCCCGGCCTTCCCATGGAATGTGGTTGAATCAGGATAAGAAAATTTTTAAAGACAGGCGGTTGCGCCTGGCCTTTGCCCATGCCATGAATATTGATAAAGTTATTGCTAAAGTCCTTAGGGGGGATTATTCCAGGCTTCCCCAGGCTTTTTTCGGATATGGTAAATACACAGATTATACTATTGAACCCCGTAGATATGATATCAAAAAAGTGGAGTCCCTGATGGGGAAAGCGGGATGGAAACGGGGAAGCGACGGTATCTGGCAAAAAAATGGACAGCGTTTTTCCGTAACTATAACCTATGGATTGGATGAATATATGCCCCAGCTTGTGGTTCTCAAGCAAGATGCTCTCAAGGCAGGAATTGAGCTTGATTTGGAAAAACTGGATTCCACAGCTACTTTTAAGAAAATTCTTGAAAAAAAACATGATGTGGCCTGGATGGGTTGGAGTACCGGTTTAAGACCCTCCTATAGGCAGGGGTGGCATTCGGATAATGCCCATAAATCCCAGACCAATAATATTACCAATACCGATGATCCTCAATTGGATGCATTGATTGATCAGTACAGGGCAAGCCTGGATGAATCTGAGCGTATCAAGCTATCTCTTGCTATTCAAGACAAAATTCATGAAATTGGAGCCTATGTACCCACCTTCATGGTGCCCTATGTCAGGACTGCTTTTTGGCGATGGCTACAACTGCCGGCGTTCCACGGCACTAAAATGTCTCAAGGCCTGTTTGAGCCTTTTTCTTCCACTGTGGGAGGACTTTTCTGGATCGATAAGAAAGTTTATAAACAAACCCATGATGCCATGAAAAAAGGAATCAGGTTTGAACCTAAAATTATAGTGGACGAGCAGTTTAAGGTCCAAATTGCAAATTAATACAGGAAAATCAATTGAATCAGAAAAAGTGTGAAAAAAGCAAAAAAAATATATTAAGACTGGAAAATCTTGTGGTGGCTTTTGATACAGATCAGGGTTGTATCCATGCAGTGGATGATATCAGTTTTTCCCTGGAGCAGGGCAGTGTTTTGGGAATTGCAGGGGAATCGGGATGTGGAAAAACTGTCACCGCCCTGAGTATTTTGCGCCTGCTTCCCAAACCCGTATCTCGTATTGTCGATGGAAAAATCTGGTTTGGAGAAAAAAATATTCTTGAACTGCCCATTGAACAAATGTATACAATCCGGGGGAAAAAAATATCCATGATATTTCAGGAACCCATGACCGCTTTGAATCCGGTTTATACCGTGGGGCGACAACTTGTGGAAATTTACAAGCTCCATTTTTCCGGGATGACCCCGGCCACAATGAAAAATAGTGCAGTTCACATGCTTGAAAAGGTGGGTGTTTCGGATCCTGCCCAGGTCATGAAAAAATATCCCCATCAATTGTCCGGGGGGATACGTCAGCGGGTAATGATTGCCATGGCACTTGCCTGTGAGCCGGATATCCTCATCGCCGATGAACCAACCACGGCATTGGATGTGACTATCCAGGCCCAGATTCTTGATCTGATCAGAGAACTCCAGAGAAAAACTGGTATGTCCGTTATTTTGATCACCCATGATTTGGGGGTTATTGCTGAAAATTGTGACCAGGTGGTGGTGATGTATGCTGGACAAATTGCCGAGAAAGCCAAGGTAAACGCATTGTTTAAAAATCCTGTTCATCCCTATACAAAAGGGTTGTTAACCTCTATTCCTTCTCTTGCCAGGGGGGTTAAAACCATTTTACCCACCATAAAAGGCAGCGTTCCTTCTTTGTTGAATATGCCAAAAGGTTGTAGATTCGCAGATCGGTGCCCCTTGGTTGAGAAAATCTGCCGGCAGATTTCTCCCCGGGAACGGTCAATTTGCAACCAACAAACAGTCGCTTGTCATTTGGCTTGAACACTTTGTTTACATAAAAAAAGTCGTGTTTTTAAAAAAAATACTTGATTTTTAGATCAAAATTAATAATATAAAAAAAGTCAATAAAAGAAGGACTTTTCAGTTTCGTTCTAAAGGCTATACCCATTTGTTGAAGTGGCAGGACCTGAGGTTTGAAACTACTATTATTCATCTAAAGTAAGGAGATGGTCACAATGGCAAATGGGATAGTAAAATGGTTTAATGATTCAAAAGGTTATGGATTTATCGAGCAAGAAGACGGACCGGATGTTTTTGTTCACCATTCCGGCATTAATGCATCCGGGTTTAAATCTTTGAGTGAAGGAGATAGGGTTTCATTTGATGTTGAAGATGGCCAGAAAGGACCGGCTGCAGTGAATGTAACCGTTCAATAAGTGTTTTATAAAAAGGGGTTTTTTACATGCCGTTGTGGGAAACCCTTTTTTATAGATCTATCTCCTTTATACAATTTTTTCCGGCTTTTTTTGCATCATACATGGCGGCATCAGCATTTTTAATAAGAGCTTTTATTCCCCGTTTTTTATCATCCATATGATTGAGTGCAGCAATTCCGATACTCACAGTTAGATTCAAATCTTTATATTTAATCTTTCCTTTTTTATTTCTGATAATAAATGAATAATTACTGGTTTTAGTCAGAATTAGTTCTGCGATCTTAAAAACCTTGTTTTCACTTATTGCCGGCAGTATAACGGCAAATTCCTCTCCACCATATCGGGTGGGGAAAAAAGCAATTCTTGTTTTGCGTGATTCATCGTGACAGACAAGCTGTATATTTTTTGCGATTGTTTTCAAAGCCTGGTCACCCACCACATGCCCATATGTATCATTGAATAGTTTAAAGTCATCGATGTCGATCATCAAAAGATTTAACCAGGTTTTTTCCTTTAATGCCTGGGTAACTTCTGTCTTTAATTGTTCATCGAAAAACCGTCTATTGTAAAGAGTTGTCAGGTGGTCTGTATTGTTCATCTGGTCTAATTTTAAAATATCTTGCTGGAACATGTTGATTGTTTCTTTAAATTTATATTTAATTAGTTTAATCTTATCCTCGATGGAAAGGTTTGATTTAATCGCCAATATTGCCTCTGTTTCAAGATCTTCAACTTTTTGTTGCCTTATCGCACTCATGGATTGAAATTCATTTGTCAGATTATCCAATTCATTTAAAATATCAGTTAACTGGCTATTATAAACAGAAAAAGAGATTGTATTATAATCTTTAATCAGGGATAGAAGCGCCTCTTCTGTAAATATTGCTTTTTGGGCATTTTTTAATGCCTTTTTCATGATAGGTTTGAGTTGGGACTTTGTTATTTCACCGTATAGATTTGAATTTAAATTGATTTTTGTATCAAAAATTATCTTATAAACAGCATGCCAGCAACTTTCCTGGGGGATTCCTGCTGCATCAAATAAAGAGACAAGATCTTTTTGGCTGAGGTTTTTTCCCTTACGGAAAATATATTCCAATTTCTCAAAGGCGGTATTCATAGATAATCCTATCAATCCTGGATTGCTTTATTAACCTTGCCCAGCCTAATTATTGCCGGAGGCATGGTTAATTTGTTTAAAAGCGACTGAAAAGTATTATATAAAATGTTATCTTTTTCCATTCTTATGTCAACTATTTTCTAATCACCCTTCAGGGCCAACGCAAGTAATATTTACAAAGTTCCTATGCAGTTGCTAACTGCATAGATCATTTGAAAATGACCTCCTCCAGGTATTTTAGGTCCATTGCTGCATTTAGTCTTTTTGTTTTCACGCTTCCTTTGAATGTTTTA
>JAAELK010000334.1 GCA_024226935.1 Desulfobacteraceae bacterium
CCACTGTTTAGAGCACTTGCCCTGCGTTGCAACCAAACCATGGTTACACTGCGCAGTGCGAACATGTTCCACGCATACGGCTTCTTGGCGAAAGTATTTGAGATCCTTGCTAAGCACAAGATCTCTGTTGATCTTATTACAACCTCAGAGATCAGTGTCTCTCTAACGCTCGATCAAACAGACACTTCTGGTGGTGCTCCGGAATTGCCTGAAGTTGTACGCAAAGAACTTGAAGAGTTATGTACAGTAGAAGTTGAACACAACCTATGTCTTGTTGCGCTTATCGGTAACAATATGAGTGAGAGCAAAGGCTATGCAAAACAAGTCTTCAGCACTCTAGAAGACTTCAACTTACGCATGATCTGCTACGGTGCGAGCCCACACAATCTTTGTTTCCTAGTGCATGAGTCTGTCTCTCGTTCGGCAATTCAGAAGCTCCACCAAGAGTTGTTTGAGGAAGAGTAAACAATCAATTAGATACAAAAAAGGGTTGCGCAATGGCAACCCTTTCTCTTTCTAGTCGATCTTAGTTAATGTTTGGACCTAACCACTTCTCTGCTTCCAACGCATTCCAACCCTTGCGATCAGCGTAGCTATCTACTTGATCTTGCTGAATCTGAGCAATTGCAAAGTAGCGTGAGTCAGG
>JAAELK010000335.1 GCA_024226935.1 Desulfobacteraceae bacterium
AGCTGCTTTACCTTTTAGGTTTTCAGCGTGGTAATCTTCTGGGAAGTTTACGTCGATTTCGAATTCCATACCTGCTGTTTTACCAACGATACCGTCTTCGAAGCCAGGGATCATGCGACCAGCGCCCATCTCTAGTGGGAAGTTCTCAGCTTTGCCGCCTTCGAACTCTTCACCGTCGATAGAACCAACGAAGTCGATAGTTGCACGAGAACCAGCGTCAGCAGCAGCTTCAACTTCAGTCCAAGTTGCTTGTTGCTTACGTAGAGTTTCGATCATCTCTTCAACGTCAGCGTCTTTAACTTCTACTGCTGGTTTCTCAACAGTGATGTTTTCTAGGCCTTTCAGCTCAACTTCTGGGTAAACTTCAAAAGTTGCGTTGAATACTAGGTCAGCGCCTTCGTTGTTTTCAACTGGTGCGAAAGTAGGTGCGCCAGCTGGGTTGATTTTCTCTTTAACGATCGCTTCGATGAAGTGACGTTGCATTACTTCGCCCATCACGTCTTGACGTACTGCTTTGCCGTACATTTTAGCAACCATCTTCATTGGCACTTTGCCTTTACGGAAA